>PWZL01000013.1 GCA_003567475.1 Gammaproteobacteria bacterium | reverse complement strand
TGCCGGGCTCAATGCGGGCGTCGTGGGCCTGGTGGCGGCAGCTCTCTATGACCCCGTGTTTATCGCGGGCATCACGGAGTGGGTCGATCTTGCCGTAGCCGGCGCAGTGCTTGTCGCGCTTGCCCATGGACGCTGGCCGAGCTGGCTGCTCGTGGTGTTGTCGGCGGGCCTGGGCGCGGTACTGTACCGCTGAGCCCCAGCCTCAGATGTCCATCTTCTCGAGGATGGCGCCGACGATGTCGTTCACGGTGATGATGCCCTGGAGTTCGTTGTTGCTGGTGACGATCAGGCGCTTCACGCCGAAGTTCAGCATCATCTGCACCGCGTGCCGGACCTCAAGCTGACGCGGGACGAGCAGGGCGGGTTTCAGCGCGATGTCGTAGACATTGATCAGATCGACGTCGCCTTCCTCCTGGATGATGGCACGGAGGATAGCCGTATAGGTGATCAGACCCCAGGCGTCTCCATCGCTGCGTTTTTCAACGACCAGTGACTTCACCTTGCAGTCGCGCATCTTTTCCATGGCGTCGCGCAGCGTCGCCATGGGTGAAATGGTATGCACCTCGCTGATCATCAGATCGGCGACCAATTTTCGGGATTGTTCGTTACTCATGACCGTTCCTAGATTTCGTCTTCAATCTTGCGGGTGAATTGTGTGACCTCGCGGGTATCGATACCCCCGAGATGCTCCAGCGGTACCGTAAAGGCAATACCGCGTGAATCGTTGTCGAGATCGAGCTCCTTGGTCAGGCATTTCAGAACCTGCAGCGACAGCTTTTTTTCCAGTACGAACAGCAGGACTGACTGCGAGCCCTCATAGGTCAGCCCGAAGAACGTTTTTTTCTCATCACCGGTGATACCCCGGGCATTGAGCAGGGTCACTGCACCGGCGCCCGACTCGCGCGCGATGTCGATGGCGCGGTCCTCCATTTCCTCGGCCAGTATGGCCACCAGGACAGAAAACTTCATGTCATTGCACCTCGTTGTCTTGCCAGTAAGTCCGCAAGGATGGCGTACAGCATGACGCTGACGATGGGGAAAATCGATGCAAAGGCGATCAGGCCGAACCCGTCGATCATGACACTGCGCCCTTCGATATTGGTGGCGAGCCCGATGCCGAGCGCGGTGATCAGTGGCACAGTCACCTCGGAAGTCGTCACACCGCCGAGGTCGTATGCCAGGGCGATGATGTAGCGTGGTGCCAGGAATGTCAGCAGGATGACGATGGAGTATCCGCCAATGATGTACAAATGGATCGAGTCGCCTGTAATGATGCGATGAACACCAATGGTGATCCCGACCGCGACACCCAGAGCGACCACGAGGCGTATCGCGTTGCTGCGGATACGCCCTGCAGACGCCTCCTCCGCCTTGTCACCAATCGCGATCAACGCGGGCTCAGCCATGGTCGTCGCGAAGCCGATCGCGAAGGCAAACAGGTAAAGCCATGAAACACTGCCATGAGCGATAAGCTGCTCTGCCATGTTCTCGCCGATCGGGAACAGGCCGAGCTTAAGGCCGACGACAAAGGCGTAGAGACCGATGATGACCAAAACGAAACCAAAGGTAACCATGGCCAGGTGGGGGATGCGCTTGCGAATCACCAGGTACTGGAATATCAGCACCACGAGGATGATGGGCAACACATCACGGAACATGCGCGCCAGATCCATCAGCAGGCCACTGGCCGTCCCGGGTACGACATTCGCGGTCTGCTCTTCGAGCGTCGCGATGACCTCGCCACTGGCAACGGCGGTTTCCGGATCGGTGAGCGTGAATACCATCACGCCGTAGAGCTGGACGGTGATCATCGGCACCATCACCGCCAGCGCAACGAGCCCGAACCCGTCGATCAGCGGGTTGCGACCGCGGATGGCCGCCGCCAGCCCGAGACCTAGGGCGGCGATCAGAGGGACAGTCACGATATTGGTGGTGACACCGCCGGAGTCGTAGGCTAGACCAACGATTTCTTCGGGGGCGAAAAACGTCACCAGCACCACGGTAAGGTAACCGCCGATCATCAGCCAGTGCAGCGGCAGTCCGAGGATGATGCGCAGAATGCCGAGCGCTACTACGGCACCGACCGAACTGGCGACCAGGACCCGCAAGGTCAGCGGATCGATCCGCCCTTCGCTGATCAGCTCGGCCTGTTCGGCGACCGCGATCAATGCCGGTTCCGCGATCACTGCGGAGAAACCGATGAAGAATCCGAAAATCATCAGCCAGGGCAGTGACCCCTTGGCGGTGAACTCATCCGATAGATTGCGGGCGATCGGGAAGATGCCCATCTCCAGGCCCTGCAGGAACAGCGCCACGCCAATCACCACGATACCGAGTCCGATGACCATGGTGGCGAGACCATCCGGCACCTGACGCAGCACCCCGAACTGGAACACGCTGACGACCAGCACAATCGGCATCAGGTTCCGCAGAGCATGCAGCAGCGTGGAGAAGAATTCCCTGGCCAGACGTCTCATCGGTCGTAGGCCACTTGTTCGTCTGGCGGGCGCGTCGGGCCGTGCAGTAGCAGCCGTGTCAGCCGCTCCACCAGAGCCTGGACCACCACGTATAGACAGGGCACGAAGAACAGTGTCAGCAGCATGGCTGTCACCAGCCCACCCACTACGCTGAGTGCCAGAGGTTGCATGATGTCGGCGCCGGCACCCATGCCGAGCGCCAGCGGCAGCATGCCTGCGACGGTGGTCAGTGTCGTCATCAGGATGGGGCGGAGGCGGACTCCTCCCGCCTCCAGCACGGCCTCGCGCATCTCCAGTCCCTGTCGACGGCCGCGCTCGATGTATTCAACCAGCAGGATGGCGTTGTTCACTACGATGCCAATGAGCAGGATCACCCCAAGAAACACCGGCGCACTCGCCGGCGTACCGGTCAGCCACAGCAGGCCCACCACGCCCGCAAGCGCGAGCGGGGCGCTGGCCATGATGACCACGGGGTTGCTCAGCCGCTCGTATTGCACGGCGAGCACGACAAACACGAGAAATACCGCGAGTGCGATGACCAGCCGCAGTTCCCGGTTGGTCTCCTGTATCGTTTCCCACTGCCCACCCAGAATGAGGCTGTATTGCTCCGGCAGCGCCATGCCCCGCAGTCGTTCTTCAACGTCCTGCATCACCGTGCCGATGTCTGCGAGTTCCGGGTTGATAGACCCGTTGACCCGCAGGATTCGGCCCTGGTTTTCGCGCTCGATGTGCGCGGGACTCTCACCGAGACGGAACGCCGCGACTTCACGCAGCTGGATCGGCCCGGCGGGTCCACGGTGAATGATGAGATTGCCCAGGGCATCAGGATCGCGGGTGTCGCTTCTGGGCAGGCGGACGCGGACGTCATATTCCGCCCAACCCGTGGCGAAACGCGTGGGTACGGTACCGGTCACACCATCGCGCAGGCCCCGCCCGATGTCGCCGACGCTGAGCCCCAGCGCGGCGGCCCGTTCACGGTCGATGTCGATGCCCAGGAGAGGCGTACGGTCCTCGCGTCCGATCTCGACGCCTTCGAGGCCGGGGATGCCTTCGAGCAGTGCGACGAGTTCGCGGCCGATGGTCTGCAGCTCGACCAGCTCGTCTCCCATGACGCCGATGGACAGGTCATCGCCTGTGACACCGAACTGCAACCCTTGGATTCGCGGTGGCCGAACGGTCAGGCGGGCACCGGGTAGATCCAGGGCATTGAGGCGTGCCTGGAGCTCCGCGACCCAGCGCCCCGCTGTCCAGTCAGGACGCTGGTCAGCGGGTGTCAGACGCACGCGGATGTTCGCCGTTCCCGGTCGTTCCGAGATGACGCCGCCGGAGAGGTGGCCACCGACCATGGCAAAGACGCTCTCGATGTGGGGCATCGTCTGGATTTCGCTTTCGATGGCCCTGGCGGCAGCATCGTTGCGTGCCGGCGGAGTGCCGGGTGGCAGGCGCATATGGACCGTCACCTGTCCGTCGTCCACTGGTGGCAGGAACTCGGTGCCCAGCCTGTCGAACACTTGCAGCGCGCCGACGAACGAGGCGGCAGCCAGTCCGATCACCAGCCATCGCCAGTGCAGGATGCCGCCAAGTGCGTCGCGATAAATCGCCACGAGACGATCGATGCCCGCATCGAAGGCGCGAAACGCCCGACTGCGATCCAGCCCTGACTGGAACCGAATACCGGCAAGTCGGGCCGAGAGCATGGGCACGAGTGTCAGTGCCGCAGCCAGCGAAGCAATGATGGCGAACGAGATCGTCAGGATCAGTTCGCGGAACACCAGTGACGCGAGCCCGGTGATCAACAGAAAGGGTGCCACCGCGGCGAGATTGGTCAGGGTGCCCGCAGTGATCGCGGAGATCACCTCGTCAGCGCCTTCGTGTGCCGCCTGTTGATCGGATTTGCCGAGGCGGTCACGATGCCGGGCGATGTTCTCGAGCATGACGATGGCATTGTCCAGCAGCAGCCCGACGCCGAGCGCCAGCCCGCCGAGGCTCATGATGTTCAGCGTCAGGCCGCTGACCCCCATCAGGGCGAACGTCGCGAGCACCGCCAGCGGGATCGACAGCCCGATGACGAAGCTCTTGCGCAGACTGCCCAGGAAGGCAAGCACCACCAGCATCGCCAGGGCACCGCCGAGAATGGCTGCGGTGGAAACCGCCGCGAGCGACCCCCGGATGAAGAACGCGCTGTCCCGGGTGGCCTCGAAACGGATGTCTTCCGGAATGAAGCCACTGGCCTCGAGACGGCGCAGGGTGGAGTTCACGGCGTCGACGACGCCGACGGTGTTGGCCTCCGGCAGCTTGAAGACCGACAGTCGGGTTGCCGGCGCGCCGTTCAGGCGCACGAACAGTCGTTGCTCGCGGTAACCGTCGCGGACGTCGGCAATTTCGTCCAGGCGGATACGTCGGTCGCTGCCCGGGATCGCCAGCAGGACGGTGGCAACGTCTGCTGCCGAGCGGAACCGCCCGTCCGTCCGAGCCATGACATCGAAGGTGGGGGAGGTGACCTGGCCGGCGGCGATATTGAGGTTCTCCCGCGCCAGCGCATCGGCTACGTCCCGGAGGTTCAGGCCGTAGGAGTTCAACCGGTCCTGATCGACGATCACCTCGAGTTCACGGACCAGCCCACCGGCAGCCTCCCCCCCCGCCACGCCATGCAAGGACAAGAGTTGCGGCGCCAGCCGGTGTTCGACCCAGTCGCGTACTTCGCGGGGTGTTCTGACGCTGGAGCTGAACCCAGCTTCGAACACGGCATCCTGCGAGGGGTCGAATTTGTAGAGTCTGGGTGGATCGATGTCCGAGGGCAGTTGGGTACGCGCCAGTTCCATGAGCCGCGCGGCATCCTGGAGGGCGTGATCGAGATTCACGCCATACTCGAAAATCAGGTTGACGTTGGTGCGGCCCTCGGAGGCGCGGGAGTAGATCCGGCTGAGGTTCTCGGCGGCCGCCAGCTGGCGCTCCAGCACCCTGGTGACCTGTTCCTCCATCACCTCCGGCGCGACGCCCGGATAATTCACCGTGACCCGGATGTGCGGATAGACGATTTCGGGCAACAGATTGACGGGCAGCCGATCGATAAAGAACAGCCCGAGCACAAACACCACTGACGCGATCGCAAGCGTTCCCACGGGCCGGCGGATGGCTGCGTGCGTCAGCCCGCGGTAGTAGCGGGTGCCACGCGCGGGATCGGGCGGGCGCGCGGGAGTGTTCATCCGGCCCAACCGACGATACGCACACGGGTGCCGGGATTGAGGTCGAGTGGATTGGTGGCCACCACGCGCTCTCCGGCTGCAACGCCACTTCGCAGTTCCTGCCAACCGCCCCGGGTCACCCCCGGTTCCACCGAGCGGCGTTCGAGACGGTCGTCGTCGTTGATCAGCATGACGTAAAGCTCACCGTCCTCGCCCTCGGCAAGCGCGGCCGCCGGGACCGCCAGCACGTCGCTGCGCTGGTCTACCACCAGGCGGGCACGCGCCAGGAACCCGGGACGAACCCCGCGGGAGGCGGCCCCAGGGAGGTCCACTTCCACCGTGACCAGGCGGCTGCCGGCCTCCGCCGCAGGGAAAATCCGTCGGACCGTACCCGCCAGCGCGGGCTCCTGGCCCAGGGCGTCGATGTTCACATCGACGTGCTGTCCCGTCTGCAGGTCCCGCACATCCAGCTCGGAGACCCCAATGCGCACGACCAGGGCCTCGAGGTCGGCCAGCTCCAACAGCGTCGCATGCCGCGCCACCGCCTCGCCCGGCTCGACATGGCGCGCGAGCACGACACCGGTCACGGTCGCGTACACCTCACCGAAGCCGACCCGGGTCCGCCACAGATCAGCCTCGCTGGCGGCGATGCGCATCTGCGCCTGCGCAGAATCGCGACTGGCGGTATCGACGTGGCCTGTGGTCTGCAGGCGATCAAGCCGCTCAAAGGTGCGTTTGGCATCTTCCTCACGGGCCTCGGCCCTGGCGAGTTCAGCTTCCTGTTCCGAGACGTCGATGCGGGCGAGCGTGTGGCCTGCCTCCACCCAGTCGCCTGCGTCGACGCCCACATAGGTGAGAACGCCATCCGTACGCGCGGCCAGACGCACGCTGCGCAGCGGCTCTACGGGCGCGGAGACCTGTACGCTACGGGAGAGATCGCGAGGGACGACCTCCACGGCCTGTACCGGCAGCGCCGGCGCTGCCGTGCGCTGGGGCTGCACCTCCGGCTGATCGCCGGAGCATGCGGCCTGACCTGCCGCGAGCGCAACCAGCACTCCGAGGACAGCCGCGGGCCTGCTGCAGTTCCGCACCAACATCCCTCTCGCGTCCTTGCCAGTGCCGATAAGCTACCACAGCCTCGGTGGACCAGCATTCCGGCATGGTGGCCTCGCGCCGTGGGCGGTATCATCGGGATTGATGCAGCCCACCTCGTCGGCGACGCCGGACTCAGGAGTGAAGCGAATGTCAGTGATTGTCAGCAGAGCCGGTTGGCTCGGCCTGTTTGTTGCCGCAGCCCTGCTCGCGGGGTGCGGTCAGAGGATCGACGATCCCACACAGCAACTGCCGCATGTGGTGCGCGGTATGGCCACCCAGGACGTGCCCCTGCCACTGTCCACGCGCTCCCGGGTCGTCGCGGAGCTCCTGGATGTCAGCGATGGCGTTGAGGAGGCGTCGGTGATCAGCCGCCAGGAACTCTCGCCCGCGGGTCAGTCGCCGCTTCCTCTGGAGCTCCGTTACCGGCCTGCCGAGATCGGTTCTGGCGTGCAGCTGGCTGTGCGCGTGACTGTCGAGGACCGCGGCGAGGTGTTCTTCGTCACCCCGGAGCCGCTGCCCCCGGTCGATCGGCAACAGGCCAGTGAGATTGTGGAAGTCCGGCTCGAGGCGACCGACGCTGCCCGCGCCTTCCTGGAGGAGGTCCCGGACGAGTCGCCGGCCGATGCGCTGCCGGAGGTCCCGGAATTCGAGAGCGAGGTGCCTGACGAACTGATGGAGACCCCGCCTGACGAGCTGGATCTGAGTCCGTCTCCTTGAGTGCTCGCTGGCGGATCGGGTATACTCACGAGCGCAGTTGGCGGTAGCCGGCTGCGGGCGTGAATTCAGGGAGGTCACCTCCCGGGCGCACGCCGAGGCGAGGGCCACGGCGTGCCTGCGCCTCGGAGGGTTGCTTAGGACAGGCCCCCTTGCGGGGCTTTTTGTTTGCCTGGCGTGGATGTCGGGCAGCAGGCCATGGACAGCCGCCGAGGTGGTCCGTGGGAGCGGTGGGCCTCGAGCCCACTTTTTTGTTTGGGAACTATGGACAGGGTAGCGATTTCCGACGCCGAAATGCTGGAACGCCTCGAGCCGCTGGTCGAGTCGCTGGGCTATGAGCTCATTGACGTCGAGTGCCGGGTTGGCGGTCGGGACGGGGTGCTGCGGGTGTTTATCGACGCGGAAGCCGGCATCACGCTGGACGATTGCGAGCAAGTCAGCCGCCAGGTCAGCGCATGGCTGGACGTCGAGGATCCGATACCCGGGCAGTACCGGCTGGAGGTGTCGTCGCCCGGGCTCGATCGGGTTTTGCGGACGCCAGCGCATTTCGCCGAGTTTGTGGGTGAGGAGATCAAGGTTGAGCTGGCGCAGCCCCTGGAGGGGCGGAAACGCTTCCGCGGCCGTCTTGAAGCGGTGGACGGCGACAGGGTCGTGGTGCTGGTCGACGGTGTGTCGTGGCGTCTGCCGCTGCCGATGATCGAGCGGGCGCGGTTGGTGCCAGTGCTGGAATGAATGAATTTTGGGGTCATCGATAGGCCCGGGGTGTCGCACGCATGAACAAGGAAATCCTGATGGTCGTTGACGCCGTCTCCAACGAGAAAGGCGTCGAAAAAGAGGTCATCTTCGAGGCGATCGAAGCGGCCTTGGCATCAGCCACCCGCAAGAAGCATGGTGACGAGATCGATGTGCGCGTTGCGATCGACCGCCACTCCGGTGATTACGAGACCTTCAGGCGCTGGAAGGTGTTCGCCGATGATTCCACCGAACTCGAGGTCCCGGATCGCGAGTTGCGGATGATCGATGCCGTGGATATCGATCCCGAGGCCCAGCCTGACGGGTATGTCGAAGTGCCAATGGAGTCGGTCGATTTCGGCCGCATCGCCGCCCAGACGGCCAAGCAGGTCATCGTGCAGAAGGTGCGCGAAGCCGAGCGCCGACAGGTCGTCGAGGAATATGAAGAGCGCGTCGGCTCACTGGTGAGCGGGCTCGTCAAGCGGGTGGATCGCAACGGGATCTTTGTAGATCTCGGTGGGAATGCAGAAGGCTTCATTCCGCGCGAGCACATGATCCTGCGCGAGCCGGTGCGCTCGCAAGATCGGATCAAGGCGTATCTTTTCGAGGTGCGCTCCGAACCCCGGGGCCCGCAGCTGTTCCTGACCCGGACCTCGCCCGAGTTCCTGATCGAGTTGTTCAAGCTCGAGGTGCCTGAAGTGGGCCAGGGCCTCATCGAAATTCTGGCCGCAGCGCGGGATCCTGGTCTGCGCGCCAAAATCGCGGTCAAGAGCAATGACCGGCGCATCGATCCGGTCGGCGCGTGCGTCGGGATGCGCGGTTCTCGTGTGCAGGCGGTCTCCAACGAACTGGCGGGTGAGCGGGTCGACATCATCTTGTGGGATGACAACCCGGCTCAGTTTGTCATCAACGCGATGTCGCCGGCGGATGTGCTGTCGATCGTTGTCGATGAAGACGCACACAGCATGGACGTGGCGGTGGATGAGGAGAAACTCTCCCAGGCCATCGGTCGGGGCGGGCAAAACATCCGGCTGGCGAGCGAGCTGTCCGGCTGGGAGCTCAACGTCATGACCGACAAGGACGCCGAGGAGAAGAGCGAGCAGGAGGCCCGCGAGCTGGTCGAATCGTTCATGCGGCAACTCAATGTCGACGAGGAAGTGGCGATGATTCTGGCCCAGGAAGGGTTTTCGACGATCGAAGAAGTGGCGTATGTGCCCGCCAGCGAGCTGGTTTCGGTCGAGGAGTTCGACGAGGACATGGTCAATGAGCTTCGCTCGCGGGCGAGGGACGTACTGCTGACTCAGGCAATCGCTTCCGAGGAGCAGATTGACGCGGTCGAGCCGGCGGATGATCTCCTTGAACTCGAGGGGATGGATCGTGGTCTGGCCTTCGTGCTGGCGAGTCGGGGAATTGTGACGAGGGAGGATCTCGCGGAGCAGGCCGTCGATGAACTGCTGGAAATCGAGGACCTCGAGGAAGCGCGCGCCGCCGAACTCATCATGAAGGCCCGCGCGCACTGGTTCGAGACCGAGGCTCAGGGATAAGGAGAGCGACTATGGCGGATGTGACAGTCGCGGAGTTTGCAGCGACCCTCAAGGTGCCGGTGGAAAAACTGCTTGGTCAGCTCGATGAGGCCGGCATCAAGGTCGCAGGGGCCGAAGACCGCATCACCGATGATGCGAAGCTCGAGCTGCTCAGTTTCCTGCGCCGCAGCCATGGTCGCGGCGAGCCCGAGCTTGCGGCGCCACGGAAGATCACGCTGAAGCGCAAGTCGCACAGCGAGTTGCGCGTCGCGGCGGACAAGGGTCGCGCCCGGACCGTGAATGTCGAAGTGCGCAAGAAACGGACCTACGTGAAACGTGAGGCGCTGGAAGCCGAGGCGCGTGAGAAGCAGGAGGAGCTGGATCAGCAGCGCCGCGCCGAGCAGGAGGCTGTTGAGGCCGAGGCGCGCGCCGAGCAGGAGCGGCGTGACGCCGAAGAGCGGGCGCGTCAGGAGGCGGAGGATGAGGCCCGGCGCCTGGCCGAAGAGGAGGAGGCGCGCAAGCGCGCTGCCGATGATGAAGCTCGCCGCGTATTGGCGGAGCAGCAGGCGCGTGAGCAGGCTGAGCGTGAACGCGAGAAAGAGCGGCGTAAGCGTGAGGCCGAACGCGAATCGCGTAATCGCGCGGCGAAGCCCGAGCGCACCTTGCATGTCGCGGGCGACAAGTCCGGTAAGCGCCGCAAGCGCAAGCAGGCGCCGGAGCGGGGCCGCGGTGCACGGGTCAGTGTCGAGTCCCGGCATGGCTTCGAGCGCCCGACAGCGCCGGTCGTGCGCGAAGTGGAGGTGCCGGAAACGATTACGGTCTCGGAGCTCGCCCAGCGCATGGCGGTCAAGGGCGCCGAAGTCATCAAGGTGCTGATGAACATGGGCGCGATGGTGACGATCAATCAGCCCATCGATCAGGACACGGCGGTGCTCGTGGTCGAAGAGATGGGACATACGCCCAAGACCATGACCGAAACCGCAATGGAGGACGCCTTCCTGGAGAAGGTCACCGCGGCGGCTGAGGGCGAGCTTGAACCGCGGCCACCCGTCGTGACCATCATGGGTCACGTCGACCACGGCAAGACCTCATTACTGGACTTTATCCGCCGTACGCGCGTTGCAGCCGGTGAGGCGGGTGGGATCACTCAGCATGTCGGGGCCTATTCCGTGGGCACGCCGAAGGGCAAGGTCACGTTCCTGGATACTCCGGGCCACGCGGCATTTACCGCGATGCGGGCGCGCGGGGCTCAGGTCACCGATATCGTGGTGCTGGTGGTGGCGGCCAACGATGGGGTGATGCCGCAGACGGTCGAGGCGGTCGAGCATGCCAAGGCGGCCGGTGTGCCGATTATCGTTGCGGTCAACAAGATGGATCTGGAAGACGCCGACCCAGAACGGGTGAAGAGCGGATTGTCCCAGCACGGTGTGATCGCCGAAGACTGGGGTGGCGAAAATCTTTTCGTCAACGTCTCGGCTAAGCAGGGCACGGGGATCGACGAGCTGCTGGACTCGATCCTGCTGCAGGCCGAGGTGCTCGATCTGCAGGCCATGGCCCAGGGCGCGGCCCAGGGGGTCGTGGTCGAGTCGAGCCTGGAGAAGGGGCGCGGTGCCGTGGCTACGGTGCTGGTCCAGAGCGGTGTCCTCAACGTGGGCGACGTCCTGCTGGCTGGCCGTGAAACCGGTCGTGTGCGCGCGATGTTTGACGAGTCCGGCAAGCCGGTGAAACAGGCGGGACCCTCCTCGCCGGTGGTGGTGCTCGGCTTGTCCGGCACGCCCCAGGCGGGTGACGAGGTGCTGGTGGTCGATGATGAGCGCAAGGCGCGCGAGGTGGCCGAGTTCCGCCAGAGCCGTGAACGCGACGTCAAGCTGGCACAGCAGCAGGCCGCGAAGCTTGAGGATGTGTTCAGCCAGATGACCGAGGGCGAGTCGGCGGCGGTCCAGCTGCTGATCAAGGCCGATGTGCATGGCAGTGCTGAGGCGCTGCGCGATGCGATGACCAAGCTCTCCAGCGATGAAGTCCGTGTCAAGGTCATCTCCACCGGCGTCGGTGGCATTACCGAGTCGGACATCAATCTCGCGGCGGCCTCGCAGGCCATTGTCATCGGTTTCAATGTCCGCGCGGATGCCGCAGCCAGACAGGCGATCAAGGACACCGGTGTGGATGTGCGCTACTACAGCATCATTTATCAGGCGATCGACGAAGTTAAGGCGGCGATCTCCGGACTGATGATGCCGGAGATCCGCGAAAACATTGTGGGACTGGCGCAGGTACGCGAGGTGTTCAGTTCGCCGAAATTCGGCGACATCGCAGGCTCCATGGTGCTCGAGGGCTACGTCCGTCGCGCCCTGCCGATCCGCGTGCTGCGCGATAACGTGGTGATCTACGAGGGCGAACTCGAATCGCTGCGTCGGTTCAAGGACGATGTTGCCGAAGTGCGGGCCGGAACTGAGTGCGGTATCGGGGTGCGTAACTATAACGATGTGCGCCCTGGCGACCAGATCGAGTGTTACGAGCGGGTCGAGGTGGCGCGCTCGCTGCAGTAGCTGCGTGCCCCAGTCCCTTGGAGTAGTTGTGCAACGCGAGTTTTCCCGCAGCCAGCGTGTCGAGCAGCAGATCCAGCGTGCGCTGGGCGAGTTGCTGCTTCTTGAGGTCAAGGATCCGCGGGTGCGAGGTGTGAGCGTCAGTGCGGTCGAGGTCAGTCGCGACCTCGGGGTCGCGCAGGTATGGATCTCGCTGTTGGCGCCTGATGATGATCCGGCAGAGGCACTGGCGGGTTTGCGCGCCGCCGGAGGGTTCCTGCGGGCGCAGCTCGGGAAGCGTCTGAGCCTGCGGCGTGTACCGGAATTGCGCTTCGATCATGACAGCAGTATTCGTCGCGGCAGCGAACTCGGTCAGTTGATCGACGAGGCGCGCCGGCGCGATAGCGACGGCTGAGCGGTTGCCACTGATGCCTCGGCGGCGGCGCGGCCGTGATCTCGACGCCATCCTGTTGCTCGACAAGCCGCTGGGGATGAGCTCGAACCGGGCCCTGCAGCGTGCCAAGGCCCTGTTCGGTGCGGCTAAAGCCGGTCACACCGGCAGTCTTGATCCCCTCGCGACGGGAATGTTACCGGTATGTTTCGGTCAGGCGACCAAGCTGTGCGGGCTGTTGCTGGAGGCGTCCAAGGCCTATAGCTTCGAGGCGCAGCTCGGCGTCGCCACCGAAACCGGCGATGCGGAAGGTCCGGTGATCGGCGAAGCGCCGGTGCCGGAGATCACCTCGGCGCGGCTCGCGGAGGTCCTGGTCGCATTTCGGGGTCAGATCCGGCAGGTACCCCCCATGTATTCCGCGCTCAAGCACCAGGGGCGACGGCTGTATGCTTTGGCCCGCGCGGGTGAGCAGGTCGAACGGGCGCCACGCGAGGTCACCATCCACACGCTCGAGGCGATCAGCCCCCCCGATTCAGCGGGTCGGCTGCGCCTGTTCGTGCGGTGTTCCAAAGGTACATACGTCAGAACGCTGGCCGAAGATATCGCTCGTGCGCTCGGGACGCTGGCTCATCTCACGACGCTGCGGCGGGATTGGGTCGAGCCTTTCGGGGGCTTGCCCATGCTGCCGTTGGACCGACTCGAGAGCATGGACGCCGGTGCACGAGAGGCGTGTCTGCTGCCGCTGGCGCGGGGGCTGCGGCATCTGCCGGCCGTGACTGTGGATGATGGTGCGGCCGCGCACCTGCTGCATGGCCGGCAGGTGGTCGATCCGCGGCCGGTGGCAGCGCGCGAGGTGCCGGGTCGCCTGTGCGCCTATGGGCCACGCGAGGTCCTGTTGGGCCTGGTGGAACCTACGGGGGACGGTCGGCTGGTGCCGCGGCGGATGTTTCCCGGGGCAGGGCAGGGTGTCGGGGTCACAGACGAGCCAGAGAGGGCTTGAGCTCATGTCCCCCAGCACGCTAAAATGCTGGGCTTCGCGTAAGGTCAAGCGCCAAAGTAAATATCAGTGCAGCCGGAGTGCCGGCCGTTGGAGAAGACAAGGTCATGCCACTTAGCACAGAAAGCAAGAGCAGCATTATTTCAGAGCACCAGCGGGGTTCGAGCGACACCGGCTCCCCCGAGGTCCAGGTTGCGCTGATCACGGCCAGAATCACCGAGCTTACACAGCATTTCGCGTCGCACAAGAAAGACCATCACTCGCGCCGCGGGTTGCTCCGGATGGTGAATCAGCGCCGCAAGTTGCTGGATTATCTTAAGGCGAAGGATCAGGAGCGGTATCAGCAGCTGATCCAGAGCCTCGGGCTGCGTCGCTGAATCGCATGCCTTCTGAAGCCGGCCTTTGCCGGCTTCTTTGGTTTAGGGTGCTGCCGGCGCCGCCGGCAACCAACGACTCGATGAACCACCGATCAGACAGCCGACGCCATGGTCCACAGTGGGCGTGGCGAGGCAATGTCATCCGTTTCCAAAACAGGCAAACACAGTCAGGGATAGTGCAGTGACAGTAATCAGCAAGAGCTTTGAGTATGGCGGCCACACCGTCACCATCGAAACCGGCGGTATCGCACGTCAGGCTGACGGGGCAGTACTGGTTCGGATGTCGGATACCGTGGTGCTGGTCACCGCTGTCGGCCAGAAAGGTGCCGCGGGAAACCGTGATTTCTTCCCGCTGACGGTCAATTATCAGGAGAAGACCTATGCGGCCGGCAGAATCCCTGGCGGGTTCTTCAAGCGTGAAGGTCGTCCGAGTGAAAAAGAGACGCTGACCTGTCGCCTGATCGACCGTCCCATTCGCCCGCTGTTTCCGAAGGGGTTCTACAACGAGGTCCAGGTCATCGCGACCGTGATCTCGCTCAACCCCGAAGTCGATCCCGATATTCCCTCGCTCATCGGCGCATCGGCGGCGCTTGCGCTCTCCGGGTTGCCGTTCGCGGGGCCGATCGGTGCAGCCCGGGTAGGCTACATCGACGGCAACTATGTGCTGAACCCGACCTTCTCTCAGCTCAACCACTCCCAGCTTGACCTCGTCGTGGCCGGTACCGATCAGGCGGTGTTGATGGTGGAATCCGAAGCCAAGGGCCTCAATGAGGATGTCATGCTGGGTGCCGTGCTGTTCGGGCATGAGCAGATGCAGGCCGCCATCGAGGTGATCAAGGCCATGGTCGCCGAGGTGGGCAAGCCCGCCTGGGACTGGACCCCGCCGCCCACGGATGAGGATCTCGCCGAGGCGGTGCGCGCTGCGGTTGAAACCGGTCTCAACGAGGCCTATCAGATCTCCGACAAGCAGGAGCGGTACGCGCGCGTCGGACAGCTTCGCTCGGCGCTGGTGGAGCAGCTGGCCGGCGGCGAGACGCCACGCTTTGCGGTCGACAAGGTCGCCGGCGCTTTCGGCAAGCTCGAGCGCAGGATCGTCCGGGAACGCATTCTCGCCGGTGAGCCGCGGATCGATGGACGTGACACCCGCACGGTGCGCCCGATCGACATCCAGGTCGGATTGTTGCCGCGGACACACGGCTCGGCGCTGTTCACCCGTGGCGAAACCCAGGCCATCGTGGTCACGACCCTGGGTACCGGCCGCGACGCGCAGATCATCGATGCGCTGGAAGGGGAACGTAAGGACCCCTTCATGTTGCATTACAACTTCCCCCCCTATTGTGTCGGCGAGACCGGATTTGTCGGTTCGCCGAAGCGTCGGGAGATCGGCCATGGTCGACTGGCGCGCCGGGGCATCCAGGCGGTGATGCCAAGTGTTGAGGAATTCCCCTACGTGATCCGCGTGGTCTCCGAGATCACCGAGTCCAATGGGTCGAGCTCGATGGCGACGGTTTGCGGGACCAGTCTGTCACTGATGGATGCGGGTGTGCCGATCAAGGCGCCGGTGGCCGGCGTTGCCATGGGTCTGGTGAAAGAGGGCGATCGCTTTGCTGTCCTGACCGATATCCTGGGCGATGAAGACCACCTGGGGGACATGGACTTCAAGGTGGCCGGGACGGCGGACGGCGTGACGGCGCTGCAGATGGATATCAAGATCGACGGGATCACCCGAGACATCATGAGCCAAGCCCTGGATCAGGCGCGTGAGGGTCGGTTGCATATCCTCGCTTGCATGAACGAAATCATCGGTCAGCCGCGTGAGGAAATGTCCGACTGGGCACCGACCATCATCACCATGCGTATCGACCCCGAGAAGATCCGTGATGTCATCGGCAAGGGTGGTGCGGTGATTCGTTCCATCACTGAGGAGACCGGCGCGAACATCGATATCGACAACGATGGCACGGTGAAAATCGCCTCGGTGGACGCTGCATCTGGACGCGAGGCGCGCCAGCGTATCGAGCTGATCACCGCGGAGGTTGAGGTCGGTCAGGTCTACGAGGGCAAGGTGGCCCGGCTGATGGACTTCGGTGCATTTGTCACCATTCTCCCGGGCAAGGATGGCCTGGTGCATATCTCGCAGATCTCCGAAGAGCGGGTCGAGCGCGTGAGCGACACGCTCCAGGAAGGCCAGGCGGTTCGTGTCAAGGTGCTGGAGGTCGATCGTCAGGGTCGCGTGCGCCTGTCGATGCGCGATATCGACTGACCCGAAGCGACTTCAGGGGCCACAAAAAAGGCCCCTGCCTTGCGGCAGGGGCCTTGGTGGCGCTTCTCTGGGGGAGATTTGCCGTCGCAGCAGACACTGGGGGAGTTGCGTCGTGCTGCGATGCAACAATACGAAATCACCCAGGCGCTGTCAAGCTTATTTTTGCAATGCAGCAGTTTTCTTGAAGCGCGGACTCGGCGCGCTAGTCTTTGCCTTTTCGCGATGTGTCCTCAGTGTCGGTGGCTTGGCCACTGCGCGGCTTGCCTAGCATGGCCTGCCACATTTCCTGTTGCATATTCACCCACTGATTCCAGTTCTGCTGGGCCATGTCACGGACCGGTGCCATGGGATCCACGCCGCCCATCATGTTGGTCATCTGGCTGCGCAGTTGCTGTTGCTGGCGTAAAAACACCCGCAAGCTCTGCTCGAGATAGTTGCCGATGAATCCCGGCATACTCCTGCTGTAGGCGCGGATCATCTCGGACAGAAAGTCCTGCGTCAGGATCGGTTCTCCGTGAGTCTCCTCCTCGCTGATCACCTGGAGGAGGATGCTGCGGGTGATGTCGTCGCCGCTTTTCTGGTCGATGACCGTAAAAGGCAGGTCCTCCAGCACCAGCCGCCGGATATCCGCGAGCGTTATGTATCGACTCTCTTCAGTGTCATACAGACGGCGGTTCGGGTATTTCTTGATGATACGTGGCTCGCTCATGGGCTCCCCCGGTCCTGGACTCGCGCGGGCGCCTGCCCGCGCCCTTGACGTCACCACTTACCATAGCTGATTTTGCGTTGCAGCAGTAGACGGTCCGGTGGCGTATGGCGCCAGGGTCCGGATCCCTGCCAGCGTGGCGAAGCCCGCATCGCCCGTAGCGCTGGCGAGTAATTCGCGCGCGGGCGCGCCCACGAGTTCAGGAGGCGTCGTCCAGCCGAGCACGCCGAGGCATCGGGCCATCGCCTCGTCGAGGTCCGCCAACCCCAGTTCGGCGGCGCCGGTCTGCTTGCTCAGTTTGGCACCGTGCGAGTCGACCAGCACGGGGACATGCAGATAACCGGGCGTCGGCAAGTGCAATCGCTGCTGGAGTTCCCGGTGAGGATGGGTGGATTCCAGCAGATCGGTGCCGCGCACCACTTCGGTCACGTGCTGCTCGGCATCGTCGATGACGACGGCCAGATGGTAGGCCGGCAGATCGTCCTTGCGCCACAGGATGAAGTCACCGGTTTCACCCGCCAGGTCGCAGGCTTGTCTGCCCTGGAGCGCGTCGTTGAAAGTCGACGTGCCGGTTGAGACCCGGAGTCTGAGTGCATGTGGGCCGCGGCGCCTGCGCGGCGCGGCTCGACACGTCCCCGGGTAGCGGCTGCCGGTCGGACCGGACTGGGGATGCGCCGCAATCTCGCTGCGGCTGCAACTGCATGGAAAGGCGGCATTCGAGTCGACCAACGCGTGGGCGATCTCCCGGTAGTGTGCCAGGCGGCTGCTCTGCCAGAGGACAGGACCATCCCACTGCAGCCCTGCGGCCTCGAGCTGCCGCAGGATGTCGTCGGCTGCGCCCGCCACCACCCGCGGCGGATCGATGTCCTCGATGCGCACCAGCCATTGCCCGCCCAACGCACGGGCCCTGAGCCAGCTCGCGGTAGCGGTCAGCAGGGAACCGAAGTGGAGGCGCCCGGTGGGCGAGGGCGCAAAACGACCGCGTGGTAGCTCAGCGGTAGCGGTCGTCGCGTTCCCCATACTGGCGCTCCGCCAGCTCCCGCCGCTCCTGTGCCTCCAGGCACAGCGTCGCGACGGGGCGAGCTTCCAGGCGTCGCAACCCGATCTCTTCGCCGGTTTCCTCGCAGAAGCCGTAATCGCCGTTTTCGATTCGCTTCAACGTCGAGTCAATCTTGCGCAGGAGCTTGCGTTCGCGGTCGCGGGTGCGGAGTTCCAAGCTGAACTCGGATTCCTGGGTCGCCCGATCGTTCGGGTCCGGAAAATTGGCGGCCTCATCCTGCATATGATGGACGGTTCGGTCGACCTCCTCCATCAGCTGGCGCTTCCAGGTTTGCAGGATCTGCCGGAAGTGCTCCAGCTGCGCGGCGCTCATGTATTCCTCGCCGGGCTTCGGCTGGTAGGGCTTGAAGCCGTGCATCGGGCCGGCCAGCAGACTCCCTGCGCGCTTGCGGGTGGCGCTGGTGCCAGCCGGTGGCTGCTTCGCCGCCGCTTTGGCCGTGGTGGTTTTCTCGGCCGCAGCCTTCTTCACTGGGGCTTTTTTCGTGGCAGCCTTCTTGGCCGCTGGCTTCTTGGCAACCGCTTTCTTGCCAGCGGCCGCTTTCTTCGCGGTGGACTTGGCCACCGCCTTCTTAGCAGGTGTCTTTTTTGCCGATGTCTTCTTCACGGAAGTCTTCTTTACCGAGGTTGCGGCCTTTCGGGCCGGGGATTTGGCGGATCGGGTCTTGCTGGCTTTTGCGTTGTCAGATGACGCTGCGCGCTTGACGCCGGCCGAACTCTTGGCCTTGCCAGCAGCCACGCTGCCTGTCTTCGCCTGCTTCGCCTTCGAAGCCTTTTTCTTCGACGCCATGACGACCCTCCCACCGGGTTCACCAAGCCGACGATTATACCGACGCGACCGGTCATGGGAAGGATTCAGGGGGATCGGGTGTGAGGCCGCTGTTTCGTTGGACACCCCTGACCGCCTGGCCATCACGCCCACCGCGGAGCCGCCCGGCCCTGACGGGCGGGTGCCGGGGGGGTCAGTCGCCTGGCGGCGGAGCCGGCAGCGCCACTGCCGCTGCCGGCTCCCAGCCGGCTGCCCTGTGCTCGGCCACAATATGCGTATAAATGCCGCCGCGGACATTGAAATCGGCCGTCAGGCGCATGAACCGGGGCTCGGTGGCCGCCACCAGGTCATCCAGAATCCGGTTGGTCACCGCCTCATGGTAGGCCCCCTCATCCCGGTAAGACCAGACATAGAGCTTCAATGACTTGAGCTCAACACAGCGCTCCGCCGGGATGTACTCAAGGTACAGCGTGGCGAAATCCGGCTGTCCGGTCTTCGGGCAGAGGCAGGTGAACTCGGGCATCCGCATGCGGATGAGATAATCCCGGCCTGCGTTGGGGTTCGGAAAGGTTTCCAGCTCGCGGCTGGCTGCGGTTCCCGCGCGTGTGTTCATCAGCGTTGCATCCCTGTCCCGCCTGAGATTGGCGGATCGTCCCGCCACCCGATTTACTTTACACTAGCGGCCTTCTGACGACCACGGGGGCTCAGCCGCCGGCGCCTGCTGCGGCCGGACGCCTCACTGTCGGCGTCCGTGTGCCGCATCTTTCCGGAGAACTGATACTCGATGCGCCTGAGCAAGATCAAGCTGGCCGGCTTCAAGTCGTTCGTGGATCCGACGACCGTGCATTTCCCCGGCAACCTGTTGGGGGTCGTGGGGCCGAACGGCTGTGGCAAGTCGAACATCATCGACGCCGTGCGCTGGGTGATGGGCGAGAGCTCAGCCAAGAATCTGCGTGGTGAGTCGATGGCCGACGTGATCTTCAACGGCTCCAGCGCGCGAAAGCCAGTAGGGACTGCCTCGATCGAACTCGTTTTCGACAATGCTGACGGGACCATCGGCGGCCAGTATGCCCAGTACGCGGAAATTTCCATCCGCAGGGTCGTGTCCCGCGACGGGACATCGGATTATTTTCTCAATAATACCCGCTGCCGCCGCAAAGACATTACCCACATTTTCCTCGGCACCGGTCTGGGTCCCCGCAGTTATTCCATCATCGAGCAGGGGATGATCTCACGCTTGGTCGAGGCGCGGCCGGAAGAGCTCCGGACGTTCCTGGAAGAAGCCGCCGGGATCTCGAAATACAAGGACCGGCGCAAGGACACCGAACACCGGATCCGTCATACCCGTGAGAATCTTGAGCGCCTGACCGATCTGCGGGACGAGGTCGAGAAACAGATTCGGCATCTGCAGCGCCAGGCGCGTACCGCCGAGCGTTACCGAGAGCTCAGGGCTGAGGAACGGCAGGTCGGTGCCGAGCTGCTGGTGCTGCGTCTGGCCGCGATGGACGAGGCGCTCGGCGCGGTCAGGATACGTCAGGAGAGTGCGGAGACGGCACTCCAGGGGGCCTTGGCCGATCAGCGGGGACATGAGAGCGCCATCGAGAAATCCCGTGCCGAGCAGGCGGAACTCGGTGACGCCTTCAATGAAGTCCAGGCCTACTATTATCGCGAAGGCTCGGAGATCGCGCGGCTCGAACAGGGCATTCATCATGGCAAGCAGATGCGTCAGCGCCAGCTTGAGGATCTCGAGGAAGTTCGCAACTCGGTGCTCGAGTTGCGCCAGCATATCGAGCGCGATGAGGCTGACCTGCGTGAGCTCGATCAAGTGCTCGCCTCACTGGGGCCCGAGCAGCTGCGGGCGACGGATGCCGAGCAGGCGTCGGCCCAAGCCTTGGCGGAGGCTGAGGAGGCCCGCCGGGGCTGGCAGGAGGCCTGGGATGCCTTCAATCAGGACGTCAGCGGCGTTCAGCAGGCAGGGCAGGTGGAACGTGCCCGTATCGAGCAGCTCGAGAGTCAGCTGCAACGCCAGCTGGCCCGCCGTGATCGTCAGGAAGAGGAGTTGGCTTCGGTCGACGTCGCTGCGATGGAAACCGAGCTTGCGGCGTTGTTGGGCGAACTGGAACAGCGCCAGGCGGCGCGTGATCAGGCTCGCACCGCACTCGATGACCTAGCCAAAAACATCGGTGAGTTCAGACGCCGCGATGGAGAGTTGAGTTCGGAACTCGATGGCGTGCGTAATCAGCTGCAGCAGGCCCGCGGCCGGATGGCTTCCATGGAGGCGTTGCAGCAGGCGGCGCTCGGCAAGACCGACGAGAAGATCACCCGCTGGCTGGAGGGGCAGGGGCTTGGGGAGAGTCAACGTCTCGCCCAGGTGCTGCAGGTCACTCCAGGCTGGGAACGGGCGGTCGAAACGGTACTTGGCGAGTATCTCCAGGCGGTGTGCGTGGCCGGGATCGACCCTCTCGCCGAGGCGGTCGGCGCGCTCGATGAGGCCAATGTCGGTTTCTTCGAACTCGGGTCGGCGACGCCGGAGGCGGGTACGGATACGCTCGCAGCAAAGGTTCAGAGCGATCACGGCGTCTCCTCATTACTCGCGAGCGTTCACACCGCTGATGACCTGCCCTCGGCCCTCGCCATGCGCGCGACCCTCGCCCCAGGGCATTCGGTGGTCACGGCTGATGGTTTGTGGTTGGGGCGTGAGTGGCTCAGGGTTCGGCGTACTCGTGATGCGTCAGTCGGTGTGATTGCGCGCGAAGAGGAGATCCGCCGCCTCAAACGGACAATCGAGGCGACCGCCGAACGCGCGGAGACGCTCGCGGCCGAACACGCAGAAGTTCGTCGGGCATTGGCTGAGCTCGAGACCTCACGCGGTGAGCTGCAACGCGATGCGGCGACGCAGACCGACGCGCACGCCAGGGTGCAGAGTCGCTCAGACAGCGTTCGAACGCGGCTAGAGCAGGCCAGGCAACGGATCGAGCGCCTGGTGCAGGAAGGTCGTGAATTGTCCGAGGAGATCACCGCGGCGGAGGATCGGTTACGTGCCGCCCGTGGACGACTCGAGCAGTCGATGACCGAGATGGCTCGGCTCCAGGACAAGCGTGACTCGCTGGCTGAGATGCGGGAACAGGTGGCGACCGAGCTTACACGCTGTCGCGAGCGCCATGACAGTGACCGGCGCAGCGCACAGGAATTCGCTATCCGGATCGAGTCACGTAAGACCGCCCGCGAGTCTGCGCGGGTGAATCTGGAACGCATGCGCTACCAGTACACCCAGTCCGCCGGTCGTGAAGAGGATCTTCAGCGACAGCTCTCAGAGGGTGATGCGCCGCTGGTTGAGCAGGAGAAGAAGCTCAAGGACATGCTCGAGCAACGGGTGGGCACGGAAGCCAGGCTCGGGGCCGCACGGCGTGAGGTAGAGGCGCTGGACGAGCGTCTCCGTGGTCTCGAGCAAAAACGCGCCGAGGCAGAATCCCGTGTGGGCGCCGCGCGCGAGGAGGTCGACGAAGTCCGTCTGGAACAACGTGAACTCAGTGTCCGACGGGAAGCACTGGTCGAGCAGTTCAAAGCCACTGGTCTTGCGGTCGAGGCCGTGCGAGAGACGCTGTCCGAAGAGGCAACGCAGGACGCATGGGCAGAGCGGTTGACGGCGCTCGGGGAGCGGATTCAGCGCCTCGGCCCCATCAACCTCGCGTCCATCGACGAGCTGAAGGAACAGTCGGAGCGCAAGGAATATCTGGATTCCCAGCATGCAGATCTCACCTCTGCCCTGGAGACGCTGGAGGGTGCGATCCGCAAGATCGACCGTGAGACCCGCACGCGCTTCAAGGAGACCTATGACCGGGTCAACAGTGGGCTGGGCGAGCTGTTCCCGCGTCTGTTTGGCGGCGGGCATGCCTACCTTGAACTTACCGGCGAGGACCTTCTCGAGTCTGGGGTGACTGTCATGGCGCGTCCACCGGGCAAGCGCAATAGCAGTATCCACCTGCTGTCCGGTGGCGAAAAGGCACTTACGGCAGTCGCGCTTGTGTTCTCGATTTTCCGCTTGAATCCGGCACCGTTCTGCATGCTGGACGAGGTCGACGCCCCGCTGGATGATGCCAACGTGGGTCGCTTTTGTGACATCGTCAAGGAGATGTCGGAGCAGGTGCAGTTTATTTTCATTACCCATAACAAGACGACCATGGAGATGGCTTCGCAACTCGCTGGCGTCACAATGTATGAACCTGGTGTGTCCCGACTGGTCGCTGTCGACATCGACGAGGCCGTCAAGATGGCTGCGATGTAGTTATGGATGAGTTGCGCTGGGCACTGCTGATCCTGGGCGTGATCGTCGTACTGGCCGTGTACGTGTATACGCGGAGACAGGGGCGTTCCGTCAATGGCTCCGGGATTGACGGACGACAGGGTGATCGGGCGGAGCCGCTGATTCGCGGAGAGGATCTCTGGGGCGATGATGAAAACGCGGCCCGCGGGCCGCGTGCAGAGCCATCCCTGAGTGACGATCTCGGCGCGATTGAGGCGCAGGACGCCCCTCCCTCCCTGGGCATGACTGACGCTGTGGACCTGGTACCTGAAGCGACAGCGGAGGCCGAGCCGGCGATTGAGCGGGAGCCGCGAGCGCCCGCGGACGCTGGACCGACGATCAATCCTGAAAAGATCGTTGCGATGCGAGTTGCGGCGCGTGAAGGACTGACGATCGAGGCCGAGGCACTGGTGCTCAAGCTGCGCGAGCAGGGATTGCGTCATGGCAAGTTCAGCATTTTTCATCGGCACGCCGATGAAGGCAGGGGCGCTCCGTTGTACAGTGTCGCCAGCATGACCGAGCCGGGTTCGTTTGATCTTTCGCGTTTACGTGAGACCCGCATGCCCGGTGTCACCCTGTTCATGGTGCTGCCTGGGCCGGGCGATCCGGTTGCGTCGTTTGATGAGATGGTGGCAACGGCGCGCGCGCTGGCCGATGAACTTGGCGGGGAGGTGCTCGATGAGAGTGGCAGTACCTGGAGCGTGCAGCGCGAACGCTACATCCGCGAGGAATTGATTCAGTACCGGTTGCAACATCCTCCGAGGGCCTGAGCTTGAGCGGGAAGGGGGTTTCCGAGAGCGTGCCGGCCGAGGCCGCCAAACGGGCGACCGCGCTCCGCGATGAACTCGCGCAGCATAACTACAATTACCACATCCTGGACGCGCCAACGATTCCAGATGCCGAATATGATCGTCTGCTGCGCGAACTCGAAGCACTCGAAGCCAGCTATCCGTTACTTGTCACACCGGATTCACCGACGCAAAGAGTGGGCGCGGCGCCGGTGGCAGGGTTTGCCGAAGTGCAGCACGCCGAGCCGATGCTGTCGCTGGGGAATGCCTTCAGTGATGACGAGATTGATGCGTTTTCCAAGCGCCTGCGTGATCGTCTCATCGCCGCGGACGTGGAGACGCCGGTTGGGCTGGCGTTCCTGGCTGAGCCCAAGATCGATGGCGCTGCCATCAGTATTCGTTACGAGTACGGTCAACTGGCCCAGGCAGCGACTCGCGGAGACGGCATGACCGGCGAGGACGTGACCCACAACGTTCGAACGATCAAGTCCGTGCCCCTGCGGCTGCAGGGTGCCCATGCTCCGACAGTGCTCGAGGTACGTGGTGAAGTGTTCATGCCGCGTGCCGGTTTTGAACGCTACAACCGCGATGCTGCCGAACGTGGCGAGAAAGTGTTCGTCAATCCGCGCAATGCAGCCGCCGGAAGTCTGCGCCAGCTGGATCCCCGGCTGACCGCCAGGCGTCCGCTGGAGGTATTCTTCTATGGCATCGGCAAGGTCGAGGGTTGGGATGTGCCGCTGCGGCAAAGCGAGGTGCTCAAGTGTCTCGAGCAGTGGGGACTTCGCTCCTGTCCGGATGCCGAGGTTGTCGAAGGCGTCGAGGGTTGCCTGGACTACTACCGGAGACTTGGCACGCAACGCGACAAGCTGGCCTATGACATCGACGGAGTGGTCTACAAGGTCGACAGGCGGGACTACCAACGAACGCTGGGCTCCATCTCGAGGGCGCCACGATGGGCAATCGCCCACAAGTTTCCGGCACAGGAAGAGCTGACGATTGTTCGCGGCGTGGAATTCCAGGTCGGACGCACGGGCGCGCTGACCCCGGTGGCGAGACTCGAGCCGGTATTCGTGGCCGGCGTGACGGTGAGCAATGCGACGCTGCACAACATCGACGAGCTGCGTCGCAAGGATGTACGCATTGGTGACACGGTAATCGTACGTCGGGCCGGTGACGTGATTCCAGAAGTGGTTCAGGTTGTCTTCGATAGACGACCTCAGGATACACGGCTCGTCGAGCTCCCCGAATACTGTCCGGTTTGCGGCTCCGACGTTGTGAGACCTGAGGGCGAGGCGGTTGCCCGCTGTACGGGAGGGTTGTTCTGCGCGGCGCAACGCAGGGAGGCGCTGCGGCACTTCGCCTCCCGTAAAGCTATGGATATCGTAGGCCTGGGAACAAAGTTGATCGACCAGCTCGTCGACGCGGATGTCGTGCGTACACCAGCAGATCTCTTTCGGCTGACCGCCGAGCAGCTCGAGGCAATGGAAAGAATTGGCCGGAAATCGGCAGAAAATCTTCTTGCAGCCCTCGAAAAGAGTCGGGAGACTACGTTGCCAAGGTTTCTGTTTGCCCTTGGTATTCGTGAGGTGGGTGAGGCCACCGCTGCGGCACTGGCAACACATTTCGGGACTCTGGAGGCGCTGCAAGGCGCGGACGAAGACGCCTTGCAATCCGTGCCCGACGTCGGGCCCGTGGTCGCCACGCACGTTCGTGCGTTCTTCGCGGAGCAGCACAACGCGGATGTCATCAATGATCTGTTGGCCTGTGGTGTGCGTTGGCCGGAGGTTGCGACATCGATCTCGACAAACGAGTCACCCCTCTACGGGAAGACGGTCGTGTTGACCGGCACGCTTTCTTCCCTTAGCCGGGATGATGCCAAGGCCGCGTTGAGCGCCTTGGGTGCGAAGGTTGTGAGCGCGGTGTCGAGTAAGACTGACTTCGTGATTGCCGGAGAAAAAGCAGGCTCGAAGCTCGCGAAAGCGGAGGCGTTGGGGGTGGCTGTAATGGATGAGCGGCAATTGTGTGAGTGGATCGGACCGAGTCTTCAAACTGATAAACTGGGTAACGCATGACACCAGATAGTACGCTTGATCGTTCTCGCACTAGAGCAAACGATATTCTGGTGAGGGTTTTAGTGCCCTTGGCGCGTTGCCTTCTTCGAGTAGGTGTCGATTACCAGGCCTTTAATGAGTGCGCGAAGGTCGCCTTCGTTCGAGGCGCGAGTGAAGAGGAGAGATTGGCTGGGCGAGTACCGAGTGTAGGCGCGGTTTCGTTACTTACTGGGCTGACCCGAGTGCAGACGTCTGGTTTATTAAAGGGAGGGCAGGGCGACCATGCGGCAGCAGCGATAGGGTCGAGTGCAGTCGAGTTGGCTGCTGATATCGTGCATTTTTGGCAGCATGACCCTGATTTCATGTGCTCTCAAAAGAAGCCTAAGCCACTTCCGTTTTCGGCGCCGTTTCCAAGCTTTTGTGACCTCGTGAAACGTTATGCGAAGGGTGTCCCTGCGGAAGCCATAGCGCAGGAGTTGGTTGGGTTAGATGCTGTGCACCGTCGATCAGACGGCTGGATGATTTTCAAAAAAGGTTTTTTTGTTCCAGCGGATCACCGCGATAGACTCTTGTTGTCGTTGGATCGGAGTGTTCGCTGCCTCCTGGAGACGCTTGCTTACAATACAAATCCTACTCGCGCAGGGGATGGAAGGATTGAGCGTCTCGTTTATTCGCGGTCTTTGACAGAGGAGCAAGTTGAGGCACTGCGGCCGGTCATTCGCGAGACAATTGAGAAGTTTTCAGCCGACATGGATCGACGAATAGGAGACGATGAGACCACTCGCGCTGGTTTTTTCAATGACCCGATACTTGATACTCATATCGCTGTAGGGGTGTTCTATGCTCAAGACTCGCCTCCCAACCGTCGCTCCAAGGATGTAGTCGCGGACCTTGCAAACAGCTCGGGTGCTTCTGCTGGCTAGCAGTTGCGGACGCGCCGCGGATATTTTTGCGTAAAAAAAATTAAAACGCGCATATTTCCTCCCCCCTCTGTTCCGTTCCATTGACCGCTCTGACCGAGCGCTCTTGAAGATTTTGCGGCTTGACCGTGATGTGTTTTGGGATGACAATCCCAAAAGGATGATTATGTTGATTTGATGCCAGATTCTGTTAAAAAGGGGCTGTTAGATGCGTATCGGCAGTTCTTGCGACCGCTCGTGCGGATACTCATTCGCCATGGGGTTTCTACAAGCGAGTTCATTGAGGTCATCAAGGCTGCGTACGCTGAAGTCGCGGAAACTGAATTCAACTTGCCCGGGAAGCGTCAATCGCAGTCCCGTATAGCGATTTTGACCGGGCTGACTCGTAAGGAAGTGGCTCGACTGAAGGCGACGGACTACGGTCGTTTGGAGAGTGAACAAAAAGACGTTCACCGCGTAGCTCGAGTATTAGACGGTTGGCATTTGGATCCAGAGTACACGGGCCCATACGGGATGCCACTGGAGATACCTTTCGAGGCTGAGAAAGGCCTGAGTTTTACTGAATTGGTGAGACGTTACAGTGGCGACATGTCTCCGCGAGCGATGTTGGATGAATTACTTCGAGTGGGTGCCGCGAGAGAGATAGACAACGGGTGGCTGAGGGTTTTATCGAGATCCTACATCCCTGAGAGTCTGGCTCCTGAAGCTTTGGAGCGTACGGCAAGAATCGTAGAGAATTTTCTTAATACCGTTGAGATCAACTTAAAAAAAGAGAAAACCGGCACTGGAAGATTCGAACGGATTGTCCTGACGGATCAGGCTATTTCTAAAGAGCAGCTTTTGTTATTCGAAGAATTTTTGAGGCGGCGTGGGCAAGAGTTTTTGGAAGAGTTGGATGATTGGCTTAATGATCTTGGTCCGGCTACGGACGAGCAGGCTTGGTTCAGTGGGGTAGGGCTCTACCACTTCATTGAACAGGATCACGATTTGAACTTGAGAGCAGAAGTAAACGATAAAGCTGCAGAGCGGGAAGAAAAATAATAACCCGCGCAGGAAATTCACAGGGTTGGAGACAAAGACATGGGCTGTACTCGCAGGCACTCGATGGCGCGGTCGTTCGTGCATACAGGACTGGGGTTGGTCGGTATGAGTATGGTTGCAGCGTCCGCTCAGGCTGAAACTCGGTATGAAGCTCTGGATTTATCACGGGTAGCTCTAGGTCCTGTGACTGCCATTGATGCTGATCGTGGGTCGGTTACAGTCCTAGGGCAAAACTTCTCCATCAGCGACAACACGTATGGTGTTGGGTGGTCAAACGGGCGGATTAACGTCGGTGACTATGTGTTCGCTGTGGGCATTGACGGTGCAAACGGTGTCGAGACAGCGTTGCTTGCGCGACTGGACGATCTATATGTTCCTGGTGCGTCGCTCGTGTTGCTTCGAGCACCTGTTGAGTTCTCTGATGCAACTAGTGGCGTTGCGGGGTCGGGTGAGGTCTTTGTCGATTACACGCCCGCGCTAGTAACTCAGTCCGAGTTGCCAGATGTCGGTCAACTTGTTGAATTCGTTGGGATACAACCGGTTCTTGGTGGAATGGTTCTGGCGGATAGGTTCCTCAATTCAATTTCTCGCGGAGACCGATCAAGTTGGAGTGTCAGTGGAGGCGCTTCTGCTCGGCTGAGCATCTCGGGCGGTGATAGCGCGCAGCTTTCAATCTCTGGCGGGGACAGTGCGCAATGGTCGATTTCTGGCGGAGACGCATCACGTCTGTCGATCTCGGGCGGCGATAGCGCGCAGCTGTCGATTTCCGGCGGCGACCGATCGCGACTGTCGATTTCGGGCGGTGATAGCGCGCAGCTTTCAATCTCTGGCGGGGACAGTGCGCAATGGTCGATTTCTGGCGGAGACGCATCACGTCTGTCGATCTCGGG
>PWZL01000035.1 GCA_003567475.1 Gammaproteobacteria bacterium | reverse complement strand
CGGATCGACGTCCAGGCGGCCCTCGATGCCGCCTACGGCGCAGGCGCGGCCATCGTGCAGGCAGGCGCGGCCGCAGGCAGCCAGTTCATGGCGCAGGCGGGCGACATGATGCAGCAGGGCACCGAGGCCATGGTCGCGGGCGCGCAGGCGACCGCGCAGGCCGTGGGCAGCTATACCGAACTGGTCGAAGGGTACATCACCTATGCGCCCGGCCAGCCGATTCCACTGAGCCAGCGGGCCAGCACGACCATTGTCGCCAAGGGCGTGCTCGCGAACACCACCACCGGCATGCGCATGGCTAGCCGCGGCTGGCAGGTGAGCAAGGCGGAGCCAGGCGGCGCGCTGTTCGGGCCGGCGGCATCGCCCTGCAACGATGCCAACACGCTGTGCATCAACGTGGCACCGGGACGCGGCGCGAGACCTGGGCTCTCCAGCATCACGGTGGACTACCCGGGCGGAGTCACGCAGACGGTGCCGGTGCGCATCGTGCAGCATGCGAACATCCGCGGCGTGACCAACCAGCCCTTCGATCGCTCGGGGGTGACGCTGACCAGAAGCAGTTGTGACCTCAATGCACGGGAGAGCTTCGACCTGCAGATCCAGGGCGAGAATCTCGAACTGGGCAGGGAACTGGCCCTGGACTGCCCGAACTGCAGCGCCGGCACGGCCGTGAACGCGGTGTCCTCCAGCGCCAACGCCGCGACCGTGCGGGTGACCATCAACACCATCAACCGGGTCACCGGCACGCTGTTCTTCGTCAGCCCGCACTCCAGCCGCCATCCCGAGACGCTGATGTTCCGGGTCGAGGCGCGGACCGACTGCGCGGACGTCCGCCCCCGTCGCTGACGGGCACCCCCACGCCATCACGGGCCCCTGGCCCGTCGGCTGCCGGGGCAGATCGGCCATCGATCTGCCCCGGCTTACCCTGGAGAACGCACGATGAATCGTCATCCCCTGCGCTGCATCGTCGGCCTGCTGCTGGTCTCGCTCGGGGGGCTATCGACGGCTGCGGGCGCATGCCACATCCGCTACCAGTACAGCATCACCGACGACCTCCGTCCGGTGGTGGAGCAGTCGCTGGCCGAGGGCGAGAGTCTGCATCTTGCGCAATCGAGATTGAGCTTTGTGGAGAACATCGGCGAGCAACCGGTGCGACTGTTCATCACCGGGGTACCCACCAGCGTGGTGGTGCTGCCCCGCGGTGCCCGGACGCCTGACGAAGGGGTGTACACCTCACCTGCCGTGCAACTGGTCAATATCACCTGTCCGTTTCGTCTGGATGAGATGAGCGGCGATAGCCGTTCGCCCATCAGGCCAGCACGCCACCCAGCAAAAGGGCTGTCAATGCCCCGTTGAGACCCATCGCCAGCCCGGCGAAGGCGCCTGCTTCCGGGCTGAGTTCGAAGGCCTGGGCCGTGCCGATCCCGTGCGCGGCCACGCCGATGGCCAGCCCCTGCGCCCGCGGATCCTGAATCCTGAACGCCCGCAGCAGCGGCGGTGCTGCCACGGCCCCGATCACGCCCGAGACGATCACCACCACGGCGGTCAGCGCGGGAAGGCCACCGATGCGCTCACTGATGCCGATGGCGATCGGCGTGGTCACGGCACGCGGCGCCAGCGACAGCAGCGTCTCCCCGGAGAGCCCCAGCAGCCAGGCCAGGCCCACGGCCGAACCGATGCCGGCCAGGCAGCCCACCAGCAGCGCCCCCAGGGCCGGCCACAACACGGGCACCAGTCGCGTCGTCGCCAAATACAACGGGACCGCAATCGCCACGGTCGCCGGACCGAGCAGAAAATGCAGCGGCCAGGTGGCCGCGAGGTACCCCTCGACCTCGACGTCAAGCACGACGACCAGTGCGATCATCACCCCCAGCGTCGGCAGGACGGGAATCAGCCACCAGGGGCGCCCGAGGCGCAGATGCAGCGCGCGGCACAGCGCATAGACCAGCACGGTCGCCAGCAGCCAGGACGCAGCCGTGAGCCCGGCACTCACCGGGATCGCCTGCGCGCCGCCCGGGCCATCAACAGGACCATGGCCAGCGCCGTGACCAGCAGCGTGATCAGCGTGGAGGCCACCATCACGACCGCGATCTCCAGCGCCACCGGCCGCAACAGCTCGGCGAAGGCCACGATGCCGACCCCCGCAGGCACGAAAAACAGCCCGAGCCAGCCGAGCAGCCCGGCACTCACGGTGGCCAGGCCCTCACCCACCCGACGCCGATACAGCAGGATCGCATACAACAGCAGCATGCCGGGCACGGCACCCGGAATCGGCAACCCGGACACCGCCACCACCCCCTCGCCTGCGGCGAGGCAGGCCAGCAACACCAGCAGGCCTGTCAGCCCACCGCCCATGCGCGCCAGATCCAGACGCATCAGCGTCCTGGGGACTTCAGCACGCCCGCATCGGTCAACCGGGCGATCTCGGCAGCCGAGTATCCCAGCTCGTCGAGCAGGACCGCGCCGTCACTGCCAGGTGCGCGCTGTCCGGCGGGCACGCCAGGCACGGTACGCGAGAACCTCGGCGCGGGCGCATGCTGGACCACGCCATCGATCTCGAGGAAGGTGCCACGCGCACGATGGTGCGGATGTGCCTGCGCCTCGTTCCAGGACAGCACAGGCGCGACACAGGCGTCGGTGCCCTCCAGCAGCGCACACCATTGCTCACGGGTCTTGGTGCGGAACACCTCGGCCAGTGCGGCCTTCAGTTCAGGCCAGGCGGCAGGGTCGTCCTGCGCCGGCAACGACGCGGCATCGAGGCCGAGACGCGTCAGCAGCTCCGCGTAGAACTGCGGTTCGATCGCACCGACGGCGAGGCTCTTGCCGTCGGCCGTCTCGTAGGTGTCGTAGAAGTGCGCACCGCCATCGAGCAGGTTGACCCCACGGCGCTCGAGATCCCAGGCACCCACCGCCTGCATGCCGGCAAACATCCACATCATCTGGGCCACGCCGTCGATCATCGCCGCATCCACCACCTGGCCACGACCCGAGCCTCGCGCCTCGAACAACGCACACACCACGCCGAAGGCCAGCAGCATGCCCCCGCCCCCCATGTCGCCCAGCAGGTTGAGCGGGACCACCGGCTTCTCGTCCGGACGGCCGATGGCGTGCAGGGCGCCGGCCAGCGCGATGTAGTTGATGTCGTGCCCGGCGGTCCGGGCGAGCGGGCCGTCCTGGCCCCAGCCGGTCATGCGGCCGTAGACCAGTCGCGGGTTGCGTTCGAGACAGACCTCCGGTCCGAACCCCAGCCGCTCGGTCACTCCGGGTCGATAGCCCTCCAGCAGCACGTCGGCGGTATCGAGCAGACGCAGCAGTGCGTCCAGACCACGCGCGTCCTTGAGGTTCAGCGCAATCGAGCGCTTGCCGCGGAAGCTCACGTCACGGCGCTGCAGCGGCGGGAGGCTCGCCGAGCGCTCCACCCGGATCACCTCGGCGCCCATGTCGGCCAGCATCATGCCGGTCATCGGCGCCGGACCCAGTCCGGCCAGTTCGATGACCCTGACGCCCTCGAGAGGACCGCTCACAGGCGTCTCAGCGCGGTTCCATGCGGATCGCACCGTCAAGGCGGATCACCGAGCCGTTGAGATAGGCGTTCTCGACGATCTGGCAGGCCAGGCGCGCGTACTCCTCGGGCAGGCCCAGGCGCTTGGGGAACTGCACCATCTCGATCAGCGGGTCGCGGACCTTGTCCGGCAGCCCGGCGAGCATCGGCGTGTCCATCAATCCGGGAGCGATCGTCATCATGCGGATGCCCAGCGGCGCCAGATCCCGGGCCACCGGCAGGGTCATTCCGCAGATGCCGGCCTTGGCCGAGGCGTAGGCGACCTGCCCGACCTGGCCCTCGAAGGCCGCCACGGAGGCGGTGTTGATGATCACGCCACGCTCGCCCGTCTCGCCCTCGGGGGTGTTGCGCGCCATGGCCTCGGCGGCGAGGCGCGCGACATTGAACGTACCGATCAGGTTGAGGTTGATGACGAACGCATAGCTCTCCAGTGCCAGCGGCCCGTCGCGGCCGAGGATCTTGCCCGCCGGCCCACCGCCGGCACAGTTGACGCAGACATTCAGCGCGCCGAAGCGCTCCAGCGCGGTGGCCACCGCGGCGCGAACCGAGTCCTCGGCAGTCACGTCCGTGGGCACGAAGACGGCAGCCTCGCCGAGCTTCGCCATGGCCGCCTCGCCGGCATCGTGGTTGATGTCCGCGAGCAGCACCCGTGCACCCGCCGCCACCAGCGCCTCGGCTGTCGCCAGCCCCAGTCCCGATGCGCCCCCGGTGATCAGCGCGGTTTTCCCCTGGATATCCATGATGTCGTCCTTCCCCCTCTGGTGACCCTGCCGCGTCAGCCGTGGGCCGCACGGCCCTGCTCCGGCGCCGGGGCGGGCTTGGGCTTGCGCTGCCGCGGATCCAGCCCCATGGAACGGGCGATGATCTCGCGCATGATCTCCGAGCTCCCGGCATAGATCCGCGAGATCCGCGCGTTAACGAACAGCCGCGAGATCTCGTATTCGTCCATATAGCCCGCGCCACCGTGCAGTTGCACGCACTCGTCGACCACCCGACCTTCGAGCTCCGAGGTGAACAGCTTGGCACGCGCCGCCACCTCGGCGGTGAGCTTACCCTCGTTGTGCTCGACCACGCACTGGTCGATGAAGGCCTGCGCCACGTCGATCTGGGTCCGCATATCGGCCAGCTTGAAGCGTGTGTTCTGGAAGTCGGCGATGCGCTGACCGAAGGCCTTGCGCTCCTGGACGTAGTCGAGGGTGATGTCGAGCGCGCGCTCCGCGCTCGCCAGGTACCCGACCGCGCCGAGCAGCCGCTCCTCGGCGAGGAACTGCATCAGGTAGTAAAAGCCCCGGGTCGCATCACCGAGCACGTTCTGCTTGGGCACGCGGACGTTGTTGAAGAACAGCTCGGCGGTATCCTGCGACTTCAGGCCCATCTTCTTCAGGTTGCGCCCGCGCTCGAACCCCTCCATCCCGGCCTCGACCAGGAACAAACCCACGCCGTGGGACTTCTCGGGGACGGTGCGCGCCGCCACCACGAAAACGTCGCCGTTGATGCCGTTGGAGATGTAGGTCTTCGAACCGTTCAGCACCCAGTGATCGCCGCAGTCCTCGGCGTGGGCACGCATACCGGCCACGTCGGACCCCGCACCGGGCTCGGTCATGGCGATCCCGAGGATTTTGCGGCCGGCGACCATGTCCGGCAGGAACCGTGCCTTCTGTTCCTCGCTGCCAAGCTCGCCGATGTAAGGCCCGACCAGACGACTGTGCAACGTGGCGAAGAAGCCGGGGTCGCCGTGATGAGCGTTCTCCTCGATGAGGATCTGCTCGTAGCGGAAGTCTTTCAGACCCTGGCCGCCATATGTCTCGTCCGCCCAGATCATCAGTAACCCGTGCTCGCCGGCCTTCTCGAAGGCCTCGCGATCCACGATGCCCTGCTCGTGCCAGCGGTCCCGATGCGGCCGGATTTCGGCCTGGAGGAAACTCCGGACCGAGTCCCGGAACATCTCGTGTTCCATCTCGAATATGCGTCGGTTCATGGTCAGACCTCCTTCAGGCGCCCCCGGCGCCTCCGTGATCAGCGTCCCTTGAAGACCGCCTTGCGCTTCTCGAGGAAGGCGCTGACGCCCTCCTGGCAATCCTCGCTGTCGATGCACTCGGCCTGCAGCTCGGCCTCGTAATCGATGACATCCACGAAACTCATCTGCGCCGCGCGACGCATGGCGCGCTTGGTCAATCCCAGCGCGATCGGTGCGCGGGCGGCGAGATCGCGCGCCCAGCCCTGCGCCTCCGCGAGCAACTGCTCGGCCGGCACCACCCGATTGCACAGACCGAGTTCCAGACAGCGGGCAGCGGGCACGCGCTCGTTCTCGATGGCGATCTGGAAGGCGCGCTTGTAGCCGAGCTCGCGTGGCAGCATCCAGTTCGCCCCGCCATCGGGGATCAGCCCGATATTGGAGAACGGCGAGAGCAGGAAGGCGTTGTCGGCCATCACCACGAGATCGGCGGCCAGCGCGTAGCTCAGACCGATGCCTGCCGCGGACCCGTGCACGGCACTGATCACGGGCTTGTCCATCTCGGCGATGGCCACCAGGCTGGGCTTGTACTCCTCGCGCAGCTGGTGGCGCACCGCCGGACCGTCGGGGAAGCCGGCCTTGAGGTCGGCGCCGGCGCTGAATACCCGGCCGTGTGCCGCGAGCACGACCACGCGCACTTCAGGATCACCGGCAGCCGTCTGCAGCGCGGCCGCGAGGTCGGCGCGCAGCTGTGCATCGAACGAATTCATCGCGTCCGGACGGTTCAACATCACGGTGGCCACACCCTCGGCCACCTCGTAGGTCACGGTCTGGTAGTCACTCATCCCTGGGGTCTCCTTGGTTCAGTCCGGGTCATTGCGAATGGAAGGGCTCACCCCGCTTGGCGCGCTCCTTGAGCCACTTCGAGGGCCGGAACCGCTTGCCATGACGCCGCGCCATCCGCTCGCACTCCTTGACGAATTTCTTGATGCCGATGGTATCGATGAATGACAGCGTCCCACCGGTGTGCGGCGGAAAACCCCAGCCGAAGATCGAGCCGATATCGCCATCCTCGGCGCGGGTGATCACCCCCTCCTCCATGCAGCGGGTGGTCTCCAGGGCCTGAATGTAAAGCAGCCGCTTGGCGACGTACTCGGCGTCGGGCTGCTCCTCGGCCAAGGGATAGACCTCGGCCAGGCCGGGCCAGAGCTGCTTCGGCCCGTCCGCCGGATAGTCATAAAACCCCTTGCCATAACGCTTGCCCTTGCGATCGAGTGCCTCGACGAACTTGCGGATCACCGACTCACCGGCCTGCGGCTCGTATTTCTCGCCAAGGTCTGCACGGGTCTGCTCGGCGACTTTCCAGCCAAGCTCCAGCGTCACCTCGTCGGTCACCGCCAGCGGGCCCACCGGCATCCCGGCGAACTTCGCGGCATTCTCGATCAGCGCGGGATTCACGCCCTCGGCAAGCATCGCGATGCCCTCGTTGGTGAAGATGCCGAACACCCGGCTGGTGTAGAAACCACGGCTGTCGTTGACCACGATCGGCGTCTTGCGGATGGCGGCGACGTAGTCGAGCGCCTGGGCGATGGTCGCCTCGGCGGTCTTCTCGCCGACGATCACCTCGACCAGCGGCATCTTGTCCACTGGCGAGAAGAAGTGCAGCCCGATGAAGCGCTCGGGGCGCCGGCTCGCTTCGGCCAGGCCGGTGATCGGCAACGTGGAGGTGTTGGAGGCGAAGATCGCGTCTTCAGCGAGCACCGCCTCGGCCCTGGCGGTCACCTCAGCCTTGATTTCGCGGTTCTCGAACACCGCCTCGATGACCAGCTCGCAGCCGGCGAGGTCGTCGTAATTCGTGGTCGGGTGGATGCGGGCGAGAATGGCATCGGCCTTCTCACGCGACAGCTTGCCCCGGTCAAGCGCCTTGGCCAGCAGCTTCTCCGAGTAACCCTTACCCTTGTCGGCGGCTTCGATGCTGGTGTCGAGCAGCACCACCTGTTGGCCGGCCATGGCCGAGACATAGGCGATGCCCGCACCCATCATGCCCGCGCCGAGGATGCCGAGCTTCTGGACCTTCAGTTTCGGGACGTCCGCCGGGCGGTAGGCCAGCTTGTCGGCCTTCTGCTTGTTCACGAACAGCGTGCGCACCATGTTGTTCGCGACCGGGTCGGCCAACAGCTTGGTAAAGTAGCGAGACTCGATTTTCAGCGCCGTATCCATCGGCACGATCGTGCCCTCGAAGACACTGGCCATGATCGCGATCGGCGCCGGATAGTTGTGACGGGTTTCCTTGGCGACCATCGCAGCGCCGACCATGAAGGTCTGTGCAGCCTTGGGGTGCATGGCCCCGGCGCCACCAGGCACCTTGAACCCCTTCTTGTCCCAGGGCTGTTCGGCGTCCGGTGACTCGAGCAGCCACTGGCGTGCCGCGGCGACTTCCTCACCGGGCTCGACCACCCGGTGCACGATACCCAACTCACCCGCCTTCGCCGGGGCCACATGTTTGCCCTGCAGCATCAGCGGCAGCGAGGGCTCGATCCCGATCAGCCGCGGCAGACGCTGGGTGCCGCCCGCGCCAGGCAGCAGGCCCACCTGGACTTCCGGCAGGCCGAGTACGGCTTTCGGCGCATTGGCCGCAACGCGGTAATGGCAGGCCAGACAGATCTCCAGGCCGCCACCGAGGGCTGTGCCGTTGATCGCCGCGGCAAACGGCTTGCCGCAGGTCTCCATGCGCCGCAGGATCAGCGAGAACGAACGCGCCTGCGCATACGCCGCCGGCGCATCCTCACGGGCCAGCGCGAACAGCGCGTCGAAGCCCTTGAGGTCGGCGCCGGCCAGGAAGCTGTCCTTGGCCGAGGTGATGATCGCGCCGCGCACCCCGTCGTCGCCGGCGATCCGCTCGATGGCCTGGGCGAGATCGCGGGTGAACTGTGGCGTGAGCACGTTCATCGAGCGGTCTTTCAGGTCGATCGTGAGTGTGACGATGCCCTCGGCATCCTGCTGGTAATCGATGGTTTCAAACATGTCTTGGGTTCCGTTGTGCTGTCGGTAAGAGCGCTCAGACGCGCTCGATGATCGTGGCCGTGCCCATGCCGGCGCCGACACAGAGGTTCACCAGTGCGGTGGACAGATCGCGTCGCTCGAGTTCATCGAGCACGGTACCGAGGATCATCGCGCCGGTCGCGCCGAGGGGGTGACCCATGGCGATCGCCCCGCCGTTGACGTTGATCCGGTCGTGCGGCACGTCGAGCTTGCGCATGAACAACAGCACCACCGAGGCGAAGGCCTCGTTCAGTTCGAACAGGTCGATATCCTTCTTGGACATGCGGCAGCGCTTGAGGACTTTCTGTGCCGAAGGCGTGGGCCCCGTGAGCATGATCGTCGGCTCGGAACCGATGGAGGCGAAGCCGACGATTCGCGCGCGCGGTTTGAGCCCGAGCTTACGGCCGATCTTCCTGTTCCCGACCAGTACACCGGCCGCACCGTCGACGATGCCACTGGAGTTGCCGCCGGTGTGGACATGGTTGATGCGCTCGACTTCCGGGTACCGCTGCAGGGCCACCGAGTCGAACCCCAGTTCGCCCGGCATCACGAACGCGGGCTTCAGCTGGGCGAGATCCTCCACCGTGGTGCCCGGGCGCATATGCTCGTCACGGTCGAGCACCACCGTGCCCAGCGAGTCGCGCACCGGCAGAATGGATTTCCGAAACCAGCCCTTCTCCCAGGCATGGGCCGCGCGACGCTGGCTCTCGGCGGCGTAGGCATCGACATCGTCCCGGGTGAAGCCGTATTTCGAGGCGATGAGGTCGGCACCGATCCCCTGCGGAGCGAAGTAGGTGTGATAGGCCACCCACGGATCGGAACCCCAGGCGCCACCATCGGCACCCATCGGCACGCGCGACATGCTCTCGATCCCGCCACCGATCGCGAGATCCGACATGCCGGACATGACCTGGGCGGCAGCCGTGTTGACCGCCTCCAGCCCCGAGGCGCAGAAGCGGTTGAGCTGCTTGCCGGGCACGTTTTCCGCGTAGCCGGCATTGATCGCCGCGACCCGCGCGATGTTCGCCCCCTGTTCCCCCACGGGCGCCACGCAGCCCAGCACCACGTCGTCGAGCAGCGCGGTGTCGAGCTCGTTGCGCTCGCGCAGGGCATGGAGCATCTGGGTGGTCAGTTCGACGGGCGTGATCTCGTGCAGCGCGCCGCTGGGGCGGCCCTTGCCGCGCGGGGTGCGCACGTGATCGTAAATGTAGGCCTCTGGCATGGTGGGCTCCTCTCTTGGATCTGCCTGTCTGGGTGGTATGCCTGGGACGTCCTGAGTTCAGGACGCCTTGCGGGACGCGGGCGGGGCGAGACTGGCGCGCAGCATGCGCTTCAGGTCCTCGGCCACCCCCTGGAAATCGACGGTTTTGGGCTCGACCAGCCACTGGTAGGTCCAGCCATAGATGAACGCGCAGAACAGCTCGGCCTGGCGCCTGGGATCGATCGCCGGATCGATCTCACCGGCGGCGATGCCGGCGCGCACCCACGCGGCCACATCGGCACGCTGGCGGTCGAGCACCTCGGCCACGCGCTCACGGTAGCCGCTGTCCGGGCCAATGCTCTGGTAGAACAGGATATGCAGCGCACGCACATGCAGCGGCGATTCCTTGGCGAAGCGTGACCAGCTGTCGACACAGGCGCACAGGGCGGTGACGCCACTGCGCGCACCCACATCGCGGGTGAATTCACCCAGCCAGCGCTGCGCCACGGCGCGGATCACGGCGCGAAAAAGTCCGGCCTTGGAGCCGAAGCGATAGGTCGCAAGCCCCCGGCTGTAGCCCGCGCGCTCGCCGATGTCCTTGAGGGTGGCTTTCTCCACGCCGCGCTCGACGACCAGCTCGATGGCCGCCTCGATCATGCGCCGATCGGACAGCGCAGCGCGCTCGGCCTGGCTCAGCCCGGCGCGTGAGGTCGACTGGGTGTCCGCGGACATGAGGCTCCCCCGGTGCCTGCCCTCGTCCGCCGGATGCGGGCGAGATACTTGTTAGTCGCAAGCAAGTGGTGAGGATACGCCGGGATTCATTCCCGGGCAAGATCGGACGTCGGCACCACCCGCAGCACCCGTCCGCGGGGGCTGTCGGTCAGCAGATACAGGGCCCCATCGGGCCCGGTACGCACGTCACGAAACCGCTCTCCCAGGCGCTCGAACAGCCGCGCCTCGGCCACCGGCCGTCCGTCGTCGTCCAGCATCACCCGGCGGACATGCCGCCCAGCCAGCGCCGCGACGAACAGCTGGCCATGCCACTGCGGGAACAGCGTGCCGTCGTAGCGGGTCATGCCGGCCGGGGCGATCGACGGCGTCCAGTCGACAAGCGGCGACGCCATCCCCTCGCGCTCGGTGTACGGGGTGATCATGGCGCCAGAATAATCCACACCATGGGTGATCACCGGCCAACCGTAATTCCTGCCCGGCTCGATGAGATTGAGCTCATCACCGCCGCGCGGCCCGTGCTCGTGGGCATAGACACGTCCACTGTCAGGGTCACGGACAATGCCCTGGACGTTGCGGTGGCCGTAGCTCCAGATCTCCGGCAGCGCACCCGACGTGCCGACAAACGGATTGTCAGCCGGCACGGAGCCGTCAGGATTCAGGCGCACGATGCTGCCGAAGTGACTGTCCAGCGCCTGCGCCTGCTCGCGATAGTTGAAGCCATCCCCCAGGGTGACCAGCAGCGTGCCATCGGGCAGGAACAGCATCCGGCCGCCGTAGTGCACCGGCGTGGCCTGCGGCGGGTGCGCGAGAAACACCTCTTCGACCTCCACCAGGGCGCCCTCCTGCAGCCGGCCGCGGACCACGCGGGTGGCATTGGCGCGGCGCTCACCGCTGGCGAGCGACAGATACACCCACCCGCTGCGCGCGAAGTCGGGCGCGGGCAGCACTTCGAACAGCCCGGCCTGGTTGGCGACGAACGCGGTCGGCACTCCCGTGACCGGCTCGGACAGCAGGCTGCCGTCCTGGATGATCCGCAGGCGCCCGGCCCGCTCGGTGACCAGCATCCGGCCATCGGGCAGGAACGCCAGGGACCACGGATACTCCAGGCCCTCCGCCACCGTCTCGATCTGCCAGCGCTCCTCGGCCAGACTGCGCGACGCCGACCCGAGCAGCAGCGAACACAGCAGCCAAAGCAGGATCGTCAGACGGGGCAGCGACGGGGCTCTGGACATGGCGAGGCTCCTGATCAGGACATGACGCGCCTGGCGGACTCGGGCATAGTGCGCGCACGTTTCGTGACCCGGAGACTATCCCAGATGCGGAGCCTGCGCATCGTGCTGGCCTGGGGGGCGGCAAGCCTGCTCACCGCGGCGCTCGCCGCGCTGGTTGAGGCGCAGCTGGCCATGACGGCTCTGGCCGGGCTGGGCGTGGACATCGGTGCCGGGGCGCGCCTGCAGGCCAGCCTGCACAACCTGATCGGTTTCGCGCCCCTGTTTGCGTTGATCGCCGCCCTCGCGCTGCTGCTGGCCCTGCCGGTCAGTGGCCTGCTGGCCCGGCGCGTGCCGGCCTGGCGGGGCGCACTGCATGCCCTCGGCGGTTTCACGGCGATCCTCGCGGCGCTGGGCCTCATGGCCCTGGTTCTCCCGGTCGCACCGATCAGCGCCGCCCGCGAGGTCCCCGGGCGGCTGGCCCTGGCCGCCTGCGGCGCCGCCGGTGGCCTGCTGTTCGCCGCGCTAAGCCCGTCGCCCCGCCCGGAGTGAGCCCATGCCCGCCACCCCCATCGACATCCGCCCGATCTTCGCCGCGCCGCTCGCGACCCTGGAACTCAGCGATGCCGACGCCCTGAACCGCGACCTCGAGGCCCTGTTACTGGCGCGCGAGACCGACGACTATCGCAACCCGGAACCCACGCACGTGCCGCAGGCGGAACTGTTCGAGAGCGACTTCAACCTGTTTCACTGGTCGGAGCCCTGCGTGCAGGCGCTGCGGAGATTCATGCTTGGCGCGGTCGGCCAGGTCGCCGCGGAGCTGAACGGCTACAGTCGCGAGGCCATGGCGGGCCTGGCCATGCAGGCCCAGGCCTGGTTCCACGTGACCCGCCCGGGCGGCTCGTTCGTGGCCCATAACCATCCGATGGCGTCGTGGTCGGCGGTGTATTGCGTGCGGGCGGGCGAACCGTCGAGCCTGCGGCGCGACAGCGGCATGCTGCGCTTTCTCGACCAGCGCCCGGGAGCGAACATGTACCTCGACGCCGGCAATGCACGCCTGCGTCAGCCCTACAGCTTCGGGCATTTCGCCCTGCGCCTGCAGGCCGGCCAGCTGGTGATCTTCCCGGCATACCTGATGCACGAAGTCGCCGCTTTCGTCGGCGAGGACCTGCGCATCACGGTGGCGGCCAACTGCTGGTTCCCGCGCGCAACCTAGCGAACCGTCAGGCCTCGACGCGCTCCAGCAGCATGGCTGAACCGATGCCGGAGGCCGCGGCCGCGACCACCAGCCCGGTCCGCGCCCCGCGCGCCTCCATGGCGTCCAGCAGCGTCGAGAGCAGAATGGCGCCGCTGGCCCCCAACGGATGGCCCTTGGCCACATGGCCGCCCAGAATGTTGACCCGCTCAGGCTCGACGTCACAGTCGCGCAGGAACAGCGCCGGCACGACGGCAAAGGCTTCCATGTACTCGATGACGTCGATCTCGCCCAGGCTCAGGCCGGAGGCTGCCAGCACGCGCGCCATGGCCGTGCGCCCCGCCGTCAGGCCCAGCACCGGGTCGCCGCCCGCCTCGGCGTGAGCCCGCAGCCGGAAGGCCGGTCGCAGGCCGGCCCGACGACCCGCCTCGGCCGAACCGAGCAGTGCCAGTCCGGCGCCGTCGGCCATCCCGGGGCAATGCACCACGGCATGGCGCGCTGCCAGCGCCTCCAGGCCCAGCGCCGACTTCAGCACCGGCGCATAGGCCTTGATCAGGCCGCCAAAGGCCGGCTCGAAGCTGGCAAGCGCCTCGGCACTCAAGCCATCGCGCACGTATTCGTCGCGCGCGAGCACGACCGCACCCTCCGCCCCGGTCACCGGGACGCGTCGTCCCTGCTGGCCTTCCGCCTCGGCACGCACCGCCCGGGCATGCGAGGCTAGCGTAATGGCATCCAGCGCCTCACGCTCGAGGCCCTCGCGCTCGGCGAGCACATCGGCCGAGAGTGCCGGTGGCAGGTAGTGCAGCGCGGCGGAGAAGGCCGGGTCGCTGTAATAGCTGGCCTTGTCGCCCATGAACGGCACCTGCGACATGTTCTCCACGCCACCGGCCAAGGCCAGACCCGCCGCGCCCGAGGCGATCCGATCCGCGGTGGCGGCCACCGCAGTCAGCCCCGAGGTGCAGTAGTTGTTCAGCGACCAGGCGCTGGCGTGTTCCGGCAGCCCGGCATAGAGCTTGCTGACGAGGGCGATGTGGCCGCCCTGGGCACCGACCTGGCCGACGCAGCCGAGCGTCAGGTGCTCGACCTCGCAGGCCGCCTGGCCGTGGCGCTCACGCAGCGCGCCGACGAGCTGGCGGACCAGCTCGACCGGCGCGACGTCCGCCAGTGTCCCGGCGTCGCGAGCCTTGCCCCTGGGCGTACGCAGGGCATCGAAGACATAGACCTCTGGCATGCTCAGTCGAAGTACCAGTTGAGCGTGACCCCGTAGGTCCGCGGCACCCCCATCGCGGCCGCGGCGTTCTGCGACAGGTTGAAGGGTCCGCGGCCATCGATCGCCTGGGTAATGTAGGCCTCGTTGGTGAGGTTCTTGCCCCAGAAGGTCAGGTCCAGGTTGTGGCGGTCGAAGCCCACTGTCACCCGGGCATCCAGCAGGCCGAGCGACTCGTCCGAGGCCACCCGGTAATTGTCTGCCGTGAAGAAGATGCGGCTGCGGTAGGAGTACTCGCTGTGCAGCGTCAGGCTGCGATCGCCGCCGATCGGCCGGGTCCAGGTGAAGCCGACGTTGTAGCTGTCGCGCGGCGAGCGGGTCAGGCTGTTGCCACTGAAGTCGGCACCGGCCTCGTTGATGAAATCCTTGTAGGTGGCATCGAGGTTCGCGTAACTCGCGAACGCCGTCAGGCCGTCGGCGAGAATCGCCTGGAGTTCGAACTCGAAGCCCTTGCTCTCGGCGTCGGCGGCGTTGTCGACGATCAGCCGTGCGCCGTCGACCAGCTGGAAGACCTGCAGGTCGGTGTAGTCGATCAAGAACGCCGTGAGGTTGGCCCGCAGGCGACGGTCGAACAGCTCCGACTTGATGCCGATCTCGTAGTTCTTGGCCTGCTCCTGGTCGAAGGCCGTCGAAGCGCCTGCCCCGCTTGGCGAGGTCCCGTTGAAGCCACCCGACTTGAAGCCCTCGGCGTAGCTGGCGTAGACCATCACCTCTTCATTGATCCGCCAGTCCAGCGCGATCTTGGGGGTAAAGGCGTTCCAGCTCTCCTCGGCGCGCACGTCATACGGCGCCTCGAGGAACGTGCCGATCGGGTCGAAGCCCGCGCCCTGCACGGCCGAGTCCTTCTTCTCGTAGGTGTAGCGCGCACCGACGGTCAGGTTGACCGCATTGGTCATCGCGTAGGTCATCTGCGAGAACAGCGCGTAGCTGGTCGTGCGGTTGTCCTGGAAATAGAAGGTGTTGAAGCTCGGCAGCGTGCCGGGCGGGACGCCGGCGATGAACAGGGCGATGGGAATGTCGTTGCCGGAGAAGTCGTTGTTCTCCAGGCGACTGATGTCGGCGCGGTAACCGTAGGCGCCGACCAGCCAGTCGAGCCGGTCGTCCATCGCCAGGCCGCCAAGGCGGAACTCCTGCGAATACTGGTCGATCTTGTCGATGGCGTTACGCACCACCAGCGGGGCATCCGAACTGGAGAAGTCCTGCAGAATGTCGTATTCCCCGTTACGGAACGCGGTGATCGAGGTGAATTCACCCAGCGGTGAATCCCAGCGCACGTTCCACGAGACCCCCCAGACATCACGGTCCTGGTAGCCGTCGATGGTCAACTCGTTGGTAAAGGGATCGGCGCTGCTGGGCGATACCGTGAATGGCAGCAGCGGCGCACCGGGGAAGTCCAGCGCGAACCACGGGAAAAACACGAACTGCTCACCGACGCTATTGCGATTCGGCCCCGCGAGCCGGTCGCGCGACCAGTCCGCGGCCATGGTGATATCGAGCGTCTCCGTCGGCGTCCAGAGCAACTGGCCGCGCAGAGTGATGTTGTCCTCGTCGGAGAGCTTGTTGCCGGTGGTCGCGTTGGTCGCATAGCCGTCTCGCTCCAGCCAGGAGGCGGTCATCTTGCCGGCGAGATCATCGGTCAACCCGCCATTCACGTAACCGCGCAGGCTCCTGCGGTCGTAGTTGCCGACACCGGCTTCAGCGCGGGCCTCGAACTCCGGCGTCGGCGGGGCGGTGACGATGTTGACCGCGCCACCCACGACGTTCTTGCCGTACAGCGTGCCCTGGGGGCCGCGCAGCACCTCGATGCGCTGGAGATCAAAAAAATCGAAATCCAGCGTGCCGAGACGCCCGAGGTAGACCCCGTCGACGAACACGCCCACGGACGCGTCGCCGGCGGCGGACTGGTCGGTCGAGCCGATACCCCGGATGAAGATCTCCGGCTGGACAGCGTTGAAGCGACCCATGGTCAGGCCGGGCGTGCGGAACGCGATCTCGTCCAGGGTGCCCACGCCGGAGGTCTCGAGGAAACCGGCATCGAAGGCGGAGATCGCGATCGGCACGTCCTGCAGGTCCTGGACGCGCTTCTGAGCGGTGACCACGATCTCGTCGAGGGCCAGCGTGCGCTCCTGCGCAAGCGCCGAGCCTCCAAGCGCGGTGGCCACTGCGGCAGCGATAAGCGAGGCATGCGTCTTCATGGTTCTCTCCCCAGCGGCGGGCGCCGGTGGCGCCGCGACGGACATGTGTGACCTGTCACCGGGAGCGGCCCGGATCCGTGAAACATGGCGGGAGGGCCTGGCATCACGGCGATACGCCAGGCTGGCGCGGCGACAGGCGATCAGGCCCGCACGGCACCGTGGACTCTCCCCCAAAAGCGGCTGCAGGCGTTACCCGTCTGCAGCGCGTTCGTTGCATCGACGCGCCGGGACGTTTCCGGCTAGTCTCGTTATGCAACGAACAGCTGAAGTATGGAATTGCGCTCACTGGGCTGTCAAGACACAGCGCCGCATGATCGCCATGCACGGTCTGGATCAGGGTGGACTCAGCGCTGTTGCGAGCGCACCACGCTGGGCGTCGCCGCCACCGGGGCGACGTTGTGACTGTCGAGCAGCCCGCCGCAGACACTGCACACCAGCTGCGGGCGCAACGTCGCCCCGCAGGGCCGGTGGCTCAGGATCACCGGTGCGCCGGTCGCCGGGGCATACCAGCGATCGCCCCAGTCCATCAGCGCCAGCAGAATCGGGTAGAAGGCCCTGCCCTTGTCGGTAAGCCGGTAATGGAGGCGTTGCGGTCGGGTCTGGTAGACCTCGGTGCGGAAGATGCCGAGTTCGACCAGGCGTCGCAGCCGGTCGGCCAGGATATTCGGCGCGAGCTCCAGCGCCTCGCGCATGTCCTCGAAGCGCCGCAGCCCGAAAAATGCGGTCGCGGCCACTTGCGGCGTCCAGCGATCGCCCAGCAGTTCCAGCAGTTCATGAGACACCAGCGTGCGGGTGGCCGGCTGGCCTTCCACGGTGCTGCGCCGTCGGCGTGGCGAGCGCGCGGACACCTCCCGGGCGCCTGGGCCGAGTGCGTAGTCGACGTCGCGCGGATCCACTTCGCCACCGCAGTCCGCGCAGTGCATGCGCGGCGTGGTGAGTGCACCGCAGTCGAGATGTCGCAACAGCACCGGCGCCTGATCTGTGGGCGGCGCCCAGCGCTGCTGCCAGGCGAGCGACATCAGCGCTGCAGGGTACAGCGCCCGCCCCCGGGGCCCCAGGCGATATTCGTAGCGCCGCGGGCGGTCACTGTACGCCTCGCGCACCAACACCTCGTGCTCCACCAGGTGCTTCAGCCGGTTGGTGAGCGTGCTGCGGGCCAGCTCCAGCCGGGTCTGGAAGTCGTCGAAGCGACGGACCCCGAACCAGGCCTGCTGCAGGATCATGATCAGCCAGCGATCGCCGATCACGTCCAGGGCCCGGTTGACCGAGCTCGCCCTGATGTAGGCGCTGTCGAACATAGTGCCCTCGGCGCACCCCCGCGCCGCCCCTTATATCTTCGTCCCGAACTTGCAAAGCCCCGGGCGCGTTGCTAGCTTCCAGTCTCTTTACGAAAGTGACACGTCAGGGGAGTCATGTCCACTTCAGCACAACACTTGAAGCAGCGCCTGCGCCTGCCCGCGATCGCGGCGCCCATGTTCCTGATTTCCGGACCCGAGCTGGTGATCGCCGCCTGCCGGGCCGGGATGATCGGCTGTTTTCCGGCACCCAACGCCCGCACCGCCGAGATTCTCGAGGCGTGGCTGACGCGCATTGCCGCCGAGGTCGGTGAGGATGATGCCCCCTGGGCCGCCAATCTCGTCATGCATAAATCCTACGCCAGGCGTGATCAGGACCTGGAACTCGTGGTGCGCCACCGTGCCCCGGTCGTGATTACCGCGCTCGGCAGCCCACGCGATGCGGTCGATGCCGTTCACGGCTACGGCGGGCTGGTCTTGGCCGACGTCAACAGTATCGACTTTGCCGCCAAAGCGGCCGAGACTGGTGTCGATGGCCTGGTGCTCGTGGCCGCCGGCGCCGGCGGCCACACCGGCCAGGTCACAGGCTTCGCCTTCGTCGAGGCGGTGCGCGAGTTCTGGGACGGCATCATCGTGCTCGGCGGGGGTATCAGCACCGGGCGCGGCATCCGCGCAGCCGAGGTGCTGGGCGCCGATCTCGCCTATCTGGGCACCCGCTTCATCGCCACCCGCGAGAGCATGGCCAGCGATGACTACCGCCAGATGCTGGTCGACTGCACCGCCCGCGACATCGTCTGCTCGGCCGCGATCTCCGGCGTCCCGGCGAACTGGTTGCGCCCGAGCCTGGAGCAGGCCGGCTATGACGCCGAGGCGCTCGCCGCCGCCAAGCCGGTGAACTTCGGTGATCCGCAGGAGGGCTCCAAGGCCTGGAAGAATGTCTGGTCCGCCGGACAGGGGGTGGGCATGGTGCATGAAGTCACCGGTGTGGCCGAACTTGTCGACCGCCTGACAGCCGAATACCGGGAGGCCTCAGCGCTGCCCACCAGCGGCCGCGCCGCCTGAACTTGAACGACAGAGGGGGAGACCACATGACGCTTTCCAGGGAAGCACGGATCGAGGCGTTCACCGCACGAGGCTGGTGGGGAACGGACACACTGGACACGCTGTTTCGCGCTGCGGTCGCGCGCCATGGCGAGCGCGAAGCGCTGGTCGATCAGCCCAACCGCAGCGAGCTCTGTGATGGCGAGGCGCTGCGACTGACTTACGCGGAACTCGAGCAACACGTGGGGGCCTGGACGCAGGTCCTGACGAAACACGGGATCGGCAAGGGTGACATCGTGGTGGCGCAGCTGCCGAATATCGCCGAATTCGTGATTCTCTACCTGGCCGTCGCCCGCCTGGGCGCCGTGATCAGCCCCCTGCCCGTGCAGTACGGCGCCCACGAGCTGCGCATGGCCTCACGCACCGTGAGCGCGCGCGCCTACCTCACGGTGACGCGTCTCAAGGACCAGCCCTACGGCGCGCACGCCTTCGCCGACGGCGTCGAGCTTGGCGCCAGGCTGTTTCTCGGCCGCGACGTGCCCGCAGGGGGCGAAGGCCTGGACGACGAACTCGCGGCGGCGCTGGCCGAGGGCGCCAGCGCGCCAGCGGCCGAGGTCGACGCCAACGACGTCTACACCATCTGCTGGACCTCCGGCACCACCGGTACGCCCAAAGGCGTGCCGCGCACCTACAACCAGTGGCTGGCCATCGGCTGGGCGACATACGACGCCGCTGAACTGCGCGACGGCGATGTCCTGCTCAACCCCTTCCCGTTCGTGAACATGGCGAGCATCGGCGGCTTTCTGTTCAACTGGCTGCGCTGCAGCGCCAAGATGGTGCTGCATCACCCGCTGGACCTGCCGGTGTTCCTCCAGCAGATCGCCGCGGAAGGCACTACGTTCACGATCGCCCCGCCGGCCCTGCTGAACATGCTGTTGAAGCAGGAGCAGGTGCTCGCGAAAGTCGACCTGTCGAAACTGCGGGCCATCGGTTCAGGCTCAGCACCACTGTCGCCGTGGATGGTGAAGGGTTTCGCCGAAAATCACGACGTCCAGATCATCAACCTGTTCGGGTCCAACGAAGGGATCTCGCTGGTCAGTGGTCCGCGTGAGATTCCAGACCCGGAAGCCCGCGCGGTGCTGTTCCCCCGCTTCGGCGTCGGGGGCATCGACTGGGACAACCGCGTGGCCGCAATGGTGCAGACACGCCTGGTCGACCCCGACACCGGCAAGACGATCACCTCCCCGGGACAGGTGGGCGAACTGCAGATCGCCGGCGCCACGATCTTTGACGGCTATCTTGGCGATGCCGCCGGCAGTACCACCTTCACCGACGACGGCTATTTCCACACCGGCGACCTGTTCGAGATCGCCGACGACGAGGACCCGCCGCGCCACTACCGATTCGTCGGACGCCGCAAGGAGATCATCCTCCGCGGCGGCTACAACATCTCGCCGGACGAGCTCGACAGCCTGCTGGCCGCCCATCCGAAGCTCACGGAAGCAGCCACCGTCGGCTATCCGGACGACACCCTCGGTGAACGCGTCTGCGTCTTCGCCGTCCCGAAGGCGGGCGAGACGGTCACGCTCGAGGACATCACGGGCTTTCTGGCCGCCCAGGGGCTGGCAAAGTTCAAGCTGCCCGAGCGCCTGGAGCTCACCGACGTGCTGCCCCGGAACGCGCTGGGCAAGGTCGTGCGTGGTGAGTTGCGCGCCAAACTGGACGGCTGAGCGTGCGCGCCGAGCAGCTGATCGGTGCCTGGGACCTGGTGGACTGGCGAATCGACTATGACGATGGCCGGCCACCGGGCTATCCCTTCGGTGCCGACGCCAACGGCCAGATCAGCTACACCGGAGACGGGCGGATGAGTGCGGTGATCCAGGCCGCCGGCCGCCGCCCGCTCAGTACCGCTTCGCCACGGCAGGCACCGGCCGAGGAGTGTCGCGACGCCTTCACCAGTTTTTTCTGCTACGCCGGCACCTGGACACTCGAGGGTGACACGATGGTGCATCGCCTTACCCTCGCATTGAATCCCGCGATGCTCGGCACCGAACAGCGCAGACATGCGCAACTGCAGGGCGAGGTGCTGGAGCTCTCCGCCACCGAGCGCCTTGGCGCTGACCACACCCGCACGCACCGGCTGCGCTGGCGCCGAGCCGGCAGCTGAAACCCGCAGGCCGTGCGTGGTCACACCCACTCCGTTCCAAGAGATCCCCAGTCATGAGTCCCGATCACTTCGATACCCACCGCAAGCGCCTTGCAGACGCGCAGGCCGCCCTGGCCGAGCGCAGTGCCTACACAGCCTTCCGTGAGTCGCCTAGCACCCGGGTGCACGGTGAGGAAGCGCCGCGCGCCGGCAAGGCGGCCTTCGAGGCCCGGCTGGGACAGCGCTTCGCGATCGATCAGCCGGGCACCATCGACTGGATCGGCGAGGAAGTCTCGCCCTACACCGGCAAGGCGCTGGGTATCAGCTACCCGCGCTGTGACGTCGACACCCTGTTCGGCGCGGCCCGCGCCGCCATGCCGGCCTGGCGGGACGCCGGGCCCCGCGCGCGGGTAGGCCTGTGCCTGGAGATGCTCGCGCAGCTGGAGAACCGCGCCTTCGAAAATGCCCATGCCGTCATGCATACGGCCGGACAGAGCTACGCCATGGCCTACGCGGGCTCCGGCCCGAATGCGCTCGACCGCGGGCTCGAGGCGCTGGCGCTGGCCTGGCAGGCACAGCAGCAGGTGCCGGGCGAAGCCCGCTGGCAGAAACGTTTCGGCAAGGACGAGGTGGTCCTTGAAAAACGCTACCGGATCATGCCGCTCGGGCCGGCGGTGGTATTCTGCTGCGCCACCTTCCCGACCTGGAACGCCCATCCCGCGATCTTCGCGAACCTCGCCACCGGCAATCCCGTGCTGGTCAAGCCGCATCCCGGCTGCGTGCTGCCCATGGCGATCACGGTCGAGACCCTGCGGCAGGTCCTTGCCGACAACGGCCAGGACCCGAACCTCGTGCAGCTGTGCGTCGACACCACCACCTCGCCATTGGGCAAAGTGCTGGTCGAGCACCCCCAGGCGGCCATCATCGACTTCACCGGCAGCGCACGCTTTGGCCGCTGGGTCGAGGCGCATGCTGGCGGGCGGCCCTGCTATACCGAAACCTCGGGCGTGAATTCGGTGGTCATCGAGTCCTGCGACTCGCTGCCAGCCATGGCAGCCGCGATCGCCGGCTCGGTGTGTCTGTTCTCTTCGCAGATGTGCACCAGCCCGCAGAACATTTTTGTCCCTGCCGGCGGTATCGAGAGCGCCGCCGGACACCATTCTGCCGATGAGGTTCGCGCGGCCATTGTTGCCGCCATCGACGTGATCGCCGAAGCACCGGCGCGCGCGGCCAGCGTCATGGGTACGATCCAGTCGCGCGACACCCTGCGGCTCATCGAGCACTGGCAGCAGCGCGGCGCCGAGGCCGGACAGGTGCTCAGGCCCTCGGCGGCCTATGCCCATCCGGATCATCCGCAAGCGTGGACGGCGACGCCACTGGTCATCGGTCTGGACATCGATCGCCACGAGCTCTATTCAGACGAGGTGTTCGGTCCGATCGCCTTCATCATCGAGGCGGCCGACGCCGACCAGGCGCTGGCCCGGGCCACCCGTGACGCCCGCGAACACGGCGCCATCACGGCCTTCGCCTACTCGGCCAACGAGGGCTGGCTGGAACGTGCCGAAGCCGCGTTCGCCGAAGCCGGGGCCGCACTGACCGAGAACCTCACCGGCGCCATGCCCCTGAACTTCGCGGCCGCTTACAGCGATCTGCACGTCAGCGGGCTGAACCCGGCGGGAAATGCCAGTCTCGCGGACTGGTCGTTTGTCGCCGGGCGCTTCCGCATCGCCCAGGCCAGACGGCCGGTAACCCCCCGCGTCGAAGCGGCGGGCTGAGCCCGACCTCCAGGGTGAGTTGCGGTGCGCATGGACTGACCCCAGACCCTCTTGCTTTGTCCAACGCCGGGCGTATGATCCGCGCACGCGCGCTGTTGCCGTATTGCCGGTGGCACCCTCATGACCCGCCTTCCGCTGGACGTCGAGCTGCAGGTTCCCCTGCTGGCGCAGCCCGACGATTCGACTTGCGGTCCGACCTGCCTGCATGGCCTGTATGGCTATCACGGCGAAGACATTCCTCTGGAGCAGGTGCTCGCGGAGACGCGGCGGCTGGACACCGGCGGCACGCTGGACGTTTTCCTTGCCAACCATGCCCTGCGTCGCGGCTACGCCGCGACGATCTACACCTACAACCTGCGGGTCTTCGACCCGACCTGGTTCACTGGCGATGGCAGTCATATCGCGCGACGGCTGATCGCCCAGGCCGAGCTCAAGAAAGACCGCAAGCTCGCCACCGCGACCCGCGGCTACCTGGAATTCCTCGCCCTCGGCGGGGAACTGCGTTTCGAAGACCTCACCGCAGGCCTGCTGCGGCGGCTGCTCCGTCAGCGTCTGCCGGTGCTCACCGGCCTGTCGTCAACCTACCTTTACCGGGACGCGCGCGAGTTCGGTCCGAACGACGATCCCGATGACCTCCGTGGGGAGCCGGCCGGGCACTTCGTACTGCTGGTCGGGTATCGCAGCGAGCAGCGCAGCGTGCTGGTCGCCGACCCGATGCACCCCAATCCGCTGTCGCCCGCCCACTGTTACGAGGTGGGCATCGAGCGGCTGATCTGCAGCATCCTGCTCGGCATCCTGACCTACGATGCCAATCTCCTGGTGATCCGTCCTCCCCCTGACCACCGCCACTGACCGGTCGACACCCGTGAACATTCTGTTCGTCGTCACCCGCCCCGAGGACTGGCCACTCGACGTCCCCGGCGTCGAGGTGGTGCCCGCCCGCGCCTATCTCACCGACCCGGCGTTCAGCCGGGATCGCACGGCCCGGGTCTTCAATCTGTGCAAGTCCTACCGCTACCAGAGCGTCGGCTATTACGTATCATTGCTCGCCGCCGCGCGGGGACACCGTCCACGCCCCAGTGTCACGGCGATCCAGGACATGCGCTCACAGCGGGTGGTCCGGCTGCTCTCGGCGGAGATCGATGAACAGGTGCGCCGCGCGCTGGGTCACCTGCAGTCGGACCGGTTCATCCTCAGCATCTACTTCGGGCGTAACATCACCACCCGCTACAACGCGCTGGCCGGCAGCCTGTTCGGTCTGTTCGAGGCCCCTCTGCTGCGCGCCGAGTTCGAACGCCGCGAGGGCGAGTGGCAGCTGCGCGGCGTGCGCCCGATCGCGGCAGCCGATGTGCCCGAACACCACCGCGAGTTTGTCGTCCAGGCGGCCACGCGTTACTTCGCCGGTCGCCAGCGTCGCTATCGCAGGCGCAGCGCGACCCGCTACGACCTGGCCATCCTGCACGACCCGGACGATCCGGAGCCGCCTTCCGATACACGCGCGCTGGCGCAGTTCATACGCGCCGCCGAAAGCGTCGGCATGAGCGCGACGCTGATCACCCGCGAAGATGCAGGCCGGCTGGCGGAATTCGATGGTCTGTTCATCCGCGAGACCACTGCGGTCAATCATCACACCTACCGCATCGCCCGCCGCGCGGAAGCCGAGGGCATCGTCGTGATCGACGATCCGGACTCCATTCTCAAGTGCACCAACAAGGTCTATCTGGCAGAACTGCTCGAGCAGCACGATATTCCCGCGCCGCGCACGCTGATTGTCCACCGGGACAACGCCGGTGAGATCGCCGCCACGCTCGGCCTGCCGGTGGTGCTGAAGCAACCCGACAGTGCGTTCTCGCGCGGGGTGATCAAGGTGGATGACGAAGCGGCGTTGGCAGAGACGGTCCGCAGCATGCTCGAACAATCGGACCTGGTGGTCGCCCAGGAATTCCTGCCGACCCCCTTCGACTGGCGCGTCGGTGTCCTCGATGGCCGGCCGTTATATGTCTGCAAGTATTTCATGGCGCGACGGCACTGGCAGATCATCCGCCGCGACAGCAGCGGCCGCGCGCACGCAGGCAATGCACAGACGATGGCTGTCGGCGAGGCCCCTCCGGAGGTCGTGCGTACCGCGCTGCGGGCGGCCAACCTCATCGGCAACGGCCTGTATGGCGTGGACCTCAAGCAGGTCGGCCGCCGCTGCCATGTCATCGAAGTCAATGACAACCCGAGCATCGATGCCGGCGTCGAAGACGCGGTGCTCAAAAGTGCGCTGTATCGCGAGATCATGGGCGTCTTTCTCAATCGTATCGAGGCGCGCAAGCGTCCCCAGGAACACCCATGAACCACGCGGCTGCGCCACTGCAGGCCTTTACCGGCTACGGCATCGAGATCGAATACATGATCGTCGAGCGCCGCAGCCTCGACGTGGCCCCGCTCAGTGATCGACTGATTCACGGGGTCGCCGGCGCCTACCTGAGTGAAATCGAGCGAGGACCCCTGGCCTGGTCCAATGAGCTGGTGCTGCATGTGCTGGAGATCAAGACCAACGGGCCGGCGCCGCGGCTGGAGACGCTGCCGGCGCTCTTCCAGGCCGAGGTCACCCGTATCAACCATATGCTGGCCGCGCATGGTGCCCGTCTGATGCCAGGCGCCGCCCACCCCTGGATGACACCGCTGACACAGACCCGTCTCTGGCCACACGAGTACGACATCGTCTACGAGGCTTACGATCGCATCTTCGGGTGCCGGGGTCATGGCTGGTCGAATCTGCAGAGCGTCCATATCAACCTGCCGTTCGCTGACGATGCCGAATTCGCGCGGCTGCATTCGGCCGTGCGTATCGTGCTGCCCCTGCTGCCAGGCCTGGCGGCCAGCTCACCGTTCCTGGAAGGCCGCTTCACCGGCCTGCTCGACGCCCGTCTCGAGGCCTACCGTCATAACGCCCAACGGATCCCCAGCGTGACCGGCGCCGTCATCCCCGATGTGGTCGGCTCGCGCGCGGCCTATGAGGCACGGATACTCGCACCCATGTATCGCGACATCGCCGCCTTCGACCCTGACGGGGTGCTGCAGCATGAGTGGCTCAACTCCCGCGGAGCCATCGCGCGCTTCGATCGCAATGCCATCGAGATCCGCCTGCTCGACGTCCAGGAAACCCCGCAGGCTGATCTCGCCGTAGTGGCGGCGGTCGTCGGACTGGTCCGCGCGCTGTACGATGGCCCGCTCGCCACCCCTGAGGCACAGGACGCGGTAGCCACCGAGGCCCTGGCCCGCGTGCTGCTCGCAGCCATCCGTGAGGGTGAACGTGCGATCGTGGACGACCGCGCGTTGTTGAGCTGCCTCGGCCTGCCGCCCAGCCCGCTGACGCTGCAGGCGCTGTGGCAGGCGCTGCTGGCACGCCAGGTGACGCTGCCGCCTGGCGATTGGGCGGGGCCGCTCGAACTGATCTTCGAACAAGGCCCGTTGGCCCGCCGCCTGCTGACGGCGGCCGGAGAGACCCCGACGCCGACGCGCCTGCGCGCCATCTACCGCGAACTCTGCCAGTGTCTGGAGCGCGGCGAGCTGTTCAATCCGGAAGACTGAGCCGCGATGCCGAAGCCAGCAACGGGCATGCTGATCACCTGCGAACATGGGGGCAACGAGGTCCCTGCGCAGTTCGCGGCGCTGTTCGCCGGGCGCGAGGCATGGCTCGACTCTCACCGGGGACTGGACATCGGCAGTCTCGTCATCGCTCGACAGCTCGCGCACAGTCTCGACGCGCCGCTCATCGAGGCCACCGTGACCCGCCTGCTGGTCGACCTCAACCGCTCGCCCGGACGTGGTCGACGCTATTCCGAGATCACTCGCGGGTTGTCGGCTGCCGCCCGCGAGGCGCTGGTCCGGCAGTACTGGACGCCCTATCGCAGGCAGGTCGACAGTGCGCTCGAGCGCCTGTTGTCCCGGCATTCACAGGTCGTGCACGTGTCGGTGCATACCTTCACAGCGGTCCTCGACGGTGTCCGCCGCAAGGCCGACATCGGCCTGCTCTACGATCCCCGTCGCCCACCGGAGCGCGTGTTCTGCCAGCGCTGGCAGAGCGCACTTCAGCACCGTGCGCCCGCGCTCTGCGTCCGTCGCAACTACCCCTATCTTGGCCGCGCCGATGGTCTGACCACGGCGTTGCGCAAGCGCCATGCGGCGACCGTGTATCTCGGCATCGAACTCGAGGTCAACCAGGCGATCGCCGGACAACCCGCCTCGGCCTGGGCCGAACTCCGTGAACAGCTGACTCGGAGCCTGGAGGCGGTGCTGGTGGCCGCGCCCGCCCAGGTTTGGCAGACTCCGGGCTGACACTGGCCCTTCGGAGTCTGCCCCATGCTGTTACGCTCGCTCACCCTGCTGGTCCTGCTGCTCGGCCTGCCCGCCCTGGCCAATGACGGCCCACGCCCCATCACCCATGAAGACCTGTGGCTGATGCCGCGGGTCGGTCAGCCGCAGATCAGCCCGGACGGCCGCAAGGCCATCGTCGAGGTCACGCGCCCGGCCTATGACAGCGACGAACAGGCCTCGCACCTGTGGCTGGTGACCACCGACGGCAGTGCCCCGCCCCGCCAGCTGACCTTCGCGCGTGGTCGCGAGACTGGCGTGGCCTGGAGCCCGGACAGCCAGCGCATCGCGTTCACGGCGCGGCGCGACGGCGATGACGCCAGCCAGGTGTACCTGCTCGACCTGGTGGCCGGCGGCGAGGCCGAGCGCGTCACCTCCATCAGCTCCGGCGCGCGCGCGCCGAGCTTCTCGCCGGACGGCACCCGCATCGCCTTCACCAGCGACGTGCATCCCGACGCGCTGAACGACGAGGACAGCCAGCGGATCGCCAAGGAAGAATCCGAGCGCAGGCACGAGGTCTACACCTATACGGGCTTCCCGATCCGCAACTGGGACCGCTGGCTGCCGGAGCGCCAACCGCGGCTGCTGGTGCAGACCCTGGGCGAGACCGGCGCGGTCGACCTGCTGGCCGGCAGCGCGCTGGTCGCCATGCCCGGCTACGGCGGGCGCAGCACCGCGGGCGGGAGTGAACTCGATGCCGTCTGGGCACCGGACGGGGAATCGCTGGTGTTCGTCGCCACCCGTAATCGGGACCGCGCCGCCTTCGACTTCAGCAACACCGAACTCTGGCAGGTGCCGGCCACCGGCGGTGAGCCGCAGCGCCTCACCGGCCACGATGGCCTGGAAGGCGGTGACAGCTGGGGGGCGCCCGCATTCAGCCCGGACGGTGCCAGTCTGTACGCGCTGCGTGCACCCCGCACCGACCGCGTCTACAACGCGGCACGCCTGATGCGGCTCGACTGGCCGGGTGCCGAAGCGCGGGTCGAGATCGAGCTGCCCGAGGCCCGGGCCGTGCTCGAATACAGCATCTCCCCGGACAGCCGGGAGATCTTCATGCTGGCCGATGATGCCGCCCACGTGAAGCTGTTCCGTGCCGACAATCGCGGCCGTGACATCCGGCTGGCCTTCGACATGGACAGCGGCATCTACACGGGACTCTCCGGCGCGCGTCTGGGCAACCGTCCGCTGCTGCTCGCGAGCTTCCAGAGTGCAGTCAGCCCGCCCGAGGTGGTGCGCCTGGACCTGCGTCGAGGCGGACACCAGGCGCTGACGACCTTCACCACCGACCGCGTCGCCGAACTCGACCTTCAGCCGGTCGAGCACTTCTGGTTCGAGAATGCCGCCGGTGCCCAGGTGCACAGCATGCTGGTGCGCCCCGCGAACTTCGATCCCGAGCGGCGCTACCCGCTGTTCGTGATGATGCGCGGCGGACCGCATCTGAATTCACGCGACTATTTCTTCCTGCGCTGGAATTATCACCTGCTGGCCGGCACCGAGTTTGTCGTACTGATGACCAACTACACCGGCTCGACCGGCTTCGGTGAGGCCTTTGCCCAGGCCATCCAGGGCGATCCGCTGGCCGGGCCAGCCGACGACATCAACCAGGCCGCCGACGAGGCCATCGCCCGCTTCGAGTTCATCGACAGCGAACGCCAGTGCGCCGGGGGGGCAAGCTACGGCGGCCATCTCGCCAACTGGATGCAGGGGGTGACCGACCGTTACCGCTGTCTGGTCAGCCACGCCGGTCTGGTCAATCTCGCCACCCAGTGGGGCACCAGCGACGTGATCTACGGCCGCGAGGTGAACATCGGCGGTCCCCCGTGGATGGACGAGGACTTCCCGGTGTGGCGCGAGCAGAACCCGATCCGGCTGGCCGAGAACTGGCAGACCCCGGTGCTGGTGACCATCGGCAAGCTCGACTACCGGGTCCCGCTGGCCAATGTGCTGGAGTACTGGTCGGCACTTCAGCGCCAGCAGATCGAGAGCCGCCTGCTGGTCTACCCGAACGAGAATCACTGGATCATGAACGGCCACAACAGCCGCCACTTCTACGGCGAGGTCAGCGACTGGCTGGGCCGCTG
>PWZL01000093.1 GCA_003567475.1 Gammaproteobacteria bacterium | reverse complement strand
CCCGCCTACATCGTGAACTACGGCATCGATCCGCGCTTCATCACGCCGGGCGGCCGTGAGTGTCGGACTCCGGTGAAGGGGACACAGATCTACCAGGAGCAGGAGCGCTTCACCCACGAGCTGCGGATCAATACGCCAGTCGAAAACCGCTGGCGGCTCACGGCCGGCGTATTCTATGACGACTTCGAGATCCGCACCCAGGATGACTTTCTGTATCTCGCGGTGACTGAGCTCGGATTCGCACCGAATACGCCCATTCCGGGCGCGGCCGCCAACAATCCCGATACCCGGGCGCCTGGGGTCGCCTTTTTCAACGACGTGATCAGGACCGAAGAGCAGCTTGCGGTATTCGGCGAGTTGACCTTCGATGTGATCCCGCAACTGCTCGAGGTGACCCTGGGACTGCGTTATTACGATCTCGAACAGAGATTTCGCGGGCAGTCGAGCTTCGCCAGCGGCATCTTCGCGGGTTCCATCGACCAGGGCGCGGGCAGAAACTACGACAACGCGGGCAGCATCAACGCGCCCGGATTCGACCCGAATGCCCCTCCCGCACCGGGCGCAGTAGACCCTGATGTCCCCGGTCACAGCACCGACCCGTTGAAGCTGACAGGCTGGATCCCGAAACTCACGGTCAATGTCATGCCGACCGAGAACGCACTGTTGTACTTCACGTATTCGGAGGGTTTCCGGCCGGGCGGCTTCAACCGTGGTGGCGGCGTGTACTCGCTGAACCTCGACTTCCCGACGGTGCCGACCACCTACGACACCGACGACGTGAAAAACTACGAGTTTGGCTGGAAGAGCCGGTGGCTGGACGGACGCCTGAGATTCAACGGCAACCTGTACTACATCGACTGGACTGACATGCAGGTGAGCCGTTTCGATCCCGAGAATGTCTCCATCCTGACCTTCATCGAGAACTCTGCCGACTCCGAAATCTGGGGTCTGGAGGGCGATGTGGCCTGGGCGGCCACCGAGAACCTGACGTTGTTCGGGGCGTTTTCCTACAATGACACCGAACTCAAGGAGGTCTCGGCGCAGATCGTGGAGCTGCCAGAGCCAGGTGCCCGCCTGCCGCTCACGCCAGAATTCCAGGGCAACCTGCGCGCGCGCTATGACTGGGGTGCGATCGGTTATCAGTGGCACCTACAGAGCGCCGTACAGTACGCAAGTTCGAGCTTCAGCTCCCTGATCGTGCAGGAGCGCGAGCAACAGGACGCCTACACGACGCTTGATCTGTCCGCGGGCGTGGCCCGGGACAACTGGAGCGCGGGCCTGTACCTCGAGAACGTCACCGACAAACGCGCCGAAGTCTTCATCAATTCTCAGGACAATATCCGGCGTATTGCGACCAACCGACCGCGTACCGCCAGCTTGCGTTTTTCGGTGGACTTCTAGTGACGTCGTGACCAGTCAAGCGTCTGAAGAAGACCCGGCGCGGCGCGCCCGGGAACTGCTTCAGCTTGGCCAGGCGGGGGCCGCTGCGCTGACGGCGGAGCGTGCCCTCGTCGACGTCCCGAATGACCGCGATCTCCTCTACATCCTCGCGGTCGCACAGCGTTACGGGCGTCAGTACGAGGCCGCCGAGCAGACCCTCGAGCGTCTCCGGGCCGCCGTCCCAGGCTACGGCCGGGCCTATCAGGAACTCGGCCACCTGCGGCGACGCCAGGGGCGCGATCCGGAAGCGATGCAAGCCTACCAGCAGGCCGTAGTGGCCAATCCAGGTCTGCCCGCGAGCTGGAAAGCACTAGGCGACCTTCAGACCCGCCATGGTCTGGTCCGCGAGGCCGCCAACTCACGCGCACAGCACGAGCGCCTGCTGGCACTGCCGCCCGAACTGGTCTCGGTCACCAGTTTTCTCCATGAGGGCAAGCTCTACAAGGCCGAGAAACTCTGCCGTGATTTCCTGCAACGCACACCGCACCACCCGGAGGCGATGCGCCTGCTGGCAGCGCTCGGTGTCCGGCTGCAGGTGCTTGACGATGCTGAGTTTCTGCTGGAGAGCGTGCTGGAGTTCACGCCCGATTTCCTGCTGGCGCGGATCGACTACGTCGATGTGCTGCAACGCCGGCAAAAATACGCCAGCGCGTTGGAGGAGGCTCGGAGGGTTCTTGAGACGGACCCGACGAACCCCGCGTTCCGCAGCCTGTTCGCCAACCAATGCATGACCGTGGGCGATTACGCGCAGGCCCTGCAGATCTATGATGACCTGCTGACCGAGGCGCCGGAAAACCCACAACTCAATCTGGTTCGCGGCCATGCGCTGAAAACCATCGGACGCCAACCCGACGCGATCGACGCCTACCGCCGGGCCGCTGCCGGCCGCCCCGGATTCGGCGACGCCTACTGGAGTCTTGCCAACCTCAAGACCTACCGGTTCGAAGACCGGGAGGTGGCCACCATGCGCGAGCAGGAGGCGGCGCCAGGCCTTGCCACGGAAGACCGCTTTCATCTGTGCTTTGCGCTCGGCAAGGCACTCGAAGACCGCGACTGCTACCAGGAATCGTTCGATTACTATGCGCGCGGCAATGCGCTCAAACGCGAAACGCTGCGCTACAGCGCCGAACGTACCGACCACGAGTTGCAACGCCAGGCGGAGGTCTGCACGGCCGACATGTTGGCCGCCACGGCCGGCCAGGGTCATCCCGGCCATGACCCCATCTTCATCGTCGGCCTGCCACGCGCCGGGTCGACCCTGATCGAGCAGATCCTCGCGTCTCACTCGCAGGTGGACGGTACGCTCGAACTGCCGAATATTCTGGCGATTGCCCATCGTCTGCGTGGCCGTCGTCGAGTTGACGAAGAGCCCCTCTACCCTGACGTGCTGCGCGAGTTGTCCGGGACCCGTCTGTACGAACTTGGCGAGGAGTACCTGCGCGATACGGCTGTCCACCGCCAGGGTGCACCCCGGTTCACGGACAAGATGCCGAACAATTTCCGACACATCGGGCTGATCAGTCTGATTCTGCCGAATGCCCGAATCATCGATGCTCGGCGTCATCCGATGGCCTGCTGCTTCAGCGGTTTCAAGCAACTGTTTGCCGAGGGCCAGGAATTCACCTATGACCTGCAGGATCTCGGTCGTTACTACCGGGGCTATGTCGAGCTGATGGACCACTGGGACCGGGTACTCCCGGGGCGGATTCTGCGGGTCCAGCATGAGACGCTGGTCGACAATTTCGAGCACGAGGTCAGACGTCTGCTGGCATTTTGCGGTCTCCCCTTCGAACCGGCCTGCCTCGAATTCCATCGCACGCGCCGTGTCGTGCGAACGGCCAGCTCCGAACAGGTTCGACGCCCGCTCAGCCGGGAAGGCCTGGAGCATTGGCGGCATTATTCCCCGTGGCTCGCGCCGCTCGAGGCCGCACTCGGTCCCCGGTGTCCCGATGCGCCATGAGCCACATGCTGTCGTGAGCTGATGTCAGCATCGTCGACGGCTCTGCTGGCGAGTCTCGAGGCCGAGAGTATCCATATCCTGCGCGAAGCGCTGGCTGAAGGGGACCAGCCCGTCCTGCTCTTCTCGCTCGGCAAGGACAGCTGCGTGCTGCTCGAGCTGGCCCGCCGGGCCTTCTACCCTGCCGCCCTGCCGTTCCCGCTGCTGCACATCGACACCAGCTGGAAATTTCGCGAGATGTATGCATTTCGGGATCGCGTGGGCGCCCGTCACGACCTGCGACTGCTGATCCAGCGCAATGAGGAGGCCATCGCTCGCGGAGTGACGCCATTCACTCATGGGCCCAGTGATTACACGGGTCTATTGAAGACAACCGCTCTACGGGCGGCCCTCGATCACTTCGGATTCGACCTGGCCATTGGCGGCGCGCGTCGGGATGAGGATCCGGTTCGCGCCAAGGAACGCATCTTCTCCCTGCGCAGCGGCCAGCACGGCTGGGAACCCAGGGAGCAACGGGCGGAGCCCTGGTCGCTGTACAACGGGGCCCACCTTCCCGGCGAGAGTGTCCGGGTGTTTCCGTTGTCGAACTGGACGGAGCTCGATGTGTGGCGCTACATCCGCTGGCGCGGTGTCGAGGTCGTACCACTGTATTTTGCCGCCGATCGGCCCTGCATCGAGCGCGGGGGCCAACTGCTGGTGGTCGATGACCCGCGCATGCCGCTCGGCGCTGGTGAACGTCCAACCTCCCGGCGCGTGCGGTTTCGCACCCTCGGGTGCTATCCGCTCACCGCCGCCGTGCCCTCAAGCGCCCGGACCCTCGATCAGGTCATCGCTGAGCTTGAGACCGACACGCATGGCGAGCGGCGCGGGCGGTTGATCGATCACGACACCCCCGGGGCCATGGAACGCAAGAAAGTGGAGGGTTACTTTTGAGTGTCGGGCCCCAGGAGCTGCTGCGACTGGTGATCTGCGGCAGTGTGGACGACGGCAAAAGCACCCTGCTGGGACGCCTGCTCGATGACGCGGGGCTGCTCCACCAGGAGGAGCGCCAGCGGCTGGCAGCCCATGGGGGGACTCTGGGCGAGCCGCACTATGCCGGGGTAGTGGACGGCCTGCTGGCCGAGCGCGCGCAGGCCATCACCATCGATGTGGCCTACCGGAGCATGGAGCTGGCCGGCCGGCGCTACCGCGTCGCCGATGCGCCCGGCCACGAGCAGTACACGCACAACATGATCACCGCCGCGACACGCGCTGATGCGGCGCTGATTCTTTGTGATGTCACCCGGGGACTGACTGCGCAGACGCGACGCCACCTCGCGCTGCTGGCGGTGCTGGGGGTGCACCACGTGGGCTTGCTGGTCAACAAGATGGACCTGGTCGACTACGCGGCGGAGGCGTTCGAATCGGTCGCCGCCAGCTTCGCCGACAATGCCAGACGCCTGGGTCTTGCCCAGGCCCAAAGCCTGCCGGTGTCGGCACTGTGCGGCGACAATCTCCTGCACAGAGGCCACCGCCTCGGATGGTTCGACGGCCCCAGTGTGTACGACTACCTGGCCACGCTGCCGCCGCGCCAGGAACGCGGCGGAGCGTTGCGACTGCCGGTGCAGTGGGTGTATCGGCTGCAAGATGGACGCCGCGCGCTCGGCGGACGGGTCAGCGGTGCGGTCCTGACCCCGGGGCAGGCGGTACGGGTCTTCCCCGGAAACACCGAGGCGCGCGTCGCCCGTCTGCTGGCACCCGAGGCTGATCTGCCAGAAGCCCTCCCTGGCAGCTCGGTACTGCTGACCCTGGATCAGCCCGTCGACACCTCACGGGGCAGTGTCCTGGCCGATATCGAGCACCCGCCGACAGTCACCGACCAGTTCCAGGCCACAGTGATATGGCTGAGTCGGCAGCCGCTCTATGCTGGACGCCGATACACCCTGAAACTCGGGACAACGCGTGTTGGTGCTTCGGTCACCGACATCAGACACCGCCTGGACCCGGACGATCTGTCAGCCTTGGCCGCACGCGAACTTGGCCGGCACGAATTCGGCGTATGCAACCTGGCCCTGGACCGCCCTGTCCCGCTGGACGCCTTCACGGACAGCCGGGAGACTGGCACTTTCATCCTGATCGATCCGTTCGACCACGACACGGTGGCGGCTGGCATGGTGCGCCATGCCCTGCGGCGTGCGACGAATCTGCACTCGCAACCGGGCGAGGTCGATCGAGCGGCGCGGGCCGCCATGAAAGGCCAGCAGCCTTTCGTGCTGTGGTTCACCGGGCTGTCGGGCGCCGGCAAATCGACCGTCGCCAACCTGGTAGAGCAGTGCTTGCACGGCCTCGGCAAACATACCTTCCTGCTGGACGGTGACAACCTCAGGCAGGGACTGAACCGGGATCTCGGGTTCACACCAGGAGACCGGGTGGAAAACATCCGCCGCGCTGCGGAGGTCGCACGACTCATGACGGAGGCGGGAGTGATTGTGCTGACAGCCTTCATCTCGCCCTATCGCGCGGAACGCGAGATGGCGAGGGCCCTGTTTTCGGACCAGGCCTTCCTCGAGGTGTTTGTAGATGCACCGCTGTCAGTGGTCGAAGCGCGTGATCCAAAAGGGCTCTACGCACGCGCGCGGCAGGGCGCACTGATGAACTTCACCGGAATCGATGCGCCTTACGAGAGACCCGAACATCCGGATATCCAGCTCGATACGACGCTGCTGACCGCCCCTGCGGCGGCAGAGGCCGTACTTGCGGCGCTGCATCGCCGGAAGCTGATCTGATGCAGGCCTACTTGTTGAGCGCGTGGATCGCCTTGCCGTCAGTGGCCAGAGCGGCCTCATGCAGCACCTCGGCCAGCGTGGGATGCGCATGCACCGTGCGCTGGAGATCCTCGGCACTGGCCTGATATTCCATGGCGAGCACCGCTTCGGCGATCAGTTCTCCCGCCATCGGCCCGATGATGTGGACCCCGAGAATCTCGTCGCTGGCCTTGTCCGCGAGAATCCTGACAAAGCCGGCCGCCTGTTCCATCGCCTTCGCTCGGCCATTGGGCCCGAACGGCACCTGGCCGACCTTGAATTCGACCCCGGAATCGGCGAGCTGCTGTTCCGTCCGTCCAACCCAGGCGATTTCCGGCGCGGTGTAGATGACCGAGGGGATGACGTCGTAGTTGACCTCGGCCACCTCGCCGGCGATGAGGTCAGCGACCATGACACCCTCCTCGGTGGCCTTGTGGGCCAGCATGGGCCCGCGTACGCAGTCGCCGACCGCCCATACCCGATCGAGTGCCGTACGGCAGTGTTCGTCGACCTCGATGAACCCGCGCTTGTCCATGGCCAGCGCAACCCCCTCACCGCACAGGCCCTCGGTGTACGGGCGTCGACCTACACAGACGATCACACGATCCACCTCAAGCGACTGCTCGCCCTGGGCATCCGTGTAGCTCAGGGTCAGGCCCGTGTCGCCTACTTCGGCTGCCGACACCTTGGCGCCCAGCCGGATGTCCAGGCCCTGTTTCTTGAACTGCTTCTGCGCTTCGCGGGCCACCGCCTTGTCAGCCATGGGCAGGAAACTGTCGAGGGCTTCGAGCACCGTCACTTCGGCGCCCAGCCGCCGCCAGACGCTGCCCAGTTCCAGCCCGATGACACCGGCGCCTATGACCCCAAGTTTCGCCGGGACTTCGGTGAACTCCAGTGAGCCCCAGGAATCGACGATCCGCTCGCCGTCAAAGGGGACCGACGGCAGCTCGATAGGTGTCGACCCTGTGGCGATGATCACGTCGCGGGCCTTGAGCTTATGTGCCTTGCCCTCAGGATCGGTGTACTCGACTTCATTATCAGGCAACAGGCGACCATGGCCCTGCAGGCCATCGACCTTGTTCGCCTTGAGCAGCATCTCGATCCCACCGGTAAGCTGGCGCACGATGCCGGCTTTGCGTTTTTGCATCTGCGCAAGATCGACTTCAACCTTGCCGACGTTGATCCCGTGCGCTGCAAACTCGTCGTGGGCCCGATGGACGAGTTCGGAAGACTCGAGCATCGCCTTGGAGGGGATACAGCCGGCATTGAGACACGTGCCGCCGAAGCTGCGACTGCCGTCGTAGTTCTGCCAGTCGTCGATGCAGGCCGCGCTGAGGCCATGCTGCGCCGCGCGAATGGCGGCAGGATAGCCGGCAGGGCCACCGCCGATGACGATGACATCGTAGGTCTTTTTCATGAAGATCTCCGCCTAGAGACCGAGGAGCAGCCGCGCCGGGTCTTCCAGCGACTCCTTGATGCTCACCAGGAATTGCACCGCTTCGCGGCCGTCGATGATGCGATGATCGTAGGTCAGTGCGATATACATCATCGGCCTGGCCACGATTTCGCCGTTCACCACCATCGGCCGCTCCTGGATCTTGTGCATCCCCAGAATGCCGCTCTGCGGCGGATTCAGGATCGGTGTGGACATCATCGAACCGAAGACTCCGCCGTTGGTGATGGTGAAGGTCCCACCGGTGAGCTCCTCCATGGTGATCTGCCCTTCGCGTGCTCGCTGGCCGAAATCCACCACGGCCTTTTCGATGTCTCCGAAAGGCAACTCGCCGGCATCGCGCAGCACCGGCACGAGCAGACCTCGATCGGTCGAGACCGCAATGCCGATGTCGTGATAGTCGTGATAGACGATATCCCCACCCTCGATCGACGCATTGACCGCAGGAAATTTCTGCAGCGCCTCGACGGCGGCCCGAACGAAGAAGGACATGAAGCCGAGTTTCACTCCGTGTACTTTCTCGAAACGATCCTTGTGCCGATTCCGCAATGCCATGACTTCCGTCAGGTCAACCTCGTTGAAGGTCGTCAGCATGGCAGCGGTCTGCTGCGCCTCGACCAGACGCTCGGCAATGCGCGCCCGCAGGCGGGTCATCGGGACGCGTCGGTCACTCCGGCGGCTTGCCGGCTGTGCCGAGGCGGCGGTCTCGACATCGCCGCCAGCCTCAGCGTCCACCTCATCGTGCCGCTCGAGGTGATCGAGAACGTCCGACTTGGTGATGCGCCCATCCTTGCCGGTGCCCTGGATATCCCGCGGATCAAGATCGTTTTCCTCGACCAGACGCCGGACGGCCGGGCTGAGCTTGGCGGCCCCGCTGTCAGCGCCGCTGGCGGCCTCACGATCCGAGCCTGCCGCAGCAGCAGTGGCGTCGTTTTCATCGGCCGGCGCGTCGTCCTCGGCCTTGGCCGCTGTTTCCCCAGCGCCCTTTCCCGACGCCGCGCCTTCCCCTTCCTCGAGAATGGCCAGGACATCACCGGTAGTGACTGTCGCGCCATCTTTGGCGACGATTTTCACGAGTGTGCCGGCCCGGGGGGCCGGGACTTCCAATACGACCTTGTCGGTTTCGAGGTCGACGAGGTTCTCATCGCGATCAACCGCGTCGCCTTCCCCCTTGTGCCAGGACACCAGCGTGGCGTCGGAGACCGATTCCGGCAGTTGAGGGACTTTGACTTCGATGCTCATGCTTTCTTCCTGACTGCTTCACTCTTGTTATCGAGGGATACATCCTGATCCCCTGTCCCCAACGCCGCGGCCACCAGTGCCTGCTGTTGCGCGACGTGGAGCTGGTAGATCCCCGATGCCGGCGCTGCGGCACCCGGACGCCCGGCGTAATGCAGGCGATGCTCGGTGCCGAGGGCTTCCTGGAGACGATGACGGATCTGGTACCACGCGCCCTGGTTCTGGGGCTCTTCCTGACACCATACGATGTCGCTGGCGTTCGGATACGCGGCCAGCGTGGCTGCGTACTCCTCCGCAGGGAACGGATAGAGCTGCTCGACACGGACCAGCGCGACATCGTCCAGGTCGGCGCCGCGACGCGCCTCGATCAGGTCGTAGTACACCTTGCCGCTGCAGAACACCACTCGGCGGACGTTCCTGGCCTCCAGTGTGTCGACCTCGCCGATCAGCTCCTCGAAGCGCCCCTTGCTCAGTGTGTGCAATGGCGATACCGACAAGCGGTGGCGCAACAGACTCTTCGGGGTCATGACGATCAGCGGCTTACGCGTGCGCCGGATCATCTGTCGCCGCAGCATGTGGAACATCTGTGCCGGGGTCGAGGGCACGCAGACCTGCATGTTGTGCTCGGCACAGAGCTGCAGGAAACGTTCCAGCCGGGCTGAAGAATGCTCCGGGCCCTGGCCCTCATACCCGTGTGGCAAAAACAGCGTCAGCCCGCAGAGTCGACCCCATTTGGGCTCCCCCGAACTGATGAACTGATCGATCACCACCTGCGCCCCGTTACAGAAGTCGCCGAACTGGCCTTCCCAGATGACCAGCGTATCCGGCGCGGTCGTGCTGTAGCCATACTCGAACCCCATCACCGCCTCTTCAGACAGCAGCGAGTCGGTGACGACAAACGCGCCCTGACGGTCACGAACGTGGGCCAACGGCACGTGAGTGCTGGCCTCGACCTGGTCATGGAGCACCGCGTGGCGATGGAAAAAGGTGCCGCGGCCGCTGTCCTGACCGGTCAGTCGGACATCGAAGTTATCCTTGAGCAGCGAGGCGTAGGCCATCGTCTCGGCAAAACCCCAGTCCATGTCGAGCTCACCGGCGGCCATCCGGCGACGATCCTGGATGATGCGTTCAACACGCGGATGCAGCTTGAAGCCCTCGGGGAGCTTGGTGATCAGGCGACCGAGTTCTTTCACGGTCTTGCTGCCGATAGCGGTATCGACGCTGTCCGTCAGGTCCGCCTCCATGTAGCGCGACCAGTCCACCGTGTACTTGTTGCCGATCAGACCCAGGGCATTGGGGTTCTGGGCCCGTCCGGCATCCATGCCGTCGCGGAATTCATCCGCCATGGCGGTGACCTTGTCTTCCTTCAGTACGCCCGCCTCCACCAGGCGTTCGGCATAGAGCGTGCGGGTGGAGGGATGCTTGCGGATGACCTGGTACATCGCCGGCTGCGTTGCCGCCGGTTCGTCGGCCTCGTTATGCCCATGACGCCGATAACACACGAGGTCGATGACGACATCCTTGCGGAAAGCCTGGCGATACTCGAGTGCCAGGCGCGTGGCGAACACGGCGGCCTCGGGATCATCGCCGTTCACGTGGAAGACCGGCGCCTCGACCATCTTCGCGACGTCGGAGCAATACGGCGTGGAGCGGGCGTCCAGGGGGTCGCTGGTGGTAAAGCCGACCTGGTTGTTGATGACGATATGTACCGTGCCACCGTTCGCGAAACCACGCGCCTGGGACATTTGCAGCGTCTCCATCACCACGCCCTGCCCCGCAAAGGCCGCATCGCCGTGAATCAGCAGCGGCAAGGCCGTGCTGCCCTCGGTGTCGCCGCGGCGCGCCTGCCGCGCACGGATCGATCCCTCCACCACCGGGTTGACGATCTCGAGGTGCGATGGATTGAAGGCCAGCGCCAGGTGCACGTTGCCGCCGGGCGTACGGATATCGGCGGAAAAGCCCATGTGATACTTGACGTCCCCCGAGCCTCTGAGGTTGTCGAGGTCGTAGGCCCCTTCGAACTCCGAGAACAGCGCCTCGGGGGATTTGCCCAGGCAGTTCACCAGCACGTTGATGCGTCCCCGGTGCGCCATGCCGATGACAATTTCCTGGAAACCCACGGCCCCGGCCTGCTGGACGAGGTCATCGAGCATCGGGATGAGCGTCTCGCCACCTTCAAGGGAAAAGCGCTTCTGGCCCACGTACTTGGTGTGCAGGTAGCGCTCGATCCCCTCGGCAGCGGTCAGGCGCTGAAAAATGAAGCGCTTTTCCTCATCGCTCAGCCCCCCGGAGACCATCATCCCCTTCTCGAAGCGCTCGCGAATCCACAGCCGTTCGCGGGCCCGGGAGATGTGGGCGAAATCGGCGCCGATCTTGCCGCAGTAGATCTTCTTCAGCAGGTCGAGGATGTCGCGGAGTTTCATCCGCTGGCTGCCCGTGCCGGCCAGCCCGCCGGTGAAGAACTCAGTGTCCATGTCGCGTTCATCGAGCCCAAGGAAGTCGAGCTTGAGGACCGCCGGGACGTGACGCTCCCACAAACGCAGTGGATCGAGATCGGCGATCTGATGTCCGCGCAGACTGTAGACCTGGATCAGGCGCGCCACCGCGGCTTGCTTCTGGTCAGAGGCGCCGGTGCCGCGAATACTTGTCGTGGTCTTGCGGCCCGTGGCGCCCCGAGCGCTCGACTGCGCCCGCAGCTGGGCCACGATCGGGCCATGGGGGATGTCATGACCTGCCCCCTGCCCCAGGCTGCGGAAGTAGTCGCGCCAGGGTTTGGGAACGCTCTTCGGCGCCTCCAGATAAGCCTCGTACAGTGCTTCGATGTACGAAGCGTTGCCACCATACAGGGCTGAAGTCTCGTAACGGTCCTTCAGAGATGCGCTCATGTTCAACCTGCCGTCGCCTGGCGGGATCTGCGTGACTGGTGCGCGTCTCCACACGAAGCGCGCAGGTGCTCTGCAAACCCCTAATGTTAACTTAAGCCAGCGAGTATTAGAACGCAGTCGCCCTCCGGAAAGAGTGCCTGTGATCACACAATGCCCGGCGATCGAGCCGTCTATGGGGCTTCATGGCGAATGCGGCGCTCACGCCTCGAGTGCGACCCGGTTCACCAGCCTGCCCACGCGCTCGATCTCGACACTCACCACGTCATCAGGCTGCAGCCACAATGGCGGGGTGCGCGCCCAGCCGACACCCTCGGGTGTGCCGGTCGCGATCACATCTCCAGGCCGCAGACAGGTCATTCCGGACAGATAGCTCACCAGCGCGGCCACATCGTGGATCATCTGCCGTGTATTTCCAGACTGAACCTCCTGCCCGTTGAGGCAGGTGCGGATCGCCAGCGCCCCCGGCTCACCCACCCGACCGGCCGGGACCAAAGCCGGCCCGAATGCGCCACTGGCATCGAAATTCTTGCCGGCGGTGATCGACTGTCGCTGCCAGTCACGCAGGCTGCCATCGTTGAAACAGCTGTACGCGCCGACGTAATCCAGGGCCTGTGCCCGCGTCACATGCCGCGCTGGGCGCCCGATCACCACGGCCAGTTCACCTTCATAGTCATGGCACTCCGAGACCCGCGGACGCACCAGAGTGGCGTTGGCGGCGACCAGGCTCGGACGCCCACGCAGAAAAATCGCGGGATCAGCCGGCGCTTCGCCGCCCAGCTCCTGGGCGTGCGCCTGGAAATTCCGCTGCACACAGAACACCCGGGCACCGGCCACCCAGGGCAGTGCAAGGGTCACCTCCTCCAGGGGGTGCGCCGCCCGCTCGGCCAGCGCATCGGGCGGCGGGCCATCAAGTGCCAGGGCAGCCGCCAGGTCGAGCTCGACCCGCCTCACCCGTCCCGCCTCCAGCCAGCCCAGCCGCCTGACGCCCGCGTCCAGGAAACAGACCCAGCCCGCTTCGGCGTCGGAGGTGTCGGTCAACTCCCGGTGCTCGTTCATAGCCCTCCCTTCCTTTGCTCTACGGGTGGTTGATCAGGTGGATGATGGGGCGGTGCTCAGCATGGCCACGCAGGATGCCGTCGCCGCCGCCACTGGCGATCGCCCGAGCGGCAGCTGCAGCACGTGCCCGCCCGCGGCCGGGCGATCGGCGAGGCCCGGCGGCACCCGGCCCAGCATCGCATCCGGACGCGACACCAGCACCAGAGGCACGCCCAGCACGTCCAGCCGCCAGGCCAGATCTTCGGCGAGCAGCGCCCGCCAACCGGCCGCGCTGGCCTCAGGCCGCAGCAAAACCGGCAGGACACGTCGCTGCAGGTCGGCCGGCTCGATGGACCATGCGGGCAGCCGGATGGCGTCATGGCGCCCGGCCCGGGCGGGCGCCCAGAGTGCCAGATCACGCAGCTGGTGCCAGGCGCGCAACAGATGGGCGCCTTCCGTGCTCGGCGCAAGCTCGATCGCGAGACGCTCCCGCCAGATCTTGCGGGCCTCGGTGGCCAGGACCGGGAGATCGTCCAGCGCCAGCGCCCCTGGGCTTACGCGCTTGCGCAGCGCCAGCTCCAGCGCCACTGCGGCGCCGGTGCCGGACCCATAGAGCAGCGGCTCACGGATCTCGAGTTCACGACAGACCCACTCGATGGCCTCGGCATACGCTGCCAGCGTGTGCTGTTCAGGGGGCACGGGCCCGGAGTGGCCGTGCCCGGGCAGATCGACCGACAGCCAGGCGCCGGCCGGTCGCTGCCGCTCAGCGTCGCCATCCAGCAGCCCCGCCGTGCCCGGCGCGGGGGGCAGGAGCAGCCAGGGACGGCCATCATCAGACCCTCCGGACTCGAGGGCCAGTTCGCCGTACGGGCCGCGCACATAGGCGGGTCCAGCGGTCACTGACGGCGGGTTCGGGGCCGCGGGCAGGCCGGTGGCAAAACGCTCGAGAGCCTCACACTCGACAGCCGATGCGGCAACCGCTTCGCGGGGTACCGCGACCACCTGCATGTAGGGGGGCAGCGACGGCAGCGCGTCGATGGCTCGATACAGGGAGTCTCCGGGTCGCGCGGCAAACAGTACCGGGCAGCTGACCTTGGCGAGCGCGTCAAGCGAATCGAAGCGAAAGGCCGCCGCATAGGCGGTGGTGTAACACGGCTGGGCTGTGAGCATATCGAGCGTTCCGCGATGCAGCTCGTCGAGGGCTGGCAGATCGGCGTCCGCGCGTGTTTCCGCCGTCTGCACATTCCAGGGCCAGTGGATGCACTGCTCACGATAGCGATACCAGTGCCAGGTCAGGTGCGAGCCGTCCCAGACCGGCGCCGCGGTATGCAGGTAGTCGCCGAGGTAGCGCGCACGTGCCGTGGCATCGAGCACCGGGTACCCATCACACCAGATCGCTGCCACCCGGTCGGGCAGGCGGCCCGCCAGAGACACGGCAATGCAGGCCCCGGTGTGCCGCCCGTACAGCACGACCCGGCGCAGACCGAGTGCCTGCAGGGTCTTCTCAAGCGCGATCGCGTAGTCGAGGATCTCCGGTTGCGGGTTTGATAAGGGGGCCGAGCGGCCGTAGCCCGGCGTGTCCAGTGCAATGACCGTCCAGCGCGCGGCCAGCGGGCGCATGCGCTCCTCGAGTGACTGACTGGAGAGCGGCGAGGCATGCAGCATCACCAGCGGCGGACCCGCACCGAGCCGCCGGTAGTGGACCTGCCGGCCCGCAACCTCGACAAAGTGCCTGGGGATGGGCGTGCGTTCAGTCGACACGCGTGATGGCGTCCACCGGTGGAAAGGCAAGATAGCGCGCCTCCTCGAGGCGTCCACGCATGAACTCCGGCGCCTCCAGTTCACGGTAGACCCGCACGAGGACGTCTGCCGCCCCTTCACGCAACGGAATGATCGCCTGGTACGCCTCCGAGTACCAGAATGCACGCGCGTGCTCGAGGCAGGGGAACTTCGCGATGACCGTAAACGCGCCTTGAGGGTACTCGCCTTCGAAGATGTCGATCGGCTGGCCGATGTGCAGGTAGTAGCCGCTGGTGGCCGGATAGATCTCGGCCGCCTGGATGGCCTGCCCGTAGCTGCGCATGCGCAGCGGATCGGAGATTGTCCCGGTCACCACCATGAGCACCGGCTCGCTGCAGCCTCCCCCAGGGGACGCGGTGTCGATGGCGGCGCTGGACGGGGCCCCGCCGCGATCAGGCGGCGTGGTACAGGCCGGCCCTGCAGCGAGGGGGACCAGCAGGCATGACAGCAGACAGACAAGGGCGCGGCGGTAGGACATCAGTGAACTCCAGGCGGCAAGACCGGCGATTGCCGATAGCAGCGACGGTACCGGCAAGGCAGAATACCGCGCCATGGTAGCCCGAGAGTTCCGGTACGCAAGCCTCAGTGCGGACGCGCCCGGCCTGGGGTTATCATCGGCCGGTATCCCCAGCCAGCCGGAGTCTCCATGAGCGAATCGCAGCGTGATGTCCTGGCCATCGATGCCGTCGTGAACATCTGGACCGACGAGGCACTCGCCGTGCGCCCATCGGCCCTGAAGGGGTTCTATGTCGACAAGATCGGTCGCGAAGAACAGGCGTATCAAGGCATTCCGCTGGAACAGATGCTCGCGCGCATGGATGCCGCAGGCATCGAGCGCGCTTTCCTGATCGCCGTCAAATGCGGGCGCGAGGGCCTGCGCTCACATTTCCGCGTGCCCTACGAGGTGGTCTACCACGCCTGCCGACAGTACCCGGGGCGCTTCTACGGCCTGGCCGGTATCGACCCCTTCGAGGGGATGGCAGGCGTCCGTGAGCTCGAGCGTGCGGTCAAGGAATACGGCTTCATCGGCGCCCATTACTATCCTCACTGGTTCGAGATTCCGCCCGATCACCGCAAGCTCTACCCCTTCTACGTCAAGTGCATCGAGCTGGGTATCCCCATCCAGATGCAGGTCGGGCAGTCGCTGATCTACACGCCGGACAACCCGATGCGAAGCGTCGGCCAGCCGATCCTGCTGGACACGGTGGCCTGCGACCTGCCGGAGCTCAAGTTGATCGGGATTCATGTCGGCGTACCATGGACCGATGAGATGATCGCCATGGCCTGGAAGCATCCGAACGTATTCATCGGCACCGATGCGCACAGTCCGAAGTACTGGCCGCAGTCCTTCGTGCACTACATCAATACCTACGGTCAGGACAAGGTGATCTTCGGCACGGATTTTCCGGTCCTCGACTTCGATCGGACCGTGCGTGAGATCGACGGGCACGGCTTTCGCCCCGGCCCGCTGCGCAAACTTCTGCGCGACAACGTGATGCGGATCTACGGTCTGAGCGACTGAACGGCGGCGGCAGGTCGGTCCGCCCTGCCGCGGTCCTCAGCTCGGCAGCCGGGTCACGCCGGCAGCGGCCAGTGCCTCGATCTGGGCGTCATCGTAGCCGGCCTCGCGCAGGATCTCCGCGCCGTGCTCACCCAGGCGTGGCGGCAACCGACGGACTTCGGCCGGCGTTGCGGAGAAATTGATCGGCAAGCGCGTCATGCGCAGACGCCCCTCGCTGGGGTGATCGACCTCCTGCCAGAACCCGACCGCCTGCAGATGCGGGTCGTCAACCAGGTCCGCCAGTGAATTCACCACGATCGTGGGGACACTGGTCTTGTCGAATACCTCCAGCCATTCACCGGTGGTGCGGGTGGCCATGATCTTACCGGTCTCCTCATAGGTGTCATCGATGTTGCGGACCCGGTCGGCAAGGGTCGTGAAGCGCGGATCTTCCAGCAGGTCGGGCCGCTCGGCCAGGTGGCAGAAGGTCTCCCAGTGGCTGTCCATATACGGCAGGATGGCGATATAGCCGTCTTTCGTGCGATAGGGCTTGCGATGATGGCTCATGAGCCGGGCATAACCGGCGGTGCCGATCGGCGGCTCGAAGGTCATCCCCCAGAGATGCTCGGCCATCACGTAATAGACCATGGTCTCGAACATGGGCACTTCGAGTTCCTGGCCCTCCCCGGTCTTCTCCCGGTGATAGAGTGCGGCGAGCACCGCCTGGACGACTGCCATCGCTGTGGTCTTGTCGGCCACCACGGTGGGCAGATAGCGTGGCTCACCAAGCACCATCTCGTTCAGCATGGCGATCCCGCTGACGGCCTGGATCGAATCATCGAGCGCACCCTTGCGGCCGTACGGACCCTCGCGCCCGTAGCCATAGCTGCCACAGTAGATGATCTCCGGCCGCGCCTTGCGAACAGCGGCATAGTCCAGACCGAGCTTCGTCATCACCTGCGGACGGTTGTTGTGAATCAGCACGTCCGCGGTCTTTGCCAGCTCCAGCACCGCGGCCACCGCCTCGGGCCGCTTCAAGTCGAGCACCAGGCTGCGCTTGTTGCGATTGCAGGTCAGATACAGCGCCGACATGCCAGGATTGCGGGCGGCCCCCAATGCGCGATTGCTGTCACCTCTTGGAGGCTCCACCTTGATCACGTCTGCCCCCATGTCCGCCAGAATCTGGCAGGCCCATGGCCCGAGCACCACGCTGGTGAGTTCGAGGATACGCACGCCATCCAGGGGACCGGCCACAGACAACTCCTTCGGTTCAGTCGAGCTCAGTGGCGCTGCTGCAGTGCAACGCGTGGAAATTGCGGATAGACGTCGCCATTAAGCCTCGCGGATGCTTGGGAATGACATAGCGGAAATCCGTAGTGTGGCGTACGCGGAGGGTCGGCTTGCCTGCTTTGGCAATTGTCCGCACTGGCGCTACACTCGGGTCAGTCGCCGGGTGGACGTCCAGTGGGATGACACGCCAGCCAACCCGTAACGTGAGAGGCCGAGGAGTGACAGCGGATGGTGAAGGTCATCGAACACAAGGTCAGCAGGGAAGTGAAGGCCTGGCTTAAGAAAGAAGCCGCAGAACAGAAGGAACGCTACAAGAAAATCGTCGCTGAGCAGGAGGCGCTCTCACCGAAGCGTGACAAGTGGGTGGCGGATTTCCTCGAACGCATTCAGTCGCGCGGCTTCAACGTGCACGCGGACATGCTCAGGAAGATTCCCGCCGCTGAAATCCCCAAGAAACCGCGGCGTAAGTTCAAGGTGGTGTTCTGAATCCCAGCTCGCCAGTCAGACCCCGCGCCAGCTGGCGCGCCGACATCCCGCAGGAGTGACGCATGGCCCGTCCACATATCGAACCCTTCGTTGATCGCGACGTCTCCTTCAAAAAAATGACCTTGCCCGGTTTTCCCAAGGGTATGCATTACAAGATGCTGAGCATGGATACCGACACCGGCGCCAGCTCGATGACGGTGATGTACGAGAACGGCTATGCGCAGCCCCCAGGCATGAGTTATGCCGACATGGAGCTGTTCATCATGTCGGGCTATCTGGAGAGCGATGAGAAGCGCTACACCCCGGGCACCTATTTCTGGGTTCCGCCTGGGGTCCATATGCCCGCGCTGCGGGCACCGCGTGGTTGCGTCGCGTTGATGTTCTACAACTATGCCGAGCCGAGTTTCGTCGAGTCCGATTCAGATCATCAGCTGGCAGAGCGCGACCACCTCACGATCGTCAACGCCTACGAGGACATGCACTGGACCTCGACCAACTTCTTCCCCGCGACGGCGTCCGGCTGTCTGGTCAAGGTACTGCGCTTCGACCAGCGTACCCAGGCCTTCACGTTCCTGTATTGCATGACGCCAAACTTCTGGCAGGACAACATCTCTTACCACGACTGTGCCGAGGAGGCTTATCACATCTGGGGGACGTCCTGGATGATGCAGTTCGGCAACCTGCCCACGGGCGGTTATTTCTGGCGCCCGCCCTACATCAATCATGGCGCGTTCGCCTGCAAACTCGGCACTCTTGCCCTGGGCAGAACCGACAGCCAGCTCTACAACCACTTCCACTTCAACCCGTGGTCGACACCGGAAGAGAACCGCGAGCGGGCGGGGGCACGCATGCTCGCCTGGAAACCGGAACTCTACCGCTGGATCGAGCAGCACGGCGGCCACAATCATCCGCATGTGCCGAACGACTTCGAGTATGACGGCCAGGGTGACCCGCACGCGATTGCCCACGCGCATGGCGTGCCTCACGACCACGGCGACGGCCATCACGATCACGAACACGAGGAAAAGCCCAAGCGGCGTCGCCGCAGTCGGACCAAGTGATCTGGGCCGGCGCGGCCGCCCTCAGCCGCGCCGGTCGCCACGCCTCAGTCGGCACTGGCCGGAGTGGTCTCCTGGATCAGATAGGCGATGAGATTGGTACGGTCGTCTTCGCGGCGGATGCCGGCGAAGGCCATGCGGTTACCGGGCACGAAGCTGCTTGGCCGCACCAGCCACTCTTCCATGCTGGCGGGTGTCCATACGATGCCTGAGTTTCGCAATGCGTCCGAGTAACTGAAACCCTCGCGTTGCCCCGCCTCACTCCCAAACATGCCCCACAGATTAGGCCCGGCCGGCCGATGCGGCTCACCCTCACCCAGCGTATGGCAGGCGCGGCACTGCAGAAACACCCGCTCGCCCCGCTGGAGATCCGCGGCCGCAAATCGCGGCAGCGCCAGGTATTCGGCCCCACTCAACACCTCAGCCTCGCGCGGATCAGCCGCGATCTCGGCCTCCGGCGCGGCAGGCGTCTCGGCGGTTGCCGGCGGCGGGGCATCGTCACGGCTGCAACCGGCAAGCAAAGTCAGGCTGGCAAGCACGGCGGCCAGGGCGATTGGGGTGAGCTTGTAAGACACGGGCGGTTCCTCCATCGGGGTCAGTCGTGGCCTCGCAGCCATCGTCTGCCGCCTGGGGGCGGCAAACGCTCGCGCGCATGATAGGCGCCGCAGACGATAGGCTCAACGCTCGGCGTGATCAGACAGGTGTCGCTCGATGTCTGCCGCAGTGACGACCTCGCAATATCTCCGGGAAATATCCCGCAGATTATCCTGGTGCGGACGCTGGTCGACATCGCCGACACAGTCCTCCGGTACGAACACCCGATAACCGTGGGAAAAAGCATCCACGACCGAAGCGCGAACACAGCCGCTGGTCGTGCAGCCGGTAATGATCACGGTATCCACGCCGTGCTTGTGCAGAAAGGTCGTCAGCGGCGTGAGGAAAAAGATTGACGGAGCGTTCTTGCAGAACACGAAATCATGGCTGTCGTCGAGCACACGGGGATCGATGGCCGTGCACGGGTGCCCGTAGTAAAACTGGTCGTGCACCGCCTGTACTTTCCAGTGCGGCATGTCCTGCTCACTGCCATAGGCGGTATAACAGCTGGCCACCGGGACACCGCGGGCGCGGGCGACCCGCAGCAGTTCGCCGGTACGGTCAGTGGCCTGCTGCACCATCGGCAGATTGCCGAGAGGATACTGCGGGTCGGTAAAGGCCAGCTGGAGATCGACCACGAGCACGGCGGGCCGACGCCCGAATTCGATCACCTGGCTGGCATAGCCGACGTCACTGTAGCGGTCCTGGCCCATCGGCCTCCTCCTCATCGCCCTGCGGCAGCTCGATTTGGGTCTCGTCGTCGGCCGGTTCCCCCGGCGCCTCACCCTCAAAGCGTACCAGCAATTCGGTCAGTTCGGTCTCGCTCAGCCGGCGGACGCTACTCACGGGACAGCGCTGCGGCAGCAACCCGGGCTGGATGATCACCGAGTCGCCGGCAAACCCGCCGAGCCGCTCCATGCGGCCACGCAACGCGATGGTATCGCTGAAGCGCAGGCCCCGGCAGGGAGGCATCAGCTCGACGTGGAACGCCTGACGTCTCGTCGGCGCGTACAGCACGAGGTTGCTGTCGTCCAGGACTCTGAAATCCCGCACCTGATCGATGCGGACCCAGTCCGTGCTGATCGGACGGCTCTCGATCACTTCGTCTTCGCGCTCTACCGCGGCGTCCCGCGGGGTCGCACAGCCCACGACCCACAGCAGCGCCAGCAGCGTTATCAGTCTGATCATGTCATCACCTCCAGTTCCCAATGTTGGACCGGTCGGGTGGCCGCGCGTTCATCGGCCCGGCGGCGTGATCGCGCCCGGACGCGTCTGGCGTCCTGTCGCCGGGACTGCGGGGAGACGCTCATGAAGCCGCGTGTTCATCCGGGTGCTCCTCGCCAGGGGCCGATCGTGCGGCAAGTCGGCGCCGGAGCCGTTCGTTCTCTTCGATCAGCTCCAGCGCCAGGGCGGCGCCCGCCAGGTTGAGGTCGAGATCGCGCTGCAGTCGCCGCACAATCCGTGCCCGTCGCAGGCTCTCGCCGGAAAACCGCCAGGCGGCAGGCGAGCGCCCATGCGGTTCGATGACACCTTCGGCAACCAGCGCAATCAGCCAGTCTTCCCGCACGGCGCAGGCCCGGCAGAGCTCGCGCGTGCCGAACTCGACCGAGGTCTCGATCAGCACGCCATGCACTACGGTCTTCCCGCTCATCATCTCCCTCCCAGCCCGTCACGGGGCTTGAAGTCGGCCAGCCGGGTCGCGAGTTCCCGCCAGGCCGCGCGGTCGCTGTCGTTGCGTACCGGGGGCATGGCGATCTCCAGCACCACATAGAGGTCCCCTGGCGGATCACCCGGCAGGCCACGGCCCTTGAGGCGCAGCCGGCGCCCGGCCCGCGAGCCCTCGGGCACCCGCAACCCCACGTCGCCGCCCGGCGTCGCCACCGTGATGGTGGCCCCCAGCGCCGCCTCCCAGGGTGAGACGGGCAGATCGACGTACAGGTCGCCGCCCTCGACCCGGTAGCGCGGGTGGGGCCGGAACAGGATCTCGAGATAGAGGTCGCCCTTCGGCCCCTGCCCCAGCCCGGGCGCACCCTGCCCGGCCAGACGGATCTGCTGGCCTTCGCGGACGCCGGCAGGGATTTTCACGTCCAGCGCCCGCTCGCGCAGGCGCACGTGACCGTCGGCGGTCAATTCCGGCACCTGCAGGGTGATGCGCTGCACTCCGCCACCGATCGCGTCCTCGAGATCGATCGCCACGCGCGCGTGGTGGTCCTCGCCCGGCGCATGGATGCCCGCGGCTGCCCCTCGCGCCCGCGCTCCGTGCGCCTGGCCGGCCGCACGGTGACGCCCGAACAGCTCCTCGAAGAAATCACTGAAGCCGCCCCCGTCGAACGCACCCTCCGAGAACTCGAACCCGGCATCCCAATCGGGCGGCGGTCGGAACTGTTCCCCGGCCCGGTAGCGGGCGCCAAGCTGGTCGTAGGCGGCACGTTTTTCAGGATCCTTCAGCACCTCGTAGGCCTCGCCGAGTTCCTTGAAGCGCGCCTCGGCATCCGGCTCCTTGCTGACATCGGGATGGTAGCGGCGCGCGAGCTTCCGGTAGGCCCGTCGAATGTCGTCCTGGCTGGCGTCACGCGCAACACCCATGACCCCGTAGTAGTCCTTGAACTCCATACGCTCTCCGTCGCCGACCCGAGCATGACTTGATCATAGCCGCGGCAGCCACTGGGGGTATAGCGGACTACCGAAGCGCCGCCGGCAGTCGCCGGTATCGAACCCGCTGCACACTCGCGTGGTCCGACCCGTGGGAGCCAACAGACCCTCGGAAATTGCGGATGCCTCGTGCCCGAGCGGGGTTACACTGGCGCCATCCGTCTCACACGACACAGTTTAGCCAAGGAGTCGACCATGAACATGAGCATCGCCGCAGGCACCGTTGCCCTGACCCTGGCGCTCGGCACGGCCGGCGCACAGGAGCGCAGTCTGGTAGAACCCGGGGAACCCGGTCCGCTGGAGGCGTACATCAAGACCGACGAAAGCGCAACCTGCATCCACGTCACCCGCATCCGCCGCACCGAAGTGATCGACGGGCAGACCATCCTGTTTCACCTCGGTCGGGACAGGATCTACATGAACCGTCTGCCACGCAGCTGCCCCGGCCTGGCCCGCGAACGCGCTTTCAGCTACACCATCCGTGGCAGCCAGCTTTGCAGCATGGACATCATCCGCGTGCTTGAAAAACCCATCATGCGCACAGGGGCCGCCTGCGGTCTGGGTCGATTCGAGCGCCTGGAACTGCGTGCCGAGTTCGACGAGGACGATTTCGAATTCGAGCTCGAGGATGAGCTCGAGGATGAGCACGAGTACGAGCCGGAAGACGGCTGAACGGGTGGACCCCTCCTCGGCCCCACAGGCTCACCGAGATCAACGCGCCATGGTGTGATAGACGCCGTTCGGCACCATAGCGACCGCGGAGGCGATGCGGTTTGTCATGGAAAAGAAGCCCACCACCGCGACGATGTCGAATATATCGCGGTCGCTGAAGCCATGACCCCGCAGCGCCTCACGGTCCGCCTCGCCTACCTTGGCGCTGGCCTCGGTGACGCGCGCCGCGAAATCCAGCATGGCGCGGGTCCGTGGATCCAGCGCTGCCACGCGATAGTTCATGACCATGGCCTCGCCCAGTGTCGGATCGCCCGACAGCTCGCGCACCGCCGCCCCGTGGGCCACCTGGCAATACCAGCAGCGATTGATGGACGAGACGACCACTGCAATCATCTCGCGTTCCAGCGGGGTCAGCCCGGAGTCGCCCAGCATCAGGTCATTGTACATCGCGACGAAGGCATCGAATTTCGTCACGTCGAAGCTGTAGGCCCGCAGGACGTTCGGCACGAAGCCGAGCTTCTCGCTGCACAGCGACAGGTAGCGTTGTGTGCGTTCCGGCAGGGGATCGGCGGGCGGCAGGTCCAGTGCGGTGACGTTGTCGGTCATGGCGGTGCTTCTCTACCGGGGACTCTGGAAGCCTAGCGCAAGACGAGCCGCGCCGCATCCAACTGCCGGGGCCGCGACCGCGAAACCGCATGACCCCCCGCCGCGTTTTGGCGCGACGAACGAGTGCGGTACGCTGGACGAAGACACACGGACCGCCGGCCAGGAGGACACCATGCACGGTGCAGGATCGAGTTGTGGATGGACGGTGGGCCTCGCGCTCATGGCGGTTTCGGCGCTGGCCACACCCGCCGACGAGGCGGCCCTGATCGAGCGCCATGCGCTGGCCGAGGCCACGAGCCCGGTGCGCGAGCGCGCGGACTGGCGCCCTCTGCACAAGATCGTGGTTGTCGACACAGAACCGGGACGGCTCGAGTGGCTGCGGGAGAGTCTGCCGCCAGCGGTCCGGATCGTCGGTGCCCGGAACCAGGCCGAGGCGCTCGAACAGATCGCCGATGCGCATGCCGTGGTCGGCTTCTGTAGCCAGGAACTTCTCGAGCGTGGCGCCGAACTCGTCTGGGTGCAGTTGCTGGTCGCCGGTGTGGAGAACTGTGTGGAGCTTCCGGGTTTGCAGGCGCGCCAGCTGCTGCTGACCAACATGCAGCGGGTGACCGGCCCGGTCATCGCGGAGCATGTCATGGCGCTGACGCTCTCGCTCGCCCGCGGACTGCCGGAGTACCAGCGTGCGCAGGTGGCGGGTCGCTGGGACCGCAATGCACCGGCGCGTGAACCGATCGCCCTGGAGGGTCGTCGAATGCTGGTCGTCGGGCTGGGCGGCATCGGCACGGAGGTGGCGCGCCGCGCGCATGCGTTCGGCATGGAAGTGCACGCGATCCGGGCGAGTCGTGCCGAGGGTCCGGACTTTGTCGCGCGCGTGGTGCTGCCCGAGGCGCTTGCCGGGGAACTCGCCAAAGCCGACGTCGTCGTCAACGCCCTGCCACTGACGCCGCAGACGCAAGGGCAGTTCGATCGCGCCATGTTCGAAGTCATGCCCGCCCATGCACTGTTCATCAATGTGGGTCGCGGCGGTACGGTCGTAACCGAAGATCTGGTCGCCGCGCTGGAGGCAGGTCTGATCGGCGGCGCCGGAATCGATGTCAGTGACCCCTCCCCTCTGCCGCCGGACCACCCGCTGTGGCGTGCACCGAATACTATCGTCACACCGCACGTGGCGGCACGGTCCGACCTGGGCTTCACCGTCCGCTGGGAGGTCGTTCGCGCGAATCTCCGGCGCTACATCGAGGGCGAGCGCATGCTCTCCGTCGTGGATCCGGAACGGGGCTACTGAGCGCTCCTGTCAGGCTTGAGCCATAAGCGCCAAGCACGAACGGCCCGCATCGTTCAGTCCTCGTTCGCAATTATGGACACACGAGATACCCATATCTGATGTGCATCAAAAATGCGCGTAGAGGATGCTCGGGGTAGCGCGTGATCAGGCGCGTTGTTTCGTCAACGCGCATATCGTCGATGGGATAGCGTTGTAGCCAGCCGCGATCGATGTCCTCGAGAAACGCTGAAAACAGCACCGACTCCAATTCAACCGTCAGCTCCCCCATGCGCCTGCGCCGACTCAGCAACGAGCGCATTTCCGTCACCGTCGGGCTGCTGATCACCGCCACATCCAGCGTCTGCAGATAGTCCACAAAGGCGTCTGAACCGGACTCGTTGAGATACCACTTTGACAGTGCACGGGTATCAAGATACGCGCGGCGCTCAACACTCATCGTACTCAGCGCTCGTCCCTCTCTGCGCGGATGAGCTCAGCCGAAGGGGTCTGCAACCGCGCCATCCGCTGGCGCAAATCGGCATGGTCTGGGAATTGACGATGCGCTGACATCGGCACAATACGGACAATGGCCCACCCGCGACGAGTGATCACCAACTCGCCCTCTTCGGCCACCCACTCATCCAATCGGCCAATATTGGCCCGCATCTCTCGGATATTGAGTTCTTTCATGGCTGCTATGCTCATTGTGCTGCAATTGTATTTTTTGTGGCACACAGGCATATGGCGGTCAAACCAGACAGTGGAGGAGACAGCCGCTGCGTGATAGGCGCCCGTTGACCGTACGCATGACGGGACGATAATGTAGTGCCCAAACTTCAGAGATGCCCGGTGAAGACGATTTCAGCCAGTGATGCCAATCGCCGCTTCTTCAAGGTGCTGCGCGATGTCGCAACCGGCGAAGTCATCACGGTGCTGTCGCGGGGCAAGCCTGTGGCGACCATTTCTCCCGCACGTGTTCTCCCGCACGTGCGGGCGGCGGTGAACGCGAGGCCGCCAAACGCGACCTGCTCGGACGCCTGCGTCAGCAACAAGCCAGCGGGACTCGCCGCTGGACGCGCGATGAGTTGTACGAAGGCTGACCGGTGAGAGTCGCGCTCGACACCAACGTGCTTGCGTATGCCGAAGGACTAGGCGATGAGCGCCGCGTCGGTCGGCTCAGCCGTGACGCTGGTCGAGCAGCTGTCCTGCAGTGAAGTTCTTCTTCCGGCGCAGGTCCTGGGGGAGCTGTCCCGCGTTTTGACGGGCAAAGCCAGACGTTCTGCCTCCCAGACGCGCGAAGCGGTACTGAGTCGGGCGGACAGCTTCTTGGCAGACGCCCACCGAATCCTACGACACCGACTCGAACAAGCACCGGGGTGAGTTTCCGCGCAGGGAGGAGTGAGCATCAAGACCGGGCGCAACGACCCCTGCCCCTGTGGCAGCGGGCGAAAATACAAGCACTGCCATGGCGGCGCGCCGATCGCAGCGGTGCCGAGCGATGACATCGCCGAGGCCCTGCAGAGGTCGCTGGAATGGCTGGACAAGATGCATTCGCGCGAATTCAGGAACGCGGTGCGCGAGCTCACCTTCGATCTGTTCTGGCCCGATGACGACCTGCCGCCCGAGGACGTCGACGAAAACACCTGGCCGATGATCTTCATGAACGTCAACGAATGGCTGATCGCCCAGGGCGACATTCGTATCGGGGCGCGTTGGCAACCGACAGTCGAGCTGCTGCTGGGGACACGCGGGCCACGCCTGGGGCCGAGGCAGCGCGAATTTCTTGGCAGGCTGGCGGAGGCCCCCTTGCGCCTCTATCACCTGACCGATGTTCGCCCCGGCGAGGGCCTCACGCTGGTCGATGCGCTCGACGATGCGAAAGGCCCCCTCGAGGTGCGCGAGCGCAGTGCCAGCCGCACACTCGAACCGGGACAGCTGCTTGGCGCACGGCCGATCGAGGTGGACGACCACCTGGAGCTCTCCGGGGCGCTCTACCCCTTCTCGCCGCTGCATGCCAGCTCGGTGCGGGCGTCACTCGATGAGTTCATCAACGAACACCAGGCCGACGTGCACCCGGAGGATCGCCCCTACGAGATCGCCCTCCTGATCGCCCGGGCCTGGTTCGAGCAGATGCTGCTGCCCCCGCCCATCCCCGAGATCTTCGACGCCTCCACCGGCGAGCCGCTGGTGCCCACCACCGATCACTATCGCATCGAAGACCGCGAGGCGCTGGAGGCACGCCTCGCCGCCTGCACGGAACTCGAGGCCGGGGAGACGGCGGTCCGGCATCTCACACGCGAGATCGAAGACCCGCGCGGGATGCTCGCCGCCCGCCACCACGACGGTCCGATCAAGCCCGTGCGAGGCGGCAAGGCTGACAGCGCCCCGGCGGACCTGTCGCAGATCGACCCGGAAACGATGACCGATCTGATGAGCCAGGTGGTGCGGCGCAGCTATGCAAACTGGGCCGACGAGCCGATTCCGATCCTGGACAACCGCTCGCCGCGTGAGCTGATCGCAACCCCGGCTGGGCTCGAACGCGTCAAGGGGCTGCTTCGCGGCTATGAGGCGAACGAAGCGCGGCTTGCTGCCGAGCAGGGCCGGGCGCCGGTATCGTTCCAGTTCCTGTGGGATGCGATGGGCATCAGGCGCTAGGCCATCTGGCTCAGGCTGCCCCGCACAAAGGTCAGGCCAAAGCGCGCCTCATCACTCCCCCGCCAGCACCAAGCGCGCCTCCCATCGTGCCGCAATCGCATCGAGCATGGCCTCCTGCAGCACGGTTTTCGGGCCACCGGCCAGGCAGGCATCATCGAGCAGCAGCAGCGTCTGCTCGCGGGCATCGCCGGTGAGTTGTCCATCCAGTGCGTCGGCCGCATGCAGCGCAAGCCCCAGCGCCACCAGGGGGAAGTCCGGGTCGTCCGGGGTCGGCATGGCGTCCCGGAAGGGCGTGCCCGCGGGCGGAATCGCCCGCAGCAGGCCGCGTATTTCCGGCCCCCCCTCCGTCTCCGCCCCAGGCCCCAGCCCGTGGCGGTCGGCTGCGCCTCGCACCTCCCCCCGTCCCAGGCACACCAGCGCATAGCCCAGCGCGCCGAGAGGCTCAGTGCGGGAGGCCTGGGCACGCGCCGAAAGCCGATCGTCGAGCCGAGCGCCCAGCTGCGCCTTCGCCAGCGCCCTGGCTTCGGCTGGGTCGAGTGCGGCCAGCAGCCTCTCCTGCGCCACCCTGCCCCGCCATAACCGCACCCCTGCCACTGCCCCGACCGCAGCCCGATACAGCCCCGACACCAGCGCCACCAGCCCCTGCAACAGCAGCTGCACCACCCCGACCACCGCCATCACCAGCAGATAGGCGAGCTGCAGCCAGACGGCCTTGTGACCGCGCATCTGCACACCGGCCAGCTTGAACGACGAGCGCCCGGGTTTGATCCAGTTGAGCGTGCCGCTCGGTGTGCGGGTCGACACCGTCACGCCGCTTTTCGAGACATTGAACCTGGCCGCGTCGCTGCCGTAGCGCCCCCGCAGCACGAACCGCCCGTTCTGCATGGCCACCTGCGTGTTCTTCGCCACCCGCGTGGACAGGCGCACGCCACGGCGGGTGTTCGCCGTCGCGTTGACACCGGCCACCCGGGTCTGGGCACGCAGCGACACCAGCCCGGTTCGGCTGGCGCGCAGGTAGCGCCCCGTGTATTCGATGCGTTTCTGGCGACCGTGGCGGTCTCTCTGGCCGATCTTGAACAAACTGTTCCGTCCTGGTGTCCACGCGCGGCTGGGCAAGCCACAATACATAGCGACGGTTACCCTACCCCGTTTTCATGGGCATCGCAGGTAGAAAAGGACCACTCGGGAATGACACGAGAAGCATGTATCGAATTGCGGAATCTGGAGATCGCCGCCTCCATTGGAACCTACGGACCCGACGATGTGGTCCCCGACGCCCACATCCTGGATCTGACGCTGACCGTCGCACCGGAGCTTGTCCATGTGTCCGCAGACGCGATGGCCTCGGTCTTCGACTACGATCCGCTGGTCGCTGAAATCGACCGCATCTCCCGCGCCCGTCAATACGAGACGCAGGAATACCTGATGAGCCTCATCGTCGCCGCCTGCGCGGCCTATCCCCAGATTACGGGGCTGGACATCTGCCTTCGCAAACGACCGGTGCTCGCTGGGAGCGGTTCGCTGGGCGTGCGCCTGAAGCTGGGCGCGGCGGAGTTGGCGGGCTTGCGCAAAGGATGCGCGGAGTAGCGCGTGATCAGGCGCGTTGGGCTGCTTCGCGGCTATGAGGCGAATGAAGCGCGGCTCGCTGCCGACCAGGGCCGGGCGCCGGTATCGTTTCAGTCCCTGTGGGATGCGCTGGGCGTCAGGCGCTAGGGCCTCTGGCTGAGGCTGCCCCGCACGGCCCGTCGCAAGGCTGCCGCCGACCGTGCGGACGCGCCCACCAGCCTGGCCGACGCCCTCTTCACTTTGGAATGGCGCCCCGGGCAGGATTCGAACCTGCGACCTACCGCTTAGGAGGCGGTTGCTCTATCCCCTGAGCTACGAGGGCGGGGCCTCCGTG
>PWZL01000077.1 GCA_003567475.1 Gammaproteobacteria bacterium | reverse complement strand
CAGCAGGCCGTCGGGGCCCAGTCGGGTCAGGCCATCGAAGATCGCCGACCAGGTCAGACTCGACGGGGTACCATTGGCACCGTAGGGATTACCAAGCGTCGGTGGCAGCGTGGGCACGGCCACACGCAGACGTTCCCCAGGCTCGGCACTCGGGGTCTGCAGGCCGCCAAACAGCAAGACCGCCGCTGCCAGCCAGGCGGTCCTGCCAGCACTGCGCGAACGGATAGAAGCAGACAAGACCGGGGACGCCTGGTGCGAGCTCAGGTCCGGGCCAGCCGGTGCAGCACGTCTTCGATCAGCAGCCGCTGGTAGTACCCGGCATACCCCGCAGGCGCGGCCTGGAGGCTTGCCCGCAGCCAGGCGGACAGGTCGTCGTGACTTGCGGCTGATGCGCAGCCTGCAAACCGGCCCTGCAGTTGCTGCAGGGCATAGTTGACGGCGGCAGCATCGCGCCCGGCGCGCGCCGAACGCTGCCAGTAATGCTCGGCAATGCAGGGGTCGGTCGGCGCGTGTGGCCGGCCGCGGATGACGAACACCCCGTAGACGAATTCGGCCTGGCGGTGGCCGGCTTCGGCCGCCTGGAGCATGGCCTCCATCGCGCGCTCGGGCTCCCCCGCATAAAACAGCACCCTGGCCAGCTGGTAGCGTAATCGCGCGTTGTCCGGCTGGTCCTCGAGATCGGCCTCACAGGCGACGATGGCGGCTGCCAGGTCGATCTCGGCGGTCACCCGGCCCGCGCTCACCCGGTCCGGATCCTCCGGATGGGCAGCCAGACGGTCGCAGGCGGTGACAGCGGGTGCGTCGGTGGCGATGCCCGCCAACGGCACCAGCAGGAGCACGCTGATCAAGCTGATTGACACGATGCGCATGGTGGGATCTCCTGGATGCCGTTCGAGTTACCAACAGCGGGTGAGTGCGACGTCAGGTTGTGGCAGCCCCTGCAGCTCGCTGGGCAGCACCGGTGCATAGTCCGGCCACCACCGGAATGGCCGTTCCGGTTCAACGTATTCGGTGCGCAAGCCACCGCCCTTGGTTCGGAAAAAATACAGGTTACCCGTCAGCGTCCCGTAGGGGCCGTGGCGTAGCTCGGGTGGTCGCCAGAAATAGGCACCCGGCCGCATCACGCCACGATCGCCGTGAACTTCGCCGCTCAGCAGGTACATCTCCTCGACCGCGTCGTGTTTCTCCGAGCGTTCCGCCCAGCGCATCGGCATGGTGCCGAGGATCCACGAGGTGTCGCCACTGACCGGGTCCTGGTAGAGCAGCTTGCGGCCTGCACCCGGCGGAAATTCCGGATGAAAGTTGCCCGTGTAGGGCACTGCGAAACCATCGAGATGCTCGACCAGGCGGGTCGGGTCCGGGTGCGCGTCGCGAATGGCCGGTGCCGGTGTCGCGGAGTAGAACGTCAGCACGATGGCCCCTTCAGGGCTGTGCCGTTCGCCGGCCCGGTAGCCTGCCGGCCAATGGGCGTAGGCGAACGGGCCATACACCCGATCGCCGATCTCGAGTGCCCCATCGAGCACCAGAAATTCCTCGTCCACGGCGAGCGCGCCGGCGGGCAAGCGGTAGCCTGCCGGGTAGCGCACCAGCAGGCTTGCAGCCCCGCTGCCGGCATCCTCGCTCAGCCGCTTGAACTCCACCGCCGCGCCAGGCAGCGGCAGCTCGGCGGCCTGCCATGGCAGGCTCTGCGACTGGACGAACTCGATCCATTCCCTGGACATGGGGGGTGTCTCCTTGCTCACTTGGGGTCCGCCGGCGCTTCGTGGCGAAGTGGGGCTCGCGGATCATCGTTCTCGGCCAGCACTCGCAGCAGTTTGTGCATTGACGTGTCGAGCCCGGATTGGGCGCGGTCACGATAGTCGGGGTCGTCGGCGAGGGCAGCGAGTGCCCCGGGGGCGAACACCCCGGCGCGTTCAAGCGCGACCTCCAGTGCGATTCTCTGGGCCCTTTCGACATGGAGCTGGGCGGCGAGTTCGAACACCAGTCCAGCGAGGCGCTCGCGGTCCAGAGGGGCGTCCGGCAGGGGTACGTCCTCGGGTCTCATGCCGGACACTCCGCTTCAAGCACGGCCCATGGGAAATGCCACTCGCTGCGCTCCGGCCACTCGAGAGCCTGCAGGCGCCCCGCGCCGCGTTCGTCGAACGCGACCCAGCGCGCGTGGCACAGTCCCGCGGCCTCCGCCATGGCCGGCAGATCCGCGGCCATCATGCCCGGCATGTAGGGCTCGTTGTTGCGCGCGCCGTGTTCGCGCATCGCCATGTCACGCAGGAAATCGCCGGTGGGCTGAAAGTCCAGGAATCGCAGTGTACCGCCGGGGGCCAGGATTCGGCGGCACTCGACGAACAGCGCCTCCAGTGCCGCCACCGGCATTTCGTGGATCAGCATCGTCGAGGTGACCAGGTCGGCCGAGCCGGCATCCAGACCTGTGGCCGTCACACAGGCCTGGCGCCAGCGAATCTCGAGACCCCGCTCGCTGGCGCGCCGCGCGGCCAGACGCAGGCAGGGCGCCGCGAGGTCGATCCCGACGACCTCTGCATCTGGAAAGCGCGCTTTCAGCGGCCAGGCCGACTTGCCGAAGCCGCAACCGAGATCGACGATCCGTCGCCAGTCCCGCGCCGGGAGTGCCGTTTCGACGAACACCCGGTGGAAGGCGTAGTCGTCGTTCTCGCCGAGCATGACGAGCTTGGCACCCTGCTCGTAGACCGCCGCCGCCCGCTCGCTCGACCAGATGCCGCCGGGCTGGACGTGAATATCCCAGTCGGTATACCAGGCGGGCAGTTGAAGTGCCGGATCGACGTCGACTGCGGCCTCGGCAGCAGCGGCCGACGGTGTCGCCGGGGGGGTGGCGAGGGCGTCCATCACCGCCCGCCAAAGCATCTTCTGGGCGCCGCGTTCGAGCCAGGAAAACCATGGGTAGGCCGGCAGCTCGCGCACATCCTGTTCGTCCATGGTACCCACGGCGGCCAACTGCTCGCGGTACTGACGGCCCAAGGCCGGGTAGAGTGTATCCGCCCAGCGCCGCCGTAACGTCAGCACGAAATCCACGCTGGCACGTTCTGCCAATCCTGCCTGCATTGCCTTTGCCTCCTGCCCAGTCGACCGACCACCGCCCCTGTGAAGAATATTCGCAAAAATAAAGCGCTCCGCAGGCTGTGCCGGGTATCGGTTCGCGCTGCGAACTCGGCGCATCCCGAGTATATTCCGCTGCAAGTGTCAGCATGCGGGCGGGCTACCGCAAGCGGACCGGGAAAGCATCAGGCAAGCATCGTGGATTTGCAAACGAACGGGGTTAGCGTTAGGTGTGAGGAAATTTAACAGGAATTCCGGGCTACCCTCGCTACAGACGCTGCAGGCCCTGGATGCCGCCGCCCGGCACGGCAGCTACACCGCGGCCGCAGCGGAACTTGGCTTGACCCATGGTGCGATCAGCCATCGTATCCGCGAGCTCGAGCAGCGGGTGGGGCTCACGCTGTTCGAGCGCCACGGTCGGCTGATGCGCCCGACACGCGACGCCATGGCATTGCTGGCGGTCGCCCGCCAGGCGCTACTGCTGCTGGAGGGGGCGTTTCCCGCTGAGCGGGAGGGCGGTCCGGGGCGACTGGTGATCGGGGTGCATCCGGCCCTGGCCACGCGCTGGCTGGTCCCCCGTCTGGGTGGCTTCGCCAGGTTCCGGCCGGCAGTCACGCTGGAGGTGAGGTCCACGGCCGAGCTTGGGGATTTCCTGGCCACCGGGGTCGACATCGCCGTGCGCTACGGGGGCGGCCGCTGGCCCGACGTGCAGGCCGAGTATCTTGCCGGCGAGCGCCTGTTCCCGGTGTGTTCGCCCGGCTATGCGCAGGGACTGGGACTGGAGACGCCGGCGGATCTGGAACGGTGCACGCTGCTGCGCCATGCCTGGCAGCCGTGGCTGCCGTGGCTGCAGGCGGCAGGGCTCGCGCTGGCGGAGCCACAGTCGGGTTTGCTGGTGTCGGACTCCTCAATGCTCATCGCAGCGGCTGAGGCCGGCGAGGGGGTGGCCCTGGCCAAAGCGCGCTATGCCGAGGCCGCCCTGGCGGAGGGGCGCCTGCAACGCCTGTTCGACGTCAGCGTGGATGACGTGCATGGGTACTATGCCATCTGGCCAACAGGCAGGCAGCCGGACGTGCTTGCCAGCGCCTTCCTGACCTGGCTCAAACACCAGTTTGACGCCGGCCCGGTTCGGGAGCGCAGCCGTGATCCGCACCTCGAGACCTCGCCACACCCGGAGGGCGCAGCCTCATGTCAGCACTGACGGCCGAAACGGCGCTGCAACTGATTTCGGTGGCTCGCGAATATGCCGCCACACTCGACACACCCATGGCGTTCGCGATCGTGGATGCCGGCGGGCACCCGGTCGCGATGTTGCGCATGGACGGGGCCAGTCTGCTGGCAGCCACCACCGTGCTGGCCAAGGCACGGACTGCGGTCTTCTGTCAGCGGCCGACCCATGTCACGGTGGAACGGGCCAGCCGGTTTCCCGAGGTGTGGAGCAGTCTCGCGAGCACCGCGGTCCCGCCGTTGCTGTTGTCAATGGGCGGTTTTCCGCTCGAGTGCCATGGCCAGATCGTCGGCGGTTTTGCCTCTTCCGGCGGCAGTGGCGAGCAGGATATCGAGGTCTCGCAGCAGGCGCTTGAGGCCTGGACACACGTGCAGGAGATCGCGCGATGATTCCGCGTCATGTCATCGAACATCAGGGGGGCGAGGTGCATCTGCTGGCCCGTAGCCTGGACGCCGCAGACGCCCCTGCGCTGCTGCTGCTCCACCAGGTGCCTTCTTCCGGGTGGATGTGGCGCGCTGTGATCGACCGACTGCCCGCAGACATCGCCTGCATTGCGCCTGACCTGCCCGGGTACGGGGAGTCGAGCGCCCCCCGCGCCACCCCGACCCTCGAGACCTATGCCGAGGCGGCGCTGGCGGGCGCTGCAGCGCTGCACCCGGGTCCGTTCGTCATCGTCGGCCACCATACCGGTGCACTGCTCGCACTGGTGGCGCTGGCGGCGCAGCCGGCGCTGGTGAGCGGGGCGGTGTGTCTTGGTCTGCCCTGGTTTCCCCGATGGCAGCAACGCTTCGAGCGGTTTGGCCGTCTCGCGCCGCTGTCCCCTGATGCAGACCCTGGGCAGTTGCAGTCACTCTGGCAGTTCACCAGCCAGTCGTTCGAGGACCAGACACCGCTGGCCACGCGGCTGCGGGCGCTCGCCGATCGTCTCGTCGCCGGGCCATGCTGGTATCACGGCTATGTGGCCTTGTACGGGTTCGATGTCCAGGCGCTGGCTGCGAGGCTCCAGGGCAGGGCATCGCAGATCGAGTTGCTCGCCTTCGAACAGGATCGTCTCTCGGTCTGTGGGCCTGAGGCGGCAGCCGACCTCGGCGTGAGTGTGGAGACCCTGCCGGGTGGGCCCTGGGTGACGGTCGAGCGGCCGGACAGCGTGACCGAACGGATCGTCACGGCGTATCGCCGATTCGGCGGTGACTGAATCGATCGGCTACGATGCGCCCTGCACGACCGCAAACCGCAGCGACAGCCGCCGGTCGCCACTGTGCCAGACCATTCACGCGGGCCGTGCCAGTGCCCGGGAGGAGCGACGCCATGTGCCTGTCCTGGAAAACGCCGAGTCACTGTCTCGCCAGCGCCGTGCTGCTGCTGACCGTGGTCGCCTGCGGGGGCGGCGAGCCTGGGGCGCCCGCGTCAGCCCCGGCGGTGCCCGAGCCGGCGCGGGTCGCGGCTGAGGAAGCCCGGGCTGCGTCAATGCCTGGCCGCGGCAGCACCGCCAGTCGCGTCGATGGCCTGGAGATCGCCTGGGAGGCGGTGGGTGCTGGCCCGGCCACCCTGGTATTCATCCACGGCTGGCAGTGCGACCGGAGCTTCTGGCGCGAGCAGGTCGCACATTTTGCTGACGATTACCGCCTGGTGCTGGTCGATCTGCCGGGGCATGGCGAGTCGGCAGGCGGACGCGAGGACTGGAGCATGGCGGCGTTCGGCGAGGATGTCGCTGCTGTGGTGGGCGAGGTGGTATCGGGACCGGTCGTGTTGATCGGGCATTCGATGGGCGGGCCGGTCATCCTCGAGGCGGCCTCTGGGATCGAGGGGCTGGTCGGCCTGGTGGCGGTGGACACGTTGCGAGAAGTGCTGGCACCGCCGCCGGATGAGGCCGAGCTCACGGCCGCGATGGCCCCGGTCGAGGCCGACTACGCCGGTGTGGTCCAGAATTTCATCGCATCGATGTTCGTGGAGTCGACGCCGCCGGCGCTGCGCGCCGAGATCCTGGCCACGATGACCGCCGGTGATCGCGAGGCCGGGATCGGCATGATGCGCGGGTATGCGCGGATGGATTACGCGCCTGCGTTCGCGCGCCTCGCCGTGCCACTGGTGATCTTCAACAGCGATTACCGCCCGACGCCTGCCGAAGCCATTCGGGAACGCTACCCGACACTGCTGTTCGAGACTATCGAAGGGGTCGGACATTTCCCCATGCTCGAGGCGCCACAACGCTTCAATACGCGCCTTGAGGAGATCCTCGACTCGTTGTTTGGTGGCCTGACCGCTGCGGCTGCGGGCCGCCAAACTGCCGTTGAAACCGCCGCACAGGAACGATGATGACAGTACGATCCGGCGAACAGGTCGCGCGCGCTGACAATCTGGTCATCGAATTCTCAGGGCCTGAGGGCACGAGCCGCGTCGTCGACGACATCAGTTTCGTGCTGCGCCGGGGTGAGACCCTCGGCGTGGTCGGGGAGTCCGGATCGGGCAAGACCATGCTGTCGCTGGCCCTCATGGCTCTGGTGCCGCGACCGGGCCAGGTCCGGGCCACGCGCCTGGAACTGCTTGGTCGTGACGTGAGTGATCTTGACGAGAGCGCGTGGTGCGGCATACGGGGTCGCGAGATCGGCATGGTCTTCCAGAACCCCATGACCGGTTTCAATCCGGTGCGGACCATCGGTCGTCAGCTCAGCCAGTCACTCCAGCGTCATCAGGGCATCGCGTTTGACGATGCGCGGGAGCGGGTGATCGTGGCGTTGCGCGATGTCGGTATTCCCTCGCCAGAGCAGCGCTTCGAGGCTTACCCGCATGAAATGTCCGGGGGGCAGCTGCAGCGGGCGATGATCGCACTGGCGATGCTCAACCATCCGGCCGTGCTGCTGGCCGATGAGCCCACCACGGCGCTTGATGCCACGGTCCAGGCGCAGATTCTCGAACTCATGCGCACCCGCGTGGAGAACTGCGGGCTGATCCTGGTGACCCATGATCTCGGGGTCGCGGCGCAGATCTGTGATCGCGTCATGGTGATGCGTCACGGGCGGGTGGTGGAAGCGGGCGACTGCCGCGAGGTGCTGCGTGATCCGCAGCACGAGTACACCCGCGCCTTGCTCGAAGCCGCGCCGCGCTTTCGTGCCGAGCGCCTGCATGCCGCTCGCGCCCGGCCGCACGAGCCGGCGCTGCTGCAAGGCAGGGGGCTGCGGGTGAGCTTTCCCGTCGGGCGACGCGAACTGCATGCGGTCGACGAGGTCGACCTGGATGTCTGGGCGGGTGAGACCGTGGCACTGGTCGGTGAATCGGGGTCTGGCAAGTCCTCCACGGCGCTCGCGCTGATGGGCGTGCATACGCTGAGAGCGGGCCGGCTCGAATTCGCCGGCGATGATGTCACCCGGGTCAGTGGCGAGCGCCAGAAGCGCCTGCGTCGCGATGTGCAGATGGTGCTCCAGAACCCCTACGGCAGCCTTGACCCCCGCTGGAGTGTCCGGCGCATCCTGATGGAGCCGTTGAATGCCCATGGCGTGGGTACCCGGAGCAGCCGGGAGGCGCGGGTGCGCGAGTTGATGCGCCAGGTCCAGCTCCCCGAAGAGGCGCTGGATCGTCTGCCCTCGCAGTTCTCGGGAGGGCAGCGGCAGCGGATCTCCATCGCCCGCGCGCTGGCCCTGTCCCCGCGCGTGCTGATCGCCGATGAGCCGGTGTCGGCCCTCGACGTGTCGATCCAGGCGCAGATCATCCGGTTGCTGATGGACATCCAGGCCGAAACCGGGGTCGCCTATCTGATCATTTCACACGATCTGGCCCTGGTGCACGAAATCGCCGATCGAGTGGTCGTGTTGTACCTCGGCCGGGTGGTGGAGCAGGGGTCAGCGGCCGCCGTCATTTCCGCGCCACAGCATCCGTATACCGCTGCGCTGATTTCCGCGGTGCCCGTGGTCGATGATGACGGCAGCCGAACACGCGTCGTCCTGGGGGGCGATCCGCCCTCGGCGATCGATCCGCCCTCGGGGTGCCCGTTCCACCCCCGGTGTCCCATCGCCCAGTCCCGCTGCCGGGAAGAGCGTCCGCCCTTGCGGGAGACGGCGGCCGGCGGGAAGGTGGCCTGCTTTTATCCCGGCGAGGTCCGGGTGGATCTGCAGTTCTCCCGGGCCGCCGGCCAGTAATGTTCTGCCCGCTTTATCGTCGGCCCTCACTGCTGTAGTCTGGTTGTCATCATGTCATGACAAAGGAGGTGGCGACGATGGCCGCCCAGCCCGGGAATTCCAGTGGGAAGGCGGCTCGGCCGCCGTCCGCCCATGCGCTGCCGAGGCCATGGCACACGATCCTGCAGCACGCCGCGCTGCCCACGCTGACGCACGACGAGCAGACCCGTTTCAACGTGGTGGCGGCGATGAACCGCTTCCTCGCCCAGCGGCTGCTGCCACGGGTGGAGGCGGCGGCAAAACAGTCCGTAGAGCCTGCCCTTGAGGCGGCACTCGTGCGTCCGCCAGCCGATCGCCACGAGTATCGGCGGGCACTGGAACAGGACCTGACCTGGCGAATCTGGAGCCGGATGCGCCGCGCGACCATGGAGATGCGTCAGCAGGCAGGCCAGCTGGCTGTGCTGCGTCAGCTGCCGGCGCTGGTGGAGACCTGTCGTGCGCTCAACGTCCCCGGGGATCATCTGCAACTCGACGCCTCGCTCGCGCCGCCGCGCTATCTCGAGGCACTGCCCGCCCACCTGATGCCCGGGGGCTATGTGGGGGAACGGGCGGCCGACGATGTCGGCGCCGGCGCGAGTTACGAGATCGGCATCTACGCGACGCTCGGCGGTCAGTCCGGGCCGGCCTCGGATCGGGCCGGGCGCGCGACTGTCGCCTGGCTGGAGGACCACCGGCCGGGCTGGCGCCCCCGCAGGATCCTCGATCTGGGCTGCGGGATGGGTTCGAACACCTTGGTGCTGGCCCGTGCGTTCCCTGAGGCGGACGTCGTGGCCATCGATGCCGGCGCACCGATGCTGCGCTACGGTGCCGCGCGGGCGCGCGCGCTTGGCGTGGACAACGTCCGGTTTGTGCAGGGCGATATCGAGCAGCCGCCGCTGGCGGCCGAGGCGCCGTTCGACCTGATCGTGACGCTGATGGTGTTGCACGAGACGTCGCGCGCTGCCGTACAGCGGATTTTCGCTGCGAGTTACCGGCACCTGGCGGCCGGTGGCGTGGCGTTTCACCTTGAGCAGCCCCCCTATCGCGATAAGCCCCTGCTCGAGCAATGCCTCCGCGACTGGGATGGCCGCTACAACAACGAGGCCTTCTGGTCAGCGCTCCATGACATGGATCTGGTGGCTGGCCTGTGCGCGGCGGGCTTTGACGCCTCGGGGATCCGCGAGACCACTGCGAACGCCGTGCCGGTGGAGCCCCCGCCCGGGCAAGCGCTGCAGGAGGATTACGGCCGCGGCGGCGCGTGGTACGTGGTCACCGGCGAGAAGCCGCCAGCCAGTTGACCCTGATCCCGGCGCGACGCGCACATCCGGGTGACGTCGCGCCGGCGAGACGGTGTCAGGATAGTGGCTGACCGCTGGCGGTGAGACTTGCCGCCAGACCCCTCGGCGACAGTAACCGGAGCAGTGTCTTCATGCGTGGTTTTCAGGTGCCCAAGGCCCCCAAACGGCAGTTCGGCCTGACGGCGACGTATTCCTTCTGAGTGCGGCACTGGCGCTGGGATCATCGCGGGACGAGCATCGCCAGCGCCGACAGGGAGGTCGTGAATGCTGACGCGTAGGACTTTTCTGGCTTCGACGGCAGCCACGCTTGGCCTCCCGGGCCTGTGGGCCCGGGCCGCTGCCGCCCAAGTGCAACCCTGGGACCTGATTGTCGTCGGCGCCGGCACCGCCGGTCTGCCGGCGGCCATTTTCGCCTCACGGCGAAGTGCGCGCGTGCTGCTCGTCGATGCGGCCGAGGACGTTGGCGGGACGCTGCATCTTGCCAACGGACAGGTGAGTGCCGCCGGGACCCGCTTGCAGCGGGAACTGGGGATCGACGATTCGCCGGATCTGCACTTCGACGACGTCATGCGTCTGAGCCGCAATCGCGCCGATCCGTCGGTGATCCGTCTCACTGCAGACCACGCCGGTGAGACCATTGACTGGTTGCTCGACGGTGGACTGGTGCCGCTGGATGGACATCCGCTCACGGGCGCCTCACCCGGGCGGCTGAGTTACAGTGCACGGCGCTACCTGTGGGGCGCGAATGAAGGTCGTGATCTGCTGGCCGTGCTGCGCCGCGAACTTGCCCCGGAGCTGGCCGGTGGGCGTGTTGAATTGCAGCTCAACACCCGGGTGGATGGGCTGTTGATGGGGACAGATGGCGGGGTTGCCGGGGTGCGTACCACGGTCGAGGGACGGACGTTCTCTTTCCGGGGTAGACGCGTACTGCTGAGCACCGGCGGCTACGCCATGAATCCGCAACTGTTCCAAAAGCTGGTGGGCCAGCCGGCCTATGCAGCGGGCTCCTATCCGCACTCCCAGGGCGATGGCTTGATGCTCGCCATCTCCGTTGGGGGATGGCTGCGCGGACAGGATCTGCATCGGGCGGGCAGTGGCTCGATCCTCACCAAGGACCGTTTCGGTGCCCGTGTGTATGCCCGCTTCGACACGGTTCCACAGCGGCGTGCACCGTGGGAAATCTGGGTGAATCGGCACGGACGGCGGTTTCTGCGCGAAGACGAGCCGGACGATGACCTGCGCACCCGAGCGCTGGTGGCTCAGCCGGAGCTGCGATACGCGATTGTCTTCGATCGCAGGATTCTCGAGCAGGCGCCGGTCGGCATTCGGGACTGGGACCATGCCCGGCTGCTTGATCATTTCGGTCAGCACCCCATGTTTTCTGTCGGTGGTTCCCTCGATGAGCTCGCGGAGCGCGCCGGCCTCGACCCGGCAGGGTTGCGTGCAAGCGTCGACGCCTACAACCGAGCGTTGCGCGATGGTGGGGCCGATCCGCTGGGGCGCGAGCACCGACCGCTCCCGATCAGCGAGGCGCCGTTTTACGCGATTACGCAACTGGGCAGTTCGGCCACGTCATCGGCCGGTGTCGTCGTGGATGAGCGCCTGCGGGTGTTGCGCGGCGATGGCGCGCCGGTGCCCAATCTGTATGCCGCCGGTGAGGTCCTTGGCAGTGGTGCGACGATGGGTGACGGGTTTGCGCCGGGCATGATGCTCACGCCGGCACTGACCCTGGGCAGGCTGCTTGGCGAGCGGTTGATCGCGTTGTAGCGCCGGGGGGGCTCAGGTTCAGTCGGGAAACTCGACGAGCTGGATCCGGGTGCCCTCAGGTGCTGCGACCACGACCTCCCGACCTTCGCGGTTGGTGAAGGGCTTGATGTCGGTGATCAGCGTGGCCCCATGTGCCACAGCCAGATCGCGCGCCCGCTGCGCATCGCTGACCCGCCACACCAGCAGCACCTGGCCGGTGGCCACACCGGGTGGTGACGGCAGTGCCGCGTTGGCCATGGCAGTCTCGGTAATTTCCAGCAGACCGAGCTGGCCGGGGCTGTTCTCGTCTGGTCCCAGGGTGGCGAAGCGGACGCGGGCGTTTTCGGGCAGGCCGAGCGATTCGCGGGTACTCGCACGGCTTAACTCGAGCACTCGTGCCACGGGCAGGCCCAGCACGTCGCGATAGAACGCCAGCGAACGCTCCAGATCAGCGATCACAATCGTGGCGCGTTGCAGCGCCAACTCCTGGAGTAACGGCTCGCGGGTTGTCGGCGGAGGCTCGGCCTTCGCGGTGACCACAGCGCTGGCGCTCAGGATGACGCCGAGGGCACACCCGATGAACACGGTGCGTTGGCGGCTGGCCCGACTCACTGTGCCGATTCCTGCATGTTTCGAAGTCGCCGCATCATCGTCTTTATGCCTGAGTCTGGCGGGTTTTGCCATTTCACGGGCAGGCATTGGCCGGTACACTGGCGCGGTGGAATGTAGTCCGTCAGGGAGACTCGGATGGCCAGGAACCTGCAACACTCGATGCTGCCTCGCCCGGATGGTGAGGAGCTCGCCAGGCAGCGATATGTGCTGGCCCTGAAGACGCATCTCGGCAGACGACTGCGCCCGGGCAACCGTGTGATCTGGGAGCAGGCGGCACAGCCGGCGTTCGAGCGCGAGCACGGTCGGGCACCCGCTGATCGCGGCGAGATTGCCGAGGCCATGTACGCGGAGCCGGGGTATCAGGCCTGGAGTTCGCTGAACCGCTGCGCACAGGAGATGATGTGGGAGGCGGTCGGAGAGGCGGTGTTCCGCGACAGTCCGCGGATGCGTGAAGAATACGCCCGCCTGAGTGGCGAACGTGCTGCAGGCGGGTCGCTCGAACTCAGTGACGACTTTGCGCTACCCAATGCCATCCGGCGGATCAATATCCACTTACAGCCGGGGGGGTATGCCCGTGATGAGGACCCGGCGGATATTGTCGCCGGGGCGTTCTACGAGGCCGGTGGGGCGTTGTACTCGATGGGACAGTCGGTCGGCACACGCGAGTCCAAGGCTGAGCTGGTGCAGCGATTTATCGCCGAGCGCCATCCCGGATTCCGTCCGGCACGGGTGCTCGATATGGCCTGTTCTGCGGGGGCCTCATCAGTGCCCTATGCCTTGGCCTGGCCGGACGCCGAGGTCCATGCGATCGACGTCGGCCCGGCCATGCTTCGCTATGCCCATGCCCGCGCCGAGGCCCTTGGTGCCCGTGTGCACTTTCATCAACGCGATGTGGTCGACACCGGATTTGCCGACGGGAGCTTCGACCTGATCGTCTCTCACAACGCCATGCACGAGATGTCGCAGGCGACGCAGGCCGCAATGATGCGCGAGTCCTTCCGTCTGCTGGCGCCGGGCGGTGTCTGCGTGCACCAGGACGTGCCGCTGCGGTACTCGGAACTCGACGAGTTCATGCGCTTCGAGCGTGGCTGGGATCTGCGCAATAACAACGAGCCGTTCTGGGAGGCCTACGCCACCAACGATCCGGAACGCATGCTGGCCGACGCCGGGTTTCCGCAGGCGCAGATCAGCGTGGGCTATTTCGAGCAGATCGACGGCTCGATGCGCTGGTTTCTGGCCGCGGCCCGCAAGCCCGCCTGAGCCACCGCGCCGCGGTGCAGGTCAGGCAAACGGCTTGACCGTACCGAGGAACGCCATCAGCAGCAGTACCGCCCAGAGTGTCAGTGCAGTCACGGCGCCGCGCCGGCGGGTTGTCAGGATGGCCTGTTCCGCCGCGGCGATATTGTCGCCCGCGCGTAGTTGCGCCAGCGCCGGTGCCCAGCCCGTCGAGATCACCCGCAGCGCCAGTCCCAGGGCGATGATGACGGCGAACAGCAGCACCTTGGTGGCCAGCCAGGTGTCGGCGATGGGCGCCCCGGTGATCAGCGACCCGCCGCCGAGCGCGAGCATCGTGATCAGCACGAGATAGCGTACCCCAAGGTCGGCACGGCGGAGGTATTCACCACGGGCGCTGCCCTGCCGGGCGTGTACCGACAGCATGAGTATCAGCCACGCCAGGGACGCCAGCCACAGCGCGCTCAACGCACCGGCGCTGAGTGGCAAGCCCCACCGCAACGCGGTCATGTGCAGACCCACGGGCAGAATCAGGATCAACGCCACCCGCGGGGCCAGATCCACGAATTGCAGCAGTTCCCGGATGCGCATGCGATCGTCGTAAGACAGGCCTGGTCGTGCCATCAGCCGGGCGGCGAAGAAGACGCCGAAATCAGCGCCCAGCCAGTAGGCGAACAGAACGATATGCAGCCAATTGAGCAGTTCGTAGGCGCCCATCAGCAGCGCCATCGCCGAATGGTCACCGGGTCACTTCCAGGCGCCGAAAACAAACCAGCTGGCACCGTTGCCGTGCGCAGGTGCCTCGCGTTCGCCTCGGGCAATCGCGGCGAAGGTATCGGCATCCGTGACGGTCCAGTTACCAATTCGCCGCTGGATGAAGCGGTGGCGGGCAAAGCCGGCGCGCTCGCACAGGTCGGCGAAGTCCTGGCGCCGGAACTCGGCGTAGTGTGGTTCGTTGTTGTGGTAGGCATCCCAGTCCAGGAAGAAATTGTAATAAGGGTCGACGGCGGCGGCAGGCGGCAGCTCCATGTGGAGCATCAGGCCACCGGGGGCCAGCAGGCGATGCGCCTCGCGAAAGACCCGTTGTGTGCTCGCCGTGGGGAGTTCGTGGAGGAAGAAACTCGAGACGATCAGATCGAAGTACCCATCCGGGAAATCGGTGTGTTCGGCATTCTGCTGTGAGAAGTGGACGGCGTACCCGTTCGCCTGTGCCCGTGCCAGCGCGAAGCGCAGTTGCGGCGCGCTGAGATCGATTCCATGGACCGCAGCCTCCGGGTAGACCTCGGCGTAGGGGAGAGTATTGGCACCGACGGTACACCCCAGGTCGAGTATCCGGGCGGGCCGGAAGTCCGGCTGAGCCAGGCGCAGGAAGTGCGCCATGGACAACCCCACGGCGCCACGACGTCGCAGCTGCAGGCCACTGCCGAAGACGGCGGTACCGAGCTCATACAGGGCCCCCTGGCGGACATCGTCGGGGCCGTCTTCGGTGTGGAAGTTGCCGGGCATCAGATGGATATCCAGCGCGGTATATTCGCGCGGCAATGCCAGGTCGGGATCCAGGCGCAATGAGCCCTGTTGGCGCCGCCGTGCGGTCTTTGCCGCCTCGCGGAGCGCCGGAAGATGTCGCTCGATCTGCGGCAGCACGGACTGCCAGGTCATTTCCTGGGCGTTGTACCGCAAGACACTCCAGAAACGATAAATCGGCTGGTTCCGCATGGCGCGACGGACCTCAAGGCCGTCGGCTGCCGGGCGGCCGTAGCGACGCTCGAAGCGTGGCGCGACCTGCTGCTCCCAGCTGGCGCGCATCGCTGCCGCGAGATCGACCATGACATGACGGCGGAGTGCGGAAACAAACGCCTGCCGCGCCTGTTCATCGTGCGTTGCCGGCGCGAGGTCCGCGGCCAGCAGACGTTCAGTGTCTTCAGTCATGGCCGGAATTCTAGCGGGCGGGTGCACAGGCGACCAGCGCCTGCGCTGCGGGCTCAGCGACTTCCTCGCCTCGGCAAGCGCGAGGGCCCCGCCCTTCGGTTTTCCGCGCTGTGGTGGGGTACCGGGGACGCGTTATCATGCGCGGTTTGTCGGTGCGCAATCTCTCCTGGCCGCGCACCAGCGCGCAGGGAGGAGATGTCGCATGGATGAACGCGCCAGAGATCAGGTCATCGTCATCGGCGCAGGGCCGGTGGGTCTTGTGACGGCATTGCGGCTTGCCCGCGCCGGGATCCCGGTCACCCTGATCGAGCGCGAAGCGACCTTGGCGCACGATTTACGGGCCAGCACCTTCCACCCGCCGACACTGGAAATGCTCGATGAGCTCGGCCTGACCGCGCCGCTGGTGGCGCAGGGGCTCGAGGTGCCGACCTGGCAGGTCCGCAAACACGAAACGCATGAGAAAGCACTGTTCGATCTGGCGGTCATCGCCGAGGACACCCGCTATCCCTTCAGGTTGCAGTGTGAGCAGTGGAAACTCTGCGAACTGGCGCTTGCCCAGGCCCGCGAGCGTGACGAGATCGAGCTCAAGTTCGGACGGACAGTAGAGTCCATCGCCCAGGACGACACCGGGGTGCAGGTGCGCTGCAGCGACCCCGATGGTGGACGCTGCGAGATCCGCGGTCGCTGGCTGGTCGCAGCGGATGGCAGCCGCAGTACCGTACGCGCACTGCTCGATCTACCGTTCGAAGGGCTGACTTACCCCGAGACCACCATTCTGGTGACGACCCGGTTCCCGTTCGAAGACCATCTGCCGGGACTGTCGCGCGTGAACTATGTCTGGATCAAGGGTGGGACGTTCAGCCTCCTGCGCCTGCCTGACCTGTGGCGGTGCAGCGTCTATGCAGCGCCGGAGGAGAGCCCGGAGCAGGCGCTGGAGCCCGAGCGTATCCAGGCGAAGTTGCGGCGCATCGTGCCCTCTCAGCCAGACTTCGAAATTCTCGAGATTCGTCCTTACCGGATCCATCAGCGGATCGTCGAGCACTATCGCATAGGGCGCATCCTGCTGGCCGGTGACGCCGCGCATATCAACAGCCCCAGTGGCGGCATGGGCATGAACTGCGGGGTGCACGATGCGTTCAATCTGACCGATAAACTCCCGCGCGTGTATGCGGGCGAGAACGAGGGCGTGCTGGATCTGTACAGCCGCCAGCGCCAGCCCATCGCCAAGGAAGAGATTCTCGGTCAGGCTCACCGCAACCGCACCCGCATGCTCGAGCCCGATGAAGACGAACGGCTGCGGACGCTTCGTGACCTTCAGGCCACCGTTGCCGATCCGGTTCGCCACCGCGAGTATCTGCTCCGCTCATCCATGATCACAGGCCTTCGGAAGGCCGCGCAGATTCACTAGGAGAGGGTCATGACGCCCGCCAGCCAGAGTAATCACCCCCGCCACCCGCAGCGAGACTACGGCAAACTCGGCAGGGTCGGCGTCTTGACGCCGCAAGCCAATCCGACAGTCGAGGCCGAGTTCCGGGTGCTGCTGCCCGATGGCGTGGCGATGCTGACCGCACGTTCGACCAGCGGTGCGAAGTCCCCCCGCCAGCGACTGGTGGATTACATCGAACAACTTGGGGGATGCCTGGACACCTACGACACGCTGCGTCCCGACGTGGTGGCATTCGCCTGCACCGGCTCGGCCTACCTGGTAGGCCATCACCGTGAACACGCGCTCCTGTCGACGCAAAGCGCACGCTTCGGCCGGCCCGTGATCTCCGCAACCCAGGCAATTCACTCGGCGCTGCAGGCCCGTGGCGCCAGCCGCCTGGCCGTGTTTGCACCGTATCCCGAGTTTCTGCTCGAGGCCGGGCTGAGGTACTGGCAGGCGCTGGGCTATGAGGTGGTCACCCATGGGCGCATCGTCACCCGCAGCACGGACACACGGACGATCTACGAGCTGACCAGCGAAGTCGCACGCCAGGCCCTGCGCGAGCAGGCTCCGGCGGATGTGGATGCCGTACTGCTGTCTGGCACCGGCATGCCCGGGCTGTCACTGGTGCTGGACCACGATGACTTCACCCGCTGCCCGGTGTTCTCGTCGAACTGGTGTCTCGCCGAGGCCGCAGTTCGGGAACTCGATCTGGTACTGGACCCCGACGGGGTGCGCGAACGTCTCGCCCGTGCCCGCTCGGCGGCGGGGTGACGCCAGCTGTCAGCGCGCCGGCGGCGCGGGTGGTTGTTGTCGGGCTTGTTGCCGGGCCAGCCACAGTCCGAGCACAGCCCATGCCGCAGCGAGCGGCAGGATCGCCACCGTGAGTGCGGCGATGCCGCCGCCGAGGCGGCCGAGCAGCCCTTCCGTCCATGCGCCAACCACATCACCCGTGCGGTAGACGAAGGTATCCACCACCGCTTTCGACTTGTACTTGTCTTCGCGCGCAACCACCGTGAACAGCGTTTCCCTGGCGGGTCGGGTGATGCCTCGTTGTACCGCGCGATACGCCGCCTCAAGCAGAATCAGCGCCGTGAACGTGCCGCTGATCGCCAGACCGATGAATCCCAGGCTGACGGTCAGGGGCAGCAGCACGAGGGCGACACCCACGCCCAGCCGACGCATGATCTGGCCGGTGATCGACAGCTGGAGCGCGAGCGTGGTGGCCTGGGTCCAGAAATCGATCTGAGCGAACAGTCCGGTCCGACGATCGATGTCCTGGGCCATGTCAGCCACAACCTGAAGCCGGGTAAAATAGATGAACGTCGCCATGATCGCCATGATGAGCACGAAGCCGCAGATCCCCAGAAGATAGGGTGAACGCACCACGGCGCGGAACCCCTCCCAGGCGCTGCCGCCGATCACTTCTTCCTCGCGGACCACCGGCGGTGCATCGGGGTCGTGGGCGGCCTCGGAGAGGCTTTCCGGCTGCAAGCGCGCGACCATCGTCGCCATCCCGACCGCGAGGACCAGAAAGCCCACCGCGATCAGAATGAGGTTTGCAGTGCCGACCACGTCGACGAAATTCCAGGCGAACCAGGGCCCGAAAATCGCCCCCAGCGTGCCGCCGACCGCGACCACCCCGAACAGTCGTTTGGACTGTTCCAGGGAGAACCTGTCGACCATCAATGCCCAGAACACCATGGTGCTGAACAGGTTGAAGACGCTGAACCAGACGTAGAAGACCCGCCCGGAGATCTCGCCGGTCGCCTGCGGGGCAAACTGCAACAGCGCCCAGAACACCAGCAGACTGGCGCCGAAGAACAGGTAGGTTGCCGCGATGAAGCGTAGGCGGCGAAAGCGCGCCACCAGGAACCCGAACACCGGGTTCACCGCGAGGGTGACCAGGGCTGTGCCAATGAAGAGCAGCCGCACAGTATCCAGGCCACTCTGCACGCCGAGTGCCTCACGCGCCGGGCGGATCACCATCAATGCCGACAGTACGCAAAAGAAAAACGCCATGGAAGCGATCAGTCCAGGCACCTCGCTACGTCGTACATTGGCCAACGCTTCCAGCCGCACCCGTAATCCCATGACTGTCACCTCGTCCCGTGAGGAATCGTGTTCGCGCCCTGAGCGGGATGCTACCGGCTGAGACGCCAAGCTGCCATGCTCTGAGCGCCGCGAGGCAGACCCGCTACACTGGCGGCCGCCCGGCGGTCATGGTGTACTCCGGGCGCACCGGTCTCCCGAACGTATTGAGGTGAGCGTGCGGACGACATGACAGTCACGACCCCGAATGCCGCGATGAGCGTCGCTGGCCGCGCACTGTTCACCCTGGCCCCGGTGACGGCCCTGGCCGCGGTGCTGTGGCTGCTGGCCACGCAGGCGCTGCCACTGACGCTCTCCTGGGTGTGGATCCCGGCCTTGGACATCGAACTTGCGTTTCGCATCGATGGCCTGTCGGCCCTGATGCTGCTCATGATCACCGGGGTTGGGGTCGCGGTGTTCGTGTATGCCGGGGGCTACCTCTCCGGGCATCCGGACCAGAAACGCGCCTACCTGCTGCTCGGGCTGTTCATGGTGGCGATGATCGGCTGCGTCACCGCCGATCATGTGCTGGTACTGTTCGTGTTCTGGGAGGGCACCAGCCTGCTGTCTTTCCTGCTGGTGGGGTTCTACCACGAGCGTCAGGAGAGCCGGCGGTCGGCGCAGCAGTCGCTGCTGGTCACCGGCACAGGCGGTTTGGTCCTGCTCGCCGGTTTCATCGTGCTGGGCCAGACGGTCGGGAGCTATCGGCTCTCGGAGATCATTGTTCTCGTCCCGACCATGGAAGTCACGCCCACGCTGACGCTCGCCATGGGGCTGATCCTTGTTGGCGCCTTCACCAAGAGCGCGCAGTTTCCGTTTCACTTCTGGCTGCCCAACGCGATGGCAGCGCCCACGCCGGTATCGGCCTACCTGCATTCGGCCACCATGGTGAAGCTTGGCGTTTATCTGCTGGCGCGGCTGGACCCGGCCTTCGGCGAGTGGCCGTTGTGGGTGTGGCTGCTGAAGGGAGTGGGCTCGGTGACCGCCGCCTGGGGTATGGTGCTGGCCCTGCGCGAGCGCGATCTCAAACGCATCCTCGCCTGGTCCACGGTGGCGACTCTGGGCACGCTGGTCGTGCTGGTCGGTCTGCGTGGGGAGAGTGCCGCGCTCGCGGTCGGTGCGCTGCTGCTCGCCCATGCCCTGTACAAGGCGCCGCTGTTTTTCGTTGCCGGCAATATCGATCACGGCGCGGGCCCCCGCCTGATCGATCGGCTCGGCGGGCTGCGCCGGCAGATGCCCTGGACAGCCGCCGCGGCACTGCTGGCCGCCGCCTCGCTGGCGGGCCTGCCACTGTCCTTCGGTTTCGTCGCCAAGGACGTGATCAGCGAGGCGAAGAGTGTGGGTGAGGTATTCACGTTCGCCCGCATGGCCAACACCGTGTTCGGTACGATCGCCGTGGCGGTGGCCGGCATCACCGCCGTGCGGGTGTTCTGGCTGCGGCCTCCGCCCGGTGCAGTACGTCAGGCGCATGAAGGCGGGGCGGCACTGGTCCTGCCTCCCCTGGTGCTGGGCCTGGTGGGGCTGGTTCTGGGGATGTTCCCGCTGCTCGCCCAGGATCTGCTCGCCGGGGCCGCCATGGCCATGAGCCCCGCCGGCGCCGGGACTGCCTTGACTGCGCCGCTGGACCCACAGCCGGACGTCGGATCACTGCTGCTCGGGCTGCTGTTCGGTGCGACCGTCTTCCTGCTCTGGGATCGACTGTATCGCGGCCTGGAGTGGCTGGCCGGGCGGACCGGGCGTATCGGCATGAGCTCGATCTATGAGCGCACGTTGGCGTGGATTCCGAGGGTCGCCGCCGGGATCACGCGTCGGGCACAGAACGGCAGTCTGCCGGTCTATGTCGCCTGGGTGCTGGCGAGTGTGGCCGTGCCACTGGCTACCCTGTTGTGGCTGGGCCGCGGACAGTGGACCTGGCCGGCTGCCGAGATGCCGTCAGCCGGGCTGGCCGGTGCCGCCAGCCTGGTCATCCTCGGTGCGGTATTCGCGTGCCTGATGCGTGACAGGCTGGTGGTGCTGCTGTCCGTCGGCCTGATCGGCTACGGCAGCGCGGTCATGTTCCTGTTCCTGGGCGCGCCGGACGTGGCCTACACCCAGTTCACCATGGAGACGGTATTCGTCATCGTTGCCGCTGCGGTGCTGCTTAAGCTGCGGCGCATGGGTCTGGACCGGGCGGTACCGGAACCCGCCTGGCGGCCCGGTGCGCTGGCGCTCTCGCTGCTGGTGGCCAGTGTGCTGACGGCACTGCTTCTGGCGGTCTATGCCACGCCCTTCGATCCTGTGCTCTCCGAGTTCTTCGGCGAGCAGAGCGTGCCGGCCGCCTACGGGCGCAACGTGGTCAACGTGATCCTGGTGGACTTCCGGGCCCTGGATACGCTGGGGGAGGTGGCCGTGGTGGTGCTCTCGCTGCTGGCGGCCCTGCCGGTGTTGCAGGCCTGGCGCCGGCGTGCCCGGACGCCTGTGGCGGGAGGCCGGTCATGAATTCGCGGATCGTGATCCTGGCGGTGGTGGCGCGTCCGCTGTACCTGGTGATCCTGCTGGCCTCGCTCTGGGTACTGCTGCGGGGGCACAACGAACCTGGCGGCGGGTTCATCGGCGGATTGATGGCGGTCAGCGCCACGATTCTCTGGGGGGTGGCCCATGGGACGACGGCGGCGCGCGCAAGGCTGCCGCTGGGCGATGCAGTCTGGCCGGCGGTGATCGGCTTGCTGCTGGCGGCAATCTCGGGCGTGCCGGGTCTGCTCGACGGAGAGGCCTACCTGACCCATCGCGCGTGGACCCTCGCGTTCGTGTCGGTGGAACTCAAACTGTCCACCGTACTGCTGTTCGATATCGGGGTGTATCTGGCCGTCTGGGGCGCGCTGGCGGGGTATGCCCTGGCGCTGCTGGCGGTGGATGAACAGGAGCAGGAGGGCGGGCCCGCATGATCTGGGCGGTCGCCGCAGCGCTCTGGGTCAGTCTCGCCTCCGGCGTCTACCTGTGTCTGTCGCGGGATGTGTTCCGGGTGGCTTTGGGGCTGGCCGTGGTGGGGGCGGGCGTCAACCTCGCGCTGCTCGCCAGTGGTCGCCTGGGGTCGGTGCAGCCGGCAGTGGTTCCCAAGGGCCAACCGTTCCTGGAGCTCGCGAGCAATCCGCTGCCCCAGGCGCTGGTGCTGACCGCCATCGTCATCGGGTTTGCGCTGGTGTGCTTCTCGCTCGCACTGGTGCTGGGGCTGATCCGTGATGCCGGGACGGACGACGCGTTGGAACTCCGGGCCGCCGAACCCGTGCCCGGGAATGATATCAAGCCGCCGGCGACCGACCCGGCCCATGAGCCGGAGTGGCCACCCGAGGGGCGGGCATGAGCGCGCTGGCGACCGCGCCGGCGATCGTGCCGCTGGCCGCGGCGGCGCTGGTAACGGCCGTGCGCAGCCGACCCAGGCTGCAGCAGGCGCTGGCGATGGCGGCGAGTGTTGCGCTGCTGGGCTGTGCCCTGGCCCTGCTTGCGCAGGTGGCTGCCGGCGAGACCGTCGTGGTGGCGTTCGGGGGCTGGCCCTCGCCCATGGCCATCGAATTCGTGGTGGACCGGACGGCGGCGGCGCTGGTGCTCATCACGGCATTGATGGGGGTGGCCGCCGTGCTGTTTCTGGCCAGCGATGCGGACGTCGGCGACCGCCACCCGTTGCTGCTGCCGTTGCTGTTCGGTGTGCTGGCGGGTGCGGGTGGTGCGTTTGTCACCGGCGACCTGTTCAATCTCTATGTCTGGTTCGAGGTGATGCTGATCTGCGCGCTGGGTCTGCTGGCCATCGGTGCGCGCGTCGATCAGCTGGACGCGAGTTTCAAGTACCTGGCGCTCAATCTGCTCGGCACCCTGCTGCTGCTGTTTGCGGTGGCCGCCGTCTACGGGGTGACGGGACACCTGAATTTCACTGCACTTGCGGGGGCGGCACCGGCTGTGGCGCCGGGGCTGTGGCTGGCCGTGCTGACCCTTTTGATGGTGGCCTTCCTGGTCAAGGCGGGTGCCTTCCCGGTTTACGCCTGGTTGCCGGCGAGTTATCACACGCTGCCTGCACCGGTGCTCGCGCTGATCGCCGGTCTGCTGACCAAGGTCGGCATTTACGCCCTATTGCGGACGCTGGGCGATGTGTTCTCGCCCGCGCCGGCGGTGCTGTATGAAGTCCTCGGCTGGGTGGCGGCAGCGACCATGCTGTTCGGCGTTCTCGGTGCCGCCTACCACTGGGATATGCGCCGTATCCTCGCCTTCCACATCATCAGCCAGGTCGGCTATATCCTGCTCGGCATCGCCCTGGCCAGCGTGGCGGGCTACGCGGCGACGCTGTTTTACACGCTCCATCACATCGTCGTGAAAGCCAACCTGTTCCTGATCGCCGCCATCATCTGGCGGCTTACAGGCAGTTACGACCTGCGGCGGATCGGTGGGCTCTACGTGACCCGGCCGTGGATGACACTGCTGCTGCTGATCCCGGCGCTGTCGCTGGTGGGCATCCCGCCGCTGTCAGGGTTCTGGGCGAAGCTGCTGTTGCTCCAGGAGGCCATCGGCCAGGGTCGCGTGGTCTGGACGGTGGTGGCGCTGGTGGTCAGCGTGTTGACGTTGTATTCGATGATGAAGATCTGGATGGAGGCGTTCTGGAAGCGTCACCCCGATGCCGAGTGGCAGCCGCCCGCCGATACGCAGCTTGCGCCGGCCTGGGCGGTCACCGTCGGTCTCGCCGGCGTTACCGTGTGGATCAGTCTTTATCCGCAGGCGCTGCTGGTCTATGTCCAGGCCGCCGCGGCGACCCTGGGAGGTCGGTGATATGGTCGTCCGCACGCTGCTCGTACTGTTTCTCGTCGTGCGGTTCCTGCGAGCCGTGGTCGTCTCCGGCTGGCAGACCTTGCGGGTGATCCTGCGCAGCCGGCGGCGGCGACCCACCATGGCGCTGGTGCGGGTCGGCTTTGCGCCGATGAGCGAGACGGGTGCGGCATTACTCGGCTGTATGGTGTCGCTTACCCCCGGCACGACCACCATCGACATTGACATGGGCCGCCGCGAACTGCTGCTCCATGTGCTCGATGCCTCCGACACGCGGCCGCTGCTGAAGGTGATCCGGCGGGATTTCGAGCCCGCGTTGGTGAGGCTGTTCGGCAGGGCGCGCGAGGCATGACTTCCGTGGCGGTGATGTTCCTCGTGGTGGCGGCGATTCTTGCGGCGCTGGTGGCGACCGTACGCATCCTCCGCGGGCCCACACATGCTGATCGGATCGTCGCCCTTGATATTTTCCTGGCGGCCGCGATCGCACTCGCGGTCGCGGCGTCGCTGGGCACCGGGCGCACGGTGTTCCTGGATGTGGCGATCGGGTTGGCGCTGGTGGGCTTCGTCGCGACCATCGGCTGGGCGCGCCTGCTGGAGCGCTCGCCGCGCGTGCGGCAGCGGGGGCGGCGATGATGGGCGGGGTCGGGGGGGTGTTGGTCCTGGGCGGCGCCATCGCCCTGGTGATCGCCGCGTGGGGAGTGCTGATCCTGCCGGACGCGCTGTCCCGACAACACGCCGCCACCAAGGCGGGCACGCTGGCACTCGCATCGATCTGTCTGGGCGTGGCGCTGCTCGCCGGGGATTCGCAGTGGACCTGGCGGTTGCTGCTGATCGTGATTTTCCTGCTGACGACCCTGCCGGTGGCGGCGCACCTGCTTGCCCGCGCGGCCGTGCGAGAGGCCGGTCTCGAACGGCTCATCGAGGCGGCGCCCCGAATTGATCTTGATCCCGAGGAGACGCGCCCATGAATGCCAGGCCCGGGCGCCGACAGGTATCACGCGCGTGACCCCACGACACGGCGACGGGGAGGCCGGCGAGGTCATGCTGTCAGCCGGCGAGCTGCATGAGCGTTTCCAGGCGGTGACGCACGAGCACACCCGCTCGCCCGTGCCGGAGGCCGAGACCGTCGGAGGGCTGCAGATTGCGATGATCTGCATGGGCATCACGCTGACCCTGCCGGCGCTCTACACTGGCGGTGAGCTCGCCGCAGGACTCGGCCTGTCCCGCGCGGTGGCCGCAGTGGTGGTCGGGGCGCTGCTGCTCGGATTGATGTCGATTCCGGCAGCGGTGGTCGGGATGCGCACGCGCCTGTCCAGCTACATGATCATCGAGCATGTCTATGGCCGGGTGGGCGCCAAGCTGGTGAATCTCGGGTTCGGTGTGGTGCTGCTCGGTTGGTATGCGCTCACCGCCGAGCTGTTCGGGCGCACCTTGTATCTGGCCTCGCTGCAGCTGGGGGTGCCGGAGTTTCCCGAGTGGAGCTGGATTGTCGCCAGCAGCGCGCTGGTGACGGCGACGACGCTGTTTGGTTTCAAGGCCATCGATCGCCTGGCGCTGTTCGCCGTGCCGTTACTGGCGCTGCTGCTCGTGGGGGTGATGACACGGGCGCTGCAGCTTCACGGGCTTGCCCCGCTGCTCGCCATTGCGCCAGGAGAGATGCGTTTCAGTCAGGCCGTCTCGGTGGTCATGGGCACGATGATCGTCGGGGTGGTGCTGATGCCCGACTTCACCCGCTATGCCCGGGGGCTGAGGGACTGCCTCACGGCCTCGCTGCTCGGCAATGGCGGCGGCGTCATCCTGGCGACCTGCCTGGCGATGGTGCCCTCGCTGGTCTACGCCAGCCTTGATCCCATGAGCTATCTGTCCGCGCTGGGCGCCGGCAGCGTGGTCCTCGCCGTGCTGGTTTTCGCCACCTGGACCACCAATGGCGCCAACCTGTATTCCATCGGGCTGGTCGTCGGCAGCGCGAGCCCGCGCATCGGCTATGGCGAAATCATTCTCGCCACCGGGCTGGTCGGGACGCTGGCGGCGATCGTCGGCGTAGCCGAGTATCTGCTGGCATTTCTCGAGATTCTGGCCTTTGTGGTGCCGCCGGTGGCCGGGGTCTATCTCACGCGCTGGTTCGTCCTCCGGCGCCGCGACTTCGACGCCGCGCGGCTCGCAGCTCGTCCAGCCGTGGTCCCGGCGCCGATGCTGGCCACGGTGATCAGCGCCACGCTCGCCGCTCTGGCCTGGGGGTACGACTGGAGCCTCACGGGTGTGGTGGCCTTCGAGTCGCTGCTTTTGGCCGCGGCGCTCTACCTGCTTCTCGACCGGCTCCTGCCGGAGGCCGGGCGCGGGCGTGCTGCCGAGCTGGGCAGATGACGCTGCGGATCGGCATTGATGTGGGGGGAACCCACACGGACGCGGTGCTCGTTGAGGGCGACAACGTGCTGGCCGCCGTCAAGGCGCGCACGAGTGTGGACGTCGAGGCCGGGGTCGTCGCCGCGCTCGAGGCCGTTCTGGCTGAATCGCCGCGCCCGCGCCGCGCCGTGCGCGCGGTGATGATCGGGACCACGCAGTTCACCAACGCGGTGGTGGCGAGACGCGACCTGGCGCCCACCGCCATCGTGCGGATCAGCCTGCCCGCCGGCCGCGAGCTGCCGCCGACACTCGACTGGCCCGCGGAGCTGGCGACCGCCTTGGGCGGACAGGTGTACATGCTGCCGGGGGGGCGGCGGTTCGACGGTCGCGCGCTCGCCGCGGACGACCCGGCGGCCACTGCGCGCGTCATCGAGGCGATCGCAGCCAGCGGGGTCGGGACGGTGGCGGTGACCTCGGCGTTCTCGGCGCTGGACCCTGCGCCCGAGCGCGCGTTTGCCGCCGAGCTGGCGGCGCGCCTGCCGCAGGTGCGCGTGGTGATGTCGCACCAGCTGGGCGGGCATGGGATTCTGGAGCGGGAGAATGCTGCCGCGCTGAATGCCGCCCTGCTGCCGCTGGCCGAGCGCGTCATCGGTGCCTTCGAGCGGGCGCTGGCCGACCGCGGACTGGCGTGTCCGCTGTACGTGAGCCAGAACGACGGCACCCTGATGGCGACCGGGTTTGCCCGCCGTTTTCCCGCGCTGACCTTCGCGTCCGGGCCGACCAATTCGCTGCGCGGCGCGAGTCTGCTCACCGGCCTGGCCGAAGCGATCGTGGTGGATATCGGTGGTACGACCGCCGACATTGGCGTGCTCAGGCAGGGTTTCCCGCGGGAATCCGGCACTGGCGTGCTCGTGGGCGGGGTGCGGACCAATTTTCGCATGCCGGATATTCTGGCCCTTGGGCTCGGGGGCGGCAGTGTGGTTCGCGCGGGCGGTGCACGTCTCGGGCCGGACTCGGTGGGCCACGCCCTGGAGGTACAGGCGCTGGCGTTTGGTGGCGACACGCTGACCGTGACCGACATTGCGATCGCTGAGGGCCAGCTTGACCTCGGTGAGCGTGCGCGTCTGGCAGATCTGGACCCGGCAGTTGTGGCGCGCGCCGGGGCGACGCTTCATGCCATGCTGGCAGAGGCCATCGATCGGATGCGGACCCGTCGCCGGGCGTTGCCGGTGATCCTGGTCGGTGGGGGTGCGTCGCTGGTCTACCAACCCCTGCGCGGTGTCGAGGAGGTGATCCGTCCGCCGTATGCCCATGTCGCCAACGCACTGGGGGCCGCCCACGCCGAGGTCAGCGGTGAGGCGGAGCGCCTGGCGCGCCCCGGCGGGCTGACCCGCGCCGCCGCCATCGAGGAGGCCACCCGCGCCGCGCAGGCCCAGGCGCTGGCGGCCGGCGCCGCGGCGTCCAGCCTGCGGACCGTCGACGTTGCGGAAACCCAGCTGGCGTACCTCGCCGAGGCGGCCGCCCGCATTCGTGTGCGGGTGATTGGCCAGCTATGTCTTCAGTAATAACAGAGCATTGTCACATGATTCTCGATTCAATCTCGACTGGGGACATCGCGGCGTTATGCCGTGGCTCGGTCTTCCTCGCCACCGGTGGGGGAGGGGATCCCCATGTCTGCCAGCTGCTGGTCGAGCGCGCGCTGACAACCCGCGGTCCGGTGGCGCTGGCGGCGGTCGAGACCCTGCCGGATGACGCCTGGGTGATCCCCATCGGGGAAGTCGGCGCGCCCACGGTGAGCCTGGAACAGCTGCCCGCGGGTGATGAGCCAGTGCTGGCGCTGGATCGATTCGAGCGGCACACGGGGCGCCGCGCCAGTCACCTCGTCTCCTTCGAGATCGGTGGCGCGAACTCGGTGGTGCCGCTGCTGGCCGCCAGTGCCCGCGGGATTCCCCTGGTGGACGGCGATGGCATGGGGCGGGCCCTGCCGGAGGCGCAGATGATGACCTTCTCCATCGAGGGCGTGGCACCGACACCGGCAGTGGCCGTCGATCATCTCGGTAATGTCGTGATCCTTGAGACCACCGATCCGGTGCTCTACGAGCTGCAGGTCCGCCAGCTGGCGGTGGCCATGGGCGGCATGATCTTCACCGCCGAGCATGCGATGACGGGGCGCGAGGCCCGCCGCGCCATCGTGCCCGGCACTCTGAGCTTCGCGGTGGCGCTCGGGCGCATCCTCCTCGGAGGGCAGGGCGATGCGGAGCAGCGCCTGCCAGAGCTTGCGGCGGTGTTCGCGGGCTCGCAGTACGGGGCCCTGCGGCCTCTGTGTACCGGCAAACTGAGCGACCTCGATCGGCGCACTGTCGGCGGCTTCGACGTGGGAGAGCTCACCATTGCGCCTTTCGACGGCAGCGCTGCCGTGACGGTGGCCCTTCGCAACGAGTATCTCCTGGCGCGTCGTGGCGAGGAGGTGCTCGCGAGTGTGCCGGATCTGCTCACGCTGCTCGATCTGGAGACCGCGCAGCCGATCAATGCCGAACGCCTGCGCTACGGTCAGCGCGTGCTCCTGCTCGGCATCGGCTGCCCGCCGCATTACCGGACGGCAAAAGCCCTGGCGCGGGTGGCACCGCGCTGTTTCGGCTTCGACGTCGACTACACACCGCTCTCGTGAGGATGCAGGCCAGCAGCGTCGATCAGGTCGCGCGCGGACGACGCTCAGGCCCCCGCTGGCAGAAACGGGCAGGAGGGCATTTTCTCGACCAGGTCGAAGGCGAAGATGAACTTCGCCATGCCGCAAAGCACGGCCATGATCATGCCGAGTTCAAACAGCTGGGCATCGCTGAAGTGCGCACGACACCGCGCGTAAAGCGCCCGGTCGAGCCTGCCGAGGGGGTTGGTCAGAACCATCCGGTCGGCCAGGGCGAGCGCCGCCTTTTCGGCTTCGCTGAACGGCCCTTGCTCGTAGGCCTCGAGGCCGTCGATCTGCGCCTGGGGGATGCCGGCCTCGAGGGCTGCAGCCGTATCTGCCCGATCACAAAATGCACAGCCGTGCACGTTTGCCAGCCGCAGTCGCACCAGTTCCACCAGTCGGCGCTCGATGCGCCCGGAGTAGAAGACCTGCTGGTAGAACGCCTCCCGGTACCAGTGCCACATGACCGGATTGTTGCCGGCGACCTCGACGAAGGTGGTGTCGCCATGCAGCGCCATCGACGCCTCCCAGGCCTGCTGCATGTCGGGCGGGAGCTGCTCGCGAGGCACGCGGTTCATCGGCGTATCAGGGGTCATGTCAGCTGTCCTCGTGGGTCGGTGCTCCGCGCAGTGTACCGACGCGGCCAGAGCCCTGCGCGCCCGCGGCGCTGCACGGCACTGCTGGCTTGCGGACT
>PWZL01000067.1 GCA_003567475.1 Gammaproteobacteria bacterium | reverse complement strand
TTTCCCGTGCTGTCGCTGGAGGACGTGGCCAACGCGGCCTGGGCCCTGGTCCGGTCACTGGGCATCCGCCAGCTCGATACGGTGGTCGGGCCCTCCATGGGTGGTATGAGTGCACTGGCGCTGCTGCTGCAGCACCCCGGGGCCAGTCGGCGACTGGTGAGCATCTCCTCGGCGATGCGCGCCGAGCCGTTCGCCATCGGCCTGCGTTCGCTGCAACGGGAGATGGTGCGGCGGGATCCGGAGTGGCGCAACGGCCGCTACGAGCCGGGTCGCGGACCCCTGCGAGGCATGCGCCTGGCCCGCAAGCTCGGAATGATCACCTATCGCTCGGCGGAGGAGTGGCGGCAGCGCTTCGGGCGGGAACGCGTCAGCGGTGAGCGCGCCACGGGCGATCCGTTCGGCGTCGAGTTCGAGGTCGAGGCCTACCTTGAGGCGCACGCGCGGAAGTTCATCGGCGAATTCGATGCCAACGCCTATCTTTACCTGTCCCGGGCGATGGACCTGTTCGATGTCGCCGATCATGGCGGCAGCGTCGCGGCGGCCATGGCCCGCACCGGCCTGCAGCGCGCGCTGGTGCTCGGTGTGGACACCGATCTGCTCTTTCCCCTGCATCAGCAGCGGGAACTGGCCGAGGCCCTGGACGCCGGTGGCTGCGCAGTCGAGTTTCAGGCATTGCCGTGTCTCCAGGGTCACGACGCTTTCCTGGTCGACATGGATCGGCTGCGCCCGCCGGTGGCGTCGTTTCTCGAGGCCCGCGCCGAGGCCGGCGCGCGGCTCAGGCAGATTCATCCCCCGGCACGCGGCACCTGACCTCAGCCTCGAGGCTGCCGTCGGCCAGCCGTGCGGTGATGCGCTCGCCAGCCGCGACGCCACCTGCCTGGCGCAAGACGCGACCGTCGGCGGTGGTGACGATGGCGTAACCCCGTTGCAGGGTGCCCAGGGGGCTGATGGCATGGAGCGCGCGTGAGGCGGCGCTGAGCGCCGCGCCTCGGCGTTCCAGCAGCTGCGCGATGGTGGGCGGCAGGGCGCGTGCGGCCGCCTCCAGGCGTGCCGCTGCACTGCGGCGCTGCTGTGACATCGCGCTGATCAGACGGCGTTCCAGCAGGCCAAGGCGATGTCGCTGCGCCTGCAGTCGCAGGGCAGGGGACTGGCGTGCGATGCGCGCGGCCAGGCCTTCCACCCGGCGCCGGATGCCGGCGTGTGCGGCGGCCTGTGCCGCCTGCAGTCGCCGCTCGAGACCATCGAGCCGCTGGGCATCGCGGGCCAGTTGCTGGGCCGGGTGGACGCGGCGCAGGCGATGGTGGAGCCCTTGCAGCCGGTGGGCTGCCAGGCGGGTCTCGCGGCCGGCGGCCTGCCGCAGCCGCCGCTGCAGGGTGGCCAGACGTTGCAGCCATTCGTCGGCATCAGGCACCGCGCGCTCCGCCGCCCCGGTCGGCGTCGGCGCGCGCAGATCCGCCGCAAAGTCCGCGATGGTGACATCCACCTCGTGTCCGACACCTGCAATCACGGGTACGCTGCAGGCGACGATCGCGCGGGCGACGATCTCTTCGTTGAATGCCCAGAGATCCTCCAGACTGCCGCCACCACGGGCCAGGATCAGCACGTCGCAGTCGCCGCGGCGGCTGGCGCGCGCCAGGGCCGCAGCGATCTCTGCGCCGGCGCTGCTGCCCTGTACCGAGGTCGGATAGATCAGTACCGGTACGGCCGGAAAGCGTCGCCGCAGGGTGGTGAGGATGTCGCGGAGGGCCGCACCGGTGGGTGAGGTCACGATGCCGATTCGTCTGGGCAGTCGTGGGATCGGACGCTTGCGCGCCTCGGCGAACAGCCCCTCGGCCGCCAGGCGGGCCTTGAGCGCCTCGAACTCGCGCTGCAGCGCGCCCAGCCCCGATTCCTCCATCTCCTCGACGATCAGCTGGTAGTCACCCCGCGGTTCGTAAAGCCCGACGCGGGCGCGCAGCATCACCTGCAGCCCGTCGCGCGGTGTGAAGCGCAGCCGGCGGTTGGCCTGGCGGAACATGGCGCAGCGGACCTGGGCCCGCTCGTCTTTCAGGGTGAAATACAGATGGCCGGACGAGGGGCGGGCGATCGAGGACAGCTCGCCCTCGATCCACACCCGGCCCAGGCCTTCATCGAGCAGCAGGCTCGCCTCGCGGTTGAGGCGGCTGACGGTGTAGACCTCGCGGCGCGGCTCGAACAAGTCGTTCATCGTCGGTGAGTATACCGGTGCGTCCGCGGCGAGGTGACCCTGCCCACCGCACTGGCGGTTTACGCTCGGGCCCGTCGGCCAGTACAATACTCTGTTCTCCCGCCACCTAACCCGGGATCCCACCTATGCGCATCGCCCACGACGCCCTGACCTTCGACGATGTCCTCCTGCAGCCGGCCTACTCGGAGGTTCTCCCACGGGAAGTCGATCTTTCCACATGGCTGACCCGCGAGATCCGGGTCAACCTGCCGTTGCTGTCAGCGGCCATGGATACGGTCACCGAGTCGCGTCTGGCCATCACGCTGGCACAGGAAGGTGGGCTTGGCGTCATCCACAAGAACATGACGGTCGAAGCACAGGCGCGCGAGGTGCGGCGCGTCAAGAAATTCGAGAGCGGCATCATCAGCGATCCGATCACCGTGCGTCGCGACGCGACCGTCAGTGATGTGCTGCAGCTGACCCGTGCGAAGAACATCTCGGGCGTCCCGGTGGTCGATGGCGATGTGCCGGTGGGGATTGTCACCAACCGTGATCTGCGCTTCGAGACCCGCCTGGACGCGCCCGTCTCGGAGGTCATGACGCCGCGCGAGAAACTGGTCACGGTGCGCGAGAACCCGGACCCTGACGAGGTGCTGCTGCTGCTGCACCGCCACCGGATTGAAAAAGTGCTGGTGGTCGATGAGCACTTCCGGCTCAAGGGCATGATCACCGCCAAGGATTTTCAGAAGGCGAAGGATTTCCCGACCGCCGTGAAGGACAGCCGCGGCGCATTGCGGGTCGGCGCGGCCGTCGGCACCGGGCATGACACCGACGAACGGGTGGCGGCGCTGGCCGAGGCCGGGGTCGATGTCATCGTGGTCGATACCTCGCACGGTCACTCGCGAGGGGTGCTGGAACGGGTGCGCCGCGTGAAGCAGGCCTATCCGGGTGTGCAGGTGATCGGCGGCAACATCGTCACTGCCGCCGCTGCGCTGGCGTTGGTGGACGCCGGTGCCGACGCGGTCAAGGTCGGCATCGGTCCTGGCTCGATCTGCACCACCCGCGTGGTCGCCGGGGTCGGCGTGCCACAGATTACCGCGGTGGCCGAAGTGGCCAAGGCACTCCACGGCTCGGGCGTGCCGCTGATCGCCGACGGCGGCATCCGCTATTCGGGCGATCTCGCCAAGGCCATCGCGGCCGGTGCGCACTCGGTGATGATCGGGGGGCTGTTTGCCGGTACCGAGGAATCACCGGGCGAGGTCGAGCTCTACCAGGGTCGCTCCTACAAGGCCTACCGCGGCATGGGTTCACTGGCCGCGATGTCCGGTTCGAACGGCTCCAAGGATCGCTATTTCCAGGACACCACCGAGGAGCTGGAGAAACTGGTGCCCGAGGGGATCGAGGGGCGGGTGCCCTACAAGGGCAGCCTGGTGGCGATCGTGCACCAGCTTGCCGGGGGGCTGCGCGCTGCCATGGGGTATACGGGCAGTCAGACCATCGAGGAGATGCGCACCCGGCCGCAGTTCGTGCGGATCACCTCGGCGGGCGTGCGCGAGAGCCATGTCCACGACGTGGCCATCGTCAAGGAAGCGCCGAACTACCGGGTCGAGTGAGCCGGAGGCCCCCGTGAACGTCGAAGCCGCGGCGCAACTGCCGGATCTGCACGCCCACAAAATCCTGATACTCGATTTCGGATCGCAGTACACGCAGCTTATCGCGCGGCGTGTGCGCGAGGCCGGCGTATACAGCGAGATACTGCCTTGGGATGTCTCCGCCGAGGATATCCGGGCCTTTGCGCCCTCCGGGATCATCCTCTCCGGCGGCCCGGAATCGGTCACCGTGGGTGACGGCCCGCGGGCCGCAGACGTCGTCTTCGAACTCGGCGTGCCGGGGTTGGGGATCTGCTATGGCATGCAGACCATGGCTGCGCAGCTCGGTGGCCAGGTGGCGGGCTCCTCGCACCGTGAGTTCGGGTATGCCGAGGTCACGCTTGGCGCCAGCAGTCGGCTGCTTGACGGTCTGAATGATGCGACGGGCGCGGGTCCGGGGCATGCGCCTGGCGAGGGCCCGGAAGAGGCCGAGCAGTCGGGTGGCCCGCCGCGGCTGAAAGTGTGGATGAGCCATGGTGACCGGGTCGAGCGTCTGCCTCCAGGGTTCAGCGCGGTGGCGAGCACGCCGAATGCGCCGTTCGCCGCCATGGCCGATGAGCGCCGCGGATTCTACGGGTTGCAGTTCCATCCCGAGGTCACGCATACCCTGCAGGGCCGGGCCATTCTCGAGCGTTTCGTCCTTGGCCTGTGCAGCTGCCCGCCGGTGTGGAATGCGGGCAACATCGCCGCCGAGCATATCGCGCGTGTGCGTGAGCAGGTGGGTCAGGATCGCGTGTTGCTGGGCCTTTCAGGAGGCGTCGACTCCTCCGTCGTGGCGGCGCTGCTGCATGCCGCCCTCGGCGAGCAGCTGGTCTGCGTGTTCGTCGATCATGGGCTGCTGCGCCTGGGTGAGGGTGACCAGGTGATGGCGACTTTCGCCGAGCACTTGGGCGTCAATGTCATCCGTGTGGATGCGGCAGAGCGGTTCATGGGGGCGCTGGCCGGCGTGAGCGACCCCGAGGCCAAGCGCAAGATCATTGGCCGCGAGTTCATCGCCGTGTTCGACGAGGAGGCGGCGAAGCTCGAGGAGGTGCGCTGGCTGGCGCAAGGGACCATCTATCCCGATGTCATCGAGTCGGCCGGGAGCAAGACCGGCAAGGCCCATGTGATCAAGTCCCACCACAACGTCGGCGGGCTGCCGGAGCACATGAAGCTCTCGCTGATCGAACCGCTCCGGGATCTGTTCAAGGATGAGGTCCGCAGGCTTGGTGTGGAACTGGGGCTGCCCCCCGAGATGGTGTATCGCCATCCGTTTCCCGGCCCTGGCCTGGGCGTACGCATCCTCGGTGAGGTCCATGTCGAGTACGCCGAGCTGCTGCGCCGCGCCGACCAGATCTTCATCGAGGAACTGCGTCGGCACGATCTGTATGACAAGGTCAGTCAGGCCTTCGCCGTGTTCCTGCCGGTGCGCTCGGTCGGCGTGATGGGCGACGGACGGCGGTACGACTGGGTGATCGCCTTGCGGGCAGTCGAGACCATCGACTTCATGACCGCGCGCTGGGCGCATTTGCCCTATGAGTTTCTCGATCTCGTCTCGCGGCGGATCATTAACGAGGTGCCGGGCATCTCGCGCGTCACCTACGACATTTCCGGCAAACCGCCGGCCACCATCGAGTGGGAGTAGACGACGCCGGGTGGATGGCCCGGGCGCTGACGCTGGCCCGCGAGGCCGAGCGTCACGGCGAGGTGCCGGTCGGCGCGCTGGTGGTCAGTCAGCACGGCGAATGTCTGGCGTCAGCCTGGAACCGGCCGATCGGCCTGCACGATCCCACCGCGCATGCCGAGATGCTGGTGCTGCGCCAAGCCGGCGAACGGCTGGGCAACTACCGGCTTACCGGAACGACCTTCTATGTCACGCTCGAGCCGTGTCCGATGTGTGCCATGGCGATGGTGCATGCGCGCGTGGCCCGGATCGTGTTCGCCGCGCCCGATCCGCGTACCGGCGCCTGCGGCAGCCTGATGAACCTGGTGCAGCACCCGGCGCTGAATCATCGCCTCGAGGTCACCGGTGGCGTCTTGGCCGAGGAGAGCGCGCAGCTGCTGCGAGACTTTTTTCGCGGCCGGCGCTAGGGCGGGACACGGCGCCAGGCTTATTGGCCTGCAAACAGATCTGTCTCCAGTTCTGACGGCTCCCCCGCGGTCATCCACTGCAGCACCTGGTAATAGCGCTGGATGTTGTCGACGTAGTGCACCGGCTGCCACCCGCGGGCAAAGCCACGGCGAACGCGGCTGTACCACTGGCGCTGGGTCAGCAGCGGCAGATGCTCACGAACGTCCGCCCAGCTGTCCGGATCGGCGCCGTTGATCTCGGTGAGGATTCTGGCGTCTTCGAGGTGCCCCCAGCCGATGTTGTAGGCGGCCAGGGCCAGCCAGGTGCGATCCGGCTCGGGGATCCGGTCGGGGATGCGGGCGTGCTGTTGCGCCAGATAGCGTGCGCCACCCATGATGCTCTGAAAGGGATCGACCCGATCGTCGATCTCCAGCGCGGTGGCGGTGCGTTGCGTCAGCATCATGATGCCGCGGACCCCGGTCGGTGAGACGGCATCCGGATTCCAGTGCGACTCCTGATAGCCGACGGCCGCGAGCAGGCGCCAGTCGAAACCGGTTTCCGTCGCGGCTGCGAGGAAGTAGTCGCGGTATCTGGGGAGTCGGGTGTCGAAGTGGGTCACGAAGGCCCGGGTGCTGACGTAGTCATAATCGCCCACCGGTTCCAGATAGCGTTGCAACAGGCCGGCGAGCTCCGCCGTGGCCTCCAGCGTGGCGAAATAGCGCGAAACCACCTCGCGCAGGCTGCGGTCACCGCGCCGGCGGGTCAGCGCCCAGGCCACGGGTTCGGGCGCACCGAGGTCCAGCACCGCGCGCAGTTCCGGGTAGAGATGCCGCGCCACCTGGAACTCGCTGGAATCGACCAGCGTGAACTCAGCGTCCCCATTGGCCACGCGGGACAGCAGTTCGTCGACGTCCACCGCTTGGACGGCCTCCCATCGCAGTGTGGGGTGGCGCTCGACGAGGCGCTCGAGCAACTCCACGTGACTGGAGCCGGCGACCACCTGCAGGCGGGCGTCTTCAAGTCCGGCCAGTGCCTCCAGGCTGCGTATCCGTGGCGACCCAAGGCGCTGGACCAGCTGCGGGTAGACCGCTGTATAGGCCGGACCGAAATCCACCCGGCTGCGGCGCGCCGGCGTGACCGTCAGACCGGCCGCCGCGATATGCGCCCGGCGGGAGACCAGTTCGTCCAGGGTGCCGTCGAAGCTGTCGGGCGTGTAGATGTGCAGGCCCACGCCCAGCAGATCGGCCAGCCCGCGGGCGAGCTCGTATTCCGGACCCATCGGCCCCTCGAGACCGAGGAAATAGGTTGTCAGGCTGTTACGCGTGACCACCCGCAGCTCGCCGAGCGCCTGGATCTGCGCGAGCAGCGGCGGCGTCTGGGAACAGGTCAGCAGCCCGGAACAGGCCAGGATGATCAACAGGTGCCGCAAGGTGGATGCCGCCTCCGCGCTGAGCGGTCAGCCCGCCCTGCCGGGAGTATACCGCTGCGGTTTACCGGCTTGCCGGCAGGCGGGCCTGAACGCCAGTCTGGCGGTGACCGCGCCGCGCAATTGCAGTATACTTTTCTGCTTGCTCGGGCGTCGATGACCCGTGTGAAGCCTGCGCCGGAGAGGTACCGAAGCGGTCATAACGGCACCGACTCGAAATCGGTTGGGGGCATTACGCCCCACGTGGGTTCGAATCCCACCCTCTCCGCCATTTTTTCCCCGTCACAGCCGCCCTTCGGCCAGGGTCAACACCCGTCGCCCTGCCCAGCCGCCGCGGGCCTGGTGATCGAAGATCACCACGGTCCGGTCGCGCCAGCGCTCAGCCAGCCAGCCGCTCAAGGCGTGGCAGGCCGCGTCATCGAGGCCCCTGAACGGCTCGTCCAGCAGCAGTGCGCCCGCCGGACACAGCGCCGCCCGCAGCACCGCCACCCGCCGGGCCTCGCCGCCGGAGAGCTGACGCCCGCCCGGTCCCAGCCACGTGTCGAGCTCGCCGATCAGCGCAGCCAGGCCGACGGCCGCGAGCGCGGCCTGCAGTTCGTCACGGTCTGCGCGGGGCACCCCCAGCGTCAGATTTTCCGCCAGCGTCCCGGCCAGCAGTGTGGTCCGTTGCTCACAGATCGCCAACCGCGACAGCCGTGTCGCCTCCGGCCAGTCGCTCGCCTCCCGCCCGTCGAACAGCACCTGCCCCCGGTCGGGCCGGCGCAGTCCCGCCAGCACACTCAGCAGGCTGCTCTTACCGCAGCCGGAGTGTCCCGTGATACACAACACCTCGCCGGGGACGATGTCGAGCATCAGGCCATCGAGCACCGGGCGGTCGGCGACCCCCTGTCGGAGCGTCACCCCGTCCAGACACCAGCCGGCCGCAGCTGGCATGGCGGCGTGGGCCACGTGGTCGGCTGCACTCGCCGACTCGGCGTCGGCGTCGGTCGGGTCGGTGACATGAGCGCAGCCCCCCCTGTCTTGCGGGATCAGTTCGGGGTCCGCGGTGAGCCGGCGCAAGCCCAACCGGGTCCGGGCGAGTCCCTGCCAGCTGTCCGCCAGTCCAGCGGTCACGCCGCCCAGGGCCAGCAGCCCGAGCAGGGCGAGCCCTGCGCGCGCGGGCGTGAGCAGCTCGGCCGCAAGCCAGCCGGCCACGACCACCACGGCGGCGCAGAGCGCGAGATGCAGGAGCAACCCCGCCATGGCATCCGCGGCGCCGGCGCGCGACGCGCGCGCCATCGAGGCGGCGGCAAGACGCGCGTCGAGCCGACCCAGCGCGCGTCGGCGATGGTCCGTCGGATCCGCGAAAACGAGCTCGCGACTGGCGGCCACCCGTTCCAGCAGATCGCGCTGCAGACGCTCGCGCAGCAGAGCGGCGCGATATTCGCGGGGCTGAGCGCACCAGCCGGCCAGCACCGGCACCCCGGCGAGCATCAGCGTCAGCGCCAGGGCCGTCCAGGCGAGCGGTGCCGGCAGCAGCCAGGCCAGTATGAGGCTGAAACCACCGCCCGCCAGCAGGACCGCCAGCGCTGCGCTGAGCATGCCCGCCGGAAATCCCTCGAGCGCCTCCACGTCACCGATCAGCCGGTTCAGCACCAGTGCCCGCCGCAGGCGACCGATCACCGCCCAGGGCTGGCTTGCGAGCCCGGCGAACACCCTGGGCCGTAATCGGCTCAGCAGTCGAAAAATACTCTCGTGACCGATCAGCCGCTCGCCGTATCGAGTGACGGTACGGGTGACTGCGAACAGACGGATCAGCGCGCCCGGGCCGAAGATTTCCAGCCGTGCACTGCCGCCGGCGGCGAGCACGGCACCGGTGACGGCGCTGGCCGTCAGCAGCCAGCCCGCGGTGGCCACCAGTCCGGTCGCCGCCCCGGCAGCGAGGGTCGCCAGCAGCACCGTCGCCAGCAGCCAGGGCCACTGCGGGCGACAGGTGAGTGCGAACAGGCGACGGAAATCGCTCATGGTGCCCGCCTCTCGAGCATCGGAAGCTCGATCCGTCGATCGGCTGCTGCCGCGGCGGTCTCGCTATGGGTGAGCATGATGATCGTGGCGGCACCGCGGAGTGCACCCAGACGCTCGAGCAGCGCACGTTCGTGGTCGGCATCCAGGCTCGCGGTCGGCTCATCGAGCACCAGCACTCGGGGTGCCCGGTGCAGCGCGCGCGCCAGCGCGACCCGCTGGGCTTCGCCGCCGGAGAGACCGGCACCATCTTCGCCGAGCCGGGTGTCGAGTCCTGCCGGCAGTGCCGCGACCACGCCGGCCAGGCCGCAGTGTTCGACCAGTGCCGCGATAGCGCTGGCGTCGGCCTCGCCGGACGGTGCCAGATTGGTGCGCAGCGCCGCGTTCAGAAGCTGCGGTTGCTGGCCGAGCCAGCCGAGATTCGCGGCGAGCGCCTCCGGGGCGAAAGCGTCGAGCGCCTGATCGTCGATCCATATCTGTCCGGTTTCGACTGGCAACCAGCCGAGCAGGGCGGCCGCAAGGGTGCTTTTGCCACAGCCCGAGGGCCCGGTGAGTGCGACCCACTCGCCCTGAGCGAGGGTCAGCGACAGGTGCTGCACGACGGGTCGCCTGGCGCCAGGCCAGCGCAGGGTGACGCGTTCCAGCCGCACCGCCGGCGGTGCCGACCAGCGCTGCGCGGGTCGGCGCGCCGGGATGGCGGCGGGTCGAGCATGCCGATCGTCACCCGGTGCCCCCCCGGGTGCCGGGGCCATGTCACGCAGGGCGGGCACCGCGGCCAGCGCCGCAGCCCGGTCGTGATAGTGCTGAGCCAGTCGCCTGAGCGGCGCGAAGTATTCGGGCGCCAGGATGAGAATCACCAGGCCGGCCGCCAGGGTCATCTCCGGCGCGGGCCCCAGGGTGAAGAACCCCAGGAGTGCCAGACCGATGTAGATGGCGACCGTGGCGATGGCCACGGCGGCGAAAAACTCCAGCACCGCGGAGGAGAGAAAGGCCACGCGCAGGACCCGCATGGTGGCGTGCCGCCAGGCCTCGGCGGCGCGACTGATGTCCTGCACGGCGCTGTTGGTGCGTCTGAACAGCCGCAGGGTCTGCAGCCCGCGCAGACGATCCAGGAACATGGCGCCCATCCGGGCGAGCCGCGACTGCTGCTCTTCCGCCAGCCGCGCACTGCCCATGCCGATCAGCACCATGAACAGGGGAATCAGCGGCGCGGTACCGAGCAGGACCAGTCCGGCCAGCCAGTCCAGCGGCAATACCAGCACGAGAATCAGCAGGGGCTGGAGCAGCGCCACGCCGAGGGCCGGCAGGTACCGGCGATAATAGGGTTCCAGCGTCTCCAGTTCCCGGGTCAGCCGCAGGGTCAGGGCTGCCGGATCCGCTGTCTGCTGCAACTGCCACTGCGGCGTCACCGCTTGCGCCAGCAGGCGTTCCCGCAGGCGGATGATCAGGTCACTGGAGAGCCGGGCACCCGCGCGTTCTCCGCAGTACAGACCGAGTGCACGCAGCAGGGCCCCGGCGACGGCGATCCCGAGCAGCACGGGCCACGCTGGCGCGGCCGCGGCCGCCAGCCCGACCACGGCCGCCAGGGCGAGCGCGAGGCCGACCAGCAGGGTCAGCAGGCCCAGTGTCTCGGCCGCCCGCCAAGCGATGACCCCCGCAAGCGCCGGGCGGGGGACCAGCGACAGCAGCCACTGCTCCGGCGTGTCCCCACGCCGAGGGGCGGCGCTGGGAGGCGGGGCGCCGGTCATCGGATCAGTGGCCGTAGCCGACCTTGTCCGAGACTTTGCCGCGGAACACCCAGTACGTCCAGGCGGTGTAGCCCAGCACGATGGGGATGACGAACAGGAAGCCGATCAGCAGAAAGAGCTGGGACTCCGGCGCCGAGGCAGCATCCCAGAACGTGTGCTCCGGCGGCACGGCATACGGCCACATGCTGATGAGCAGCCCAAGATAGAACAGCGCAAAGAGAATCATGGCGGCGACGAAGGGCGTCCCCTCGTGCCGCAGTCGAATAGCACGCCAGACATAGCCTGCCACCAGAACCGTGGCCGTGGGGAATACCCAGAGCACGTACGCGTTGTCCAGCCAACGTTCGAGTACGCGTGGCTGCGCGAGTGGCGTCCATACCGAAACCACGACGAATACGATCATCACCGCGGCCAGCAGCCAGGGCAGCGTGCGCCACGCCCACGCCTGCACCTCGCCCTCGGTCTTCATGATCACCCAGGCTGCGCCCAGCAGTGCATAGCCGGCCACCACGCCAAGCCCGGTCATCACCGTGAACGGCGTCAGCCAGTCGAAGGCGCCGCCCACGTACTGGAAGTTCTCGACCCGGAACCCCTGGATGTAGGCGCCGACGACGGCGCCTTGCGCGAACGCGGCGATGGTCGAGCCGATGTTGAAGGCGCGATCCCAGAGATAGCGTGAGGTCCGTGCCTTGAAGCGGAACTCGAACGCCACGCCCCGGAAGATCAGGCCGGTCAGCAGCAGAAAGACGCCGATGTAGAGTGCCGGCAGAAACACCACGTAGACCAGCGGGAAGGCGGCAAGCAGTCCAGCCCCGCTCAAGACCAGCCAGGTCTCGTTGCCGTCCCACACCGGGGCCACCGAGTTCATCATCGCGTTGCGCGCCTGGTCGCTCGGCGCGAACGGAAAGAGAATACCAACGCCCAGGTCAAAACCGTCCATGAGCACGTACATGAATACGCCAAGGCCGATGATCACCAGCCAGATCAGCGTCAGGTCGATCAGCTCCATACGCCGGTCCTCAGGAACTGGCGCCCATGGGCGCCTCATCCAGTGGGGTATCGACAGCCGACAGGGGCCGCTTCGGGCGTCCTTCTTCTTCACGTTGCGGCCGGTAGGCTTCCGGGCCCGAGCGGATGACGCGCACGAGGTAGTACGCCCCGGCGATGAACACCAGCGAGTAGACCAGGATGAAACCAACCAGTGAGAACAGCGCCATCGGCCCGGTGAGCGACGGGGTGATCGCCTCATCGACGCGCATCATGCCGTGTACCACCCAGGGCTGACGGCCGACTTCGGTGGTGAACCAGCCGGCGAGCACGGCAACGAAAGGCGTCGGGATCATCCAGGTGCAGAGCCTCAGGAAACGCGGCGACTCGGTCAACCGACCCCGCAGGCGCAGCACCAGACCCGTGATGGCCACCGTGATCATGAGCAGACCAATCGCCACCATGATGCGGAAACTCCAGAACACCGGGGCGACGGGGGGGCGGTCCTCAGGGGCCCACTCCTTGAGACCACGCACCTCGCCGTCGAGCTGGTGTGTCAGTACCAGGCTCGCCAGCTTGGGGATGCCGATCTCCAGAAAATTCCGTTCCTGGGACTGGCTCGGTAACGCGAACAACAACAGTGGCGCCCCCTCGGTGGTCTCCCACAAGCCCTCCATCGCAGCCACTTTCTCAGGCTGGTGCTCGAAGGTGTTGAGGCCATGAAGATCACCGACCACCAGCTGGGCCGGCGCGATGACGGCCAGCAGTACGATGGTCATGGCCAGCGCACGGCTGGCAGACTCGCGCACGCGGCCCTGGCGCAGGTACCAGGCGCTCACGCCGACGACGACGAAGCCCGCGGTGAGAAACGAGGCCAGGGCCATATGGAAAAACCGCGGCCAGAACGAGGGGTTGAAGATCGCTTCACCCCAGGACGTGATGCGGAAGATGCCGTCCTGCAGCTCGACACCGGCGGGCGTATGCATCCAGCTGTTCGCCGAGATGATCCAGAACGAGGAGATGAACGTCCCAAGCGCCACCATGATCGCGGCGAACAGGTGCGTGCCTGCGGGCACCTTGTGGCGACCGAACAGCAGCACACCCAGGAACACCGCTTCGAGGAAGAAGGCCGTGACCACCTCATAGCTCAGCACCGGTCCGAGGAAGTTCGCGGCGGCGAAGGAGAACACGCTCCAGTTGGTTCCGAACTGGAACGACATGACGATGCCGGAGACCACGCCCATGCCGAAAACCACGGCGAAAACGCGAATCCAGAAATGCGAGAGTTCCTCGTAAACCGGGTGCCCTGTGCGGTAAAACCGCGCCTCGAGAAAGGCGATATACGAGGCCAGTCCGATGGTGAACACCGGAAAGATCGCATGGAAAGAAACGACGAATGCGAACTGGATTCGCGAGAGAAGAACCGGGTCCAACTCCATTGCCTGCTCCTGCTGCATGCCGACCGCGAGATTCCTCGCCCGGACCGGCTGGCGTCCTTGCACTGCCCCCGCCCGTTAAGACTGCTGGATCAGTGCAATGTTCCCAGGATGCCTGTGTTGATGCCTGGTTTCTGCAGGGGGTTCGAGCGCCTCAGCGGTCGATCCGTGACACCTTGGTGCCTTCGAGTGTGAGGTTGTACATCAGCCCGCGATTGCCGAAGACGAAGCCGACGATCGGATCGCGGATGTTGGTGGTGGTGAGGTCGGCCCCGGCACCGAGGTTGACCAACGCCACCGAGCCGTCGACACCGACCTCCCAGCCACGGCTGTTACGGAAGGTCTCGAGCGCCTCGTCTTCCATGAACGCGATGATGATGGTGCGTGTCTGCGCGCCGAGCTGGAAGCCGATCGAGGCCCCGGTGGTGCGGAAATAGCTTTCGGTGCTGCCGCCGACCCGTAACGCGCCCTCACCATACTCCCCGCCGATACCGATGCCCGCCTTGATCACTCTGGGAAACACCAGCAGCCCGCTGGCAGAGGAGAGGAAGCTCTCCGCACCCTTCACCTCGGCGCGGAAACGATCCAGGGCGGCGTCGACGGACACCTCGATTTCGGCGGCTGTGGCCGCCTGGGCCGGGCGGACCGCCCCCAGCGCGGCGAGCGTCAGGGCCAGAGCGGCGAGCAGTGCTGCTCCGAGGGGAAGGCGCGTTGCAGACTGGGGCATGGCAGCTCTCCGGGACGCCGGCGCGGCGTCGGTGACGGGACTTCGCGCTGTCCGGCGCCGCCGCGCCGTGCCGAAGCGATTTGCTGATTATATCCATGTAGAATTCTGCTGCAGGGCGGTGCAGGTTGCCGCAGTGCCCAGGGGAGCCGCGGAATGGTCAGGTCCAAGCTGCTGCGGGCCCGGCAGAAGCTGGGCAAGTACCGGATCGAGCGGCGTCTCGCCGACGGCCCGCGCTGTGCGGTCTACCAGGCCTACGACACCATCCACGGTTGCCGGGTGGCGCTGAAGATTCCGCATCCGGACATGATGGATGATTATTTTCTGGCGGATTTCCGGCGTGAAGCCCGGCTGGCGACCCGCATGGAACATCCCAATGTCCTGCCGATCCTGAACGCCAGCTTCATCGATGAGCATTTCGTGATCGCCATGCCACTGGGAGAGGAGTCGCTGGCCGATCGCCTCGCTCGGCGCATTTCCACCGACAAGGCGCTGGACTACACCTCGCAGATGCTTTCGGCGCTGGCCCATGCGCACAGCCGTCGGATCATTCACTGTGACGTGAAACCGGACAATTTCATTCTTTTCCCGGACAATCGCGTCCGGCTGACCGACTTTGGTTTCTCGAAGATCGCCTTGCGTACGGTGAAAGCGTCGGGCTCGGGTACGGTGGGCTATCTCGCCCCGGAACAGGCCCTGGGGCGCCCGATGTTCCAGTCGGACGTGTTTTCGCTGGGGCTGGTGATCTATCGGATGTTCAGCGGCACCCTGCCGGAGTGGCCCTATGCCTGGCCACCTGCCGGGCAGGCCCGCCTTCGCCAGCGCCTGCGATCCCCGATGATCGCCTGGTTGCGACGGGCGCTGGAGCTTCGTCCGCAGGCGCGGTTTCGCGATGCAGTACAGATGGAAAATGCGTTCAGGCGGCTGCGCGGCAAGACGCGGAGCCGTGGCGCCTAGGGAACAGGCCATGATGCAGCAGGATGAGGCGTGGCGCCGGGGCGGTCCACCGCGATGAGCGCCCGCGTACACGCCTACCTCGACGAGACCCGACTGTTCAGTGAAGCCGGTGACGGGCAGCCCGCAGGCGGGAATTTCCTCGTCCGCAGCGGTCAGCTGTGCGCGCATGTCCGGCGCAGTCCCAGCAAGGATACCGCGGGCGAGGATGCCCTCGGCGTGTTTCGCGTCGGTGACCGCTGTTGGGTGCTGGCAGTCGCCGACGGGGTCGGCGGGCAGGCCGGGGGGCGCGACGCGGCGCTGGCGGCGCTGGCGGCGATGGGCGATGCGCTGGCGTCGATCGGCGGGGACCCGCAACGCATGCGCGGTGCCGTGCTCGACGGCATCGAGCGGGCCAATGCCGCGGTGCTTGCGCTCGGCGGCGGTGCAGCCACCACCCTGGCAGTGGCCGAGGTGGGTGAGGAGTACATCCGCCCCTACCATGTGGGCGATTCCGCCGTGCTGCTGGTGGGTCAGCGTGGCCGTCTCAAGCTGCAGACCGTACCGCACTCGCCGGTGGGCTTCGCAGTGGAAGCCGGTCTGCTCGATGCCACCGAGGCCATCCACCACGAACTGCGGCATGTGATCTCGAACGTGATCGGCAGCGCCGACATGCGCATCGAGGTCGGCCCGGAGCTGCCGTTTGCGGCGCGCGATACGCTTGTGCTGGCCAGTGACGGTCTGTTCGACAACCTGTTCGTAGAGGAAGTCGTCGAGGCTGTGCGCTGCGGCGAACTCGGCGCAGCCATGGGCCGTCTGGAGGGCCAGGTGGCCGCGCGAATGCGGGGGCCGGCCGTCCATAACGGCAGGCTCTTGCCCAGCAAGCCCGATGATCTGGGGGTGCTGCTGTTCCGTCGGCATTCGCCGGTCAGCGCGCGCGACTGGCGCATGCACGAGCCGGCCACACGCGACTGGCTGAGCACGGCTGACGCCTGCTGAACCCCTCGAAACCCGGAAACGGGACTGGACTTGCCCTGCGGCCTCGGTTAAACACAAGGCTGTGCTGTAAGGCGATACATGGAGACCTGCATGGCCAACGACGACGCTCGTGGCCGTCGCGAACCGAGGTATCGCGAGGTGGCGGATACGCTCATCGGCGAGATCAGCGCAGGCCAGGTGGCTGTCGGTGATCGCCTGCCGGGAGAGCTGGAACTGACGCAGCGGTTCGGCGTCAGCCGGCACACGGTGCGTGAGGCGTTGCGCCTGCTCGAGCAGCTCGGCATGGTGGGTCGGCGTCCGGGCGTCGGCACGGTGGTGCGCAACGATACGGCCCCCGTGAGTACCCAGCACCGCCTGGTCTCCATCAACGAATTCCTGCGCTACCCGGGAGAAACCCGATTGCACATGCGCGGTTCTGCGCTGCTGACGCTGGATGCTGGACAGGCCGAACTGCTGCACTGCCCGGAGGGTGAGCAGCGCCTGCGCCTGAGCGGTGTGCGCCGCTGTATCGATGACGGCATGGCGATCTGCTGGACGGAGGTCTACCTGTTGCCCGCCTATGGTGCGATTGCCGGCATGATCGGCCAGGATGCGAGGCCGGTTTACCAGCTGATCGAGGAGCGCTTCGGCGAGCATCCGCGGCATATCGAAGTCCAGCTGGGTGCGGCGCAGATGACGGACGAGCAGGCGCGCGCACTGGATGTGCCGGAGGGCAGTTCTTCACTGCGGGTGGTGCGTCGCTACCGCAATGCCGGCGACCGGCTCTACGAAGTGTCCGTCACCGATCATCCCGCGGATCGGATCACCTACACCCTCGGGTTCCACCCTGATCCGACCCAGCCCGCGATCGGCGATTGATGCCCCCCGCACAGAGTGCCCACCGCCTTGCAGGCTTCGCACTCGGCCTTGATCTGGGTCGTGTGCCGCAGCCCGTGATCGACCGGGCCTGCCTGCATATCCTGGATGCGCTCGGCGTGGCCCTGGCGGCCACCGGGTATGACTTCGCCGAACGCAGTCGCGCGGCCATCGTCGGCCTCGCCGGATCGGGCGACTCACCGGTGATTGGCTGGCCTGACCGCCTGCCGATGCGTGATGCGGCGTGGTTGAACGGTCTGCTGATCCACGGCCTCGACTACGACGACACACACGGCGCGAGTATCGTCCACGCCTCAGCAAGTGCCGTGCCGGCGGTGCTCGCCGCGGGGCTGGCGCGAGGCGCCAGTGGTGGTCAGGCCCTCGCGGCCTATTTGGTGGCGATCGAGGCGGATGCGCGTATTGGCGCCGTCGACGGGCGCTTCCAGAAACAGGGATTCCATCCGACCGGGGTGGTCGGTGCGTTTGGGGCGACGTTGGCTGCGGGCCGGTTGATGGCCCTGGATTTCCCGGCCCTCAACCATGCCCAGGGCATTGTGCTCAGCATGGCCAGTGGCAGCCTGCAGTTTCTCGAGGACGGCGCGTGGACCAAGCGCATGCATCCCGGCTGGGCCGCAGCGGCGGCGCTGCAGGCCGTCGCGCTGGCGGGCGGTGGCTTTACCGGCCCGGCCAAGCCCTACGAAGGGCGCTACGGCCTGTATCGCAGCTATCTCGGGTACGACGGCGGCGATGCGCTGGCCGATCGGCTGGAGTCTCTGGGCGAGGCGTGGGAGATGCTGCGGGTGGGTGTGAAACCCTACCCCGTATGTCACTTCAACCACGCGCTCGCCGACGCCGCGCTGGCGCTGCGGGCCGAGCACGGCCTGACCCCCGCGGACATTGAACGCATCACCCTGCGTCTGCATCCTGGACAGATGCCGGTGGTTTGCGATCCGGCTGAGGCCAAGCGCCGACCCGGCAGCGACTACGAGGCGAAATTCAGCGCGCAGTTCGCTGTGGCCGCGGTGCTGGCGCGGGGCCAGCTCACGCTTGCGGAGCTCGAGCCGGAGGTGCTGGCCGATGAGACGGTGCTGGCACTGGCCGCGCGCTGTCACCATGAGGCGGATCCGGACTCGGACTACCCGCGGGTGTTTCCCGGCGAAGTCGTGATCGAGACCCGCGATGGGCGGCGGCTGACCCAGCGGGAGGCGATCAACCGGGGCGCGGATGGACGCCCGCTGTCGGCCGCCGAAATCATCGCCAAGTTCGAGAACAATGCCGCGCGGATCATGCCTGACCAGGCGGTCGACGAGTTGCGGGAGCGGACCCTGAATCTGCCGGCACTCGATTCGCTGGCGGAACTCGCCGAGGCATTCACCGCCGAGCCCTGAGGCTTGGGCCGGCGGTCGCGATGCGCCTAACGGCGCTCAGGCGCGCCGACGTGAGGTCTGCAGCGCCGCCAGAGCGTGTCTGTAAGCCTCGGTGAAGGCTTCATCGTAGAGCGGCGGGAAGTGATCGCCAGCATGCCGCGTCAGCGCCTCGTAGAGCTCGGCATACTGCTCCCAGCGTCGCGCGCGTGCCGCTCCGGGCAGCAGCGGCCGGCGTGTCTGGCCCTCGGCGAAGCGCTCTTCCAGCATGCCCGGGTCGAGATGCTCGATGAAATTGAAAAACGCCTGATGGGTGGCCTGCCAGGTCGCGGCCTGGTGTTCCTTGATGTCGCGGAAGGCCTCTCGCAGCGCGCTCACCGGCGCCAGATATTCCGGGCTGCCGTCGCGCAGCAGTCTGCTCATGGCGTCCTGCGTGCTGCCAGTGAGCTTGAGCGGGTTGTTTTCCCGTGGCTGGATGGCCGTATTGCCCAGTCCGAGCGTTGCCTTGTGTGCTGAACGATCCTGCAGCACCTCGCGCAGGCCGACCACGGTCTCGCGCAGCAACTGGCCCAGCGTGCCCATCAGGGTCTCGGGGTCCAGGCCTGCGACACTGTCGGCTTCCAGTCCTGCCGCGCGCAGGAAAGCCTGGACCATCGGCGCCTCCGCGGCCGTTTCCTGACCCTTGCGCATCGCCGGCTTGCGTCCACCGCTGGCGCCCGCCCGCCCATCGGGACGGCCGGGTGGTCGCGGGGCGCCGGCCGCCCCGATCGCCCCGGCGCCCCCTTCGACGACCGCGAAGCTCGCCCGGCGCCGTCGTGCGGCGTCTACCGGCTGGGTGGTTCCCGGCTTGAAGGCAGGTTCGCCGGTATCGAGGCTCAGGTCGACCGCGCCGGTCATTTCGAAGACGTCGAGGAGCGTGGTGTCGGGTGTTTCCGGCGCCTCGACCCGTTGGGCACGGGCAAGCGGATCGCGGCTGTCCGCCTCCAGTTCCGCGGCGAGGTCATCCTCGCTGTCGATGCGCACCACCATCAGGTATTCGCCCATGCGCAGGCGATCCCCTGAGAACAGACGCTGCGGCCGTCCGCGGCCAATGGGCTGCTCGGCATCGTTGACATAGACGCCGTTGGTGGAGAGATCGACGAGGTAATAGCTGCCCCCACGAAAGTCGATGGCGGCATGGCGACTGGAGACATAGCGCTGGGTGTCGGGCAGCACCCAGTCGCATTCGAGGGCCCGCCCGATGTTGCCACCCGCGGACTCGAATACACACCGGGCGCGCTCGCCGAGCACGGCGCGCTGTTGACTGATGATCTCCAGCGTCAGGGCCATTGCCGCTCCACCAGGCTGCCTGCAGGCAGTATAGGCCGCAGGCCGCACGCCGCGCGCATCCGGTGTGCTGTTCTGTGATGTCGGTCTCACCCCGGCGGCGCGCGACGGGGGCCAACACGTGCCCGCACCAGCGCGAGCCGTTATGCTTGCAGTCAGCGTACTCAGCGGCAAGGGACCTGCATGGCCAACAGACAGATTTACCGGGTGATTTTCGTCAACCAGGGGAAGGTCTACGAGATCTACGCCAGGAGCATCTCGCAGGGCGCGATGTTCGGTTTCGTGGAGATCGAGGAACTGGTCTTCGGGGCGCGCTCCAGCGTCGTCGTGGACCCGACGGAAGAGCGCATCAAGGCCGAATTCGACGGTGTCAAGCGCAGCTATCTGCCGATGCACTCGATCATCCGGATCGACGAGGTCGACAAGCAGGGTGTGAGCAAGATCACCGGCGCGGAGGGCAGCAACGTGGCCCAGTTCCCGGTGCCGATGTATCCGCCAGGAGGCGGCGGTGGCGGCTCGGGCAGCGGGGGGCCAGGGGTGGGTGGCTGACAGGTCCTGTGGCCATGCGTCTGGCCTATCTCGGCAGCGGCAGCCGCGGCAACGGCGCGCTGGTGGAATGCGGCGACACCTTGCTGATGATCGACTGCGGGTTCTCGCTGGCCGAGGCTACCCGGCGGTTGGCGCGTCTCGGCCGCACGCCCGCTGATCTCTCGGCGCTGCTGGTCACTCATGAGCATAGCGATCATGCCAGCGGCGTGCTGCGCCTGGCGGCCACCCACGACATCCCCGTCTATCTGACGTCCGGCACCGCCTGGGCGATCGGTGCCGGCGACCATCGTGCCCGGGTCGAGTGCATCAGTGCGCATGCGCCATTCCGCCTCGGGGCGGTGATGGTCCATCCGCTGCCCGTGCCGCACGACGCGCGCGAGCCCTGCCAGTTCCTGTTCGAGGGTGGCGGCTGTCGGCTGGGCGTGCTCACCGACACCGGCCACATCACCCCGTTTTTGCGTGAGCGTCTGGCCGTCTGCGACGGCCTGGCAGTGGAGTGCAATCATGATCTCGCCATGCTGCACGCCGGTGCCTATCCCCCGGCGCTGAAGCGCAGAGTCGGTGGGCAGCTCGGACATCTGAACAACGACCAGGCCGCCGAACTGGCCGCGCTTCAGGATCCGGGGCGATTGCAATGGCTGGTCGGGGTGCATCTGTCCGAACAGAACAACACGCCAGCGCTGGCCCGCAGGGCCCTGGAGACGGCGCTGGGGACGGCGCCTGCCCGGGTGCTGCTCGCCGACCAGGATGGGGGCACGGACTGGCTCACGCTGGTGCCATGAGCGCGACTCGGCCTTCGTCAGCCGTGCCGTCATCCGGTATCATGCGACGCGAAGATCATCGCGCTGGCCCGCTGCCTGCCGCCAATCGAGAGTGCGCTTCATGCTGTTGATCGCGGGTCCGCCCGCCCTGTCGGGTTTTCGTCTCGAGAAGGCGCTGCGGCGTATCCGGGCCCTCGAGCCCGCCGTCAAGGCCGTGCGCGCCGATTTCGAGCACTACGTGAATACTCGGCAGGCCCTGACGCAGGCCGATGCGGCTGTACTTGCTCAGCTCCTGGCCTATGGCGTCGAAGTTCCGCGCGCTGGCGGCTGCGGGCAGGCCCTCTGGGTGGTGCCCCGGCTGGGCACGCGCTCACCCTGGTCGTCCAAGGCCACCGATATCGCGCAGCTCTGCGGGCTGGATGACGTCCTGCGGATCGAGCGCGGCGTGCGCTTCGAGCTTGCCGCCACGCGGGCGCTGTCGCCAGAGCGCCTGCAACACCTGGGGGCGATGCTGCATGACCGGATGACCGAGTCGCTGCTTTGTCAGCCGCCGCGGGGCGAGGAGATTTTCGCCGAACACAGGCCCCGGCCGTTGGTCCGCGTCGAGCTGGGCGCGCGCGGGCGCACGGCGCTGGAGGAGGCCGATGCGGCGCTGGGTCTGGCGCTGTCCGCCGATGAGATCGACTATCTCGTAGAGAGTTTCACGCGGCTGGCGCGGGATCCCACCGACGTCGAGCTCATGATGTTCGCTCAGGCGAACTCCGAGCACTGTCGCCACAAGATTTTCAACGCCGACTGGGTCATCGACGGTGAAGCCCGGACGCACAGCCTGTTCGACATGATTCGCAACACCCATCGGCATGCGCCTGATGGCGTCCTGTCGGCCTACAAGGACAACGCCGCCGTGATCACCGGCACGCACGGCCGGCGCTTCTTTGCTGATCCCGCGACCGGCCGCTATGCCGCTCACGAGGAAGCCATCCATATCCTCATGAAGGTGGAGACTCACAACCACCCGACTGCCATTGCGCCCTATGCTGGCGCCGCGACCGGCGCCGGTGGCGAAATCCGCGACGAAGGGGCGACGGGCCGGGGCGCTCGGCCGAAGGCCGGACTGTGCGGGTTCTCCGTCTCGCACCTGCGGATCCCGGGGGCAGCGCGCCCCTGGGAGTTCGATTTCGGCCGTCCGGGCCACATCGCCTCAGCACTCGACATCATGCTCGAGGGGCCGATCGGTGCGGCAGCCTTCAACAACGAGTTTGGCCGTCCCAATCTCGCCGGTTACTTCCGCAGCTTTGAACAGCTGACGGGCGATCCACGGGTCGCCCGCGGCTATCACAAGCCGATCATGATCGCAGGCGGATTGGGAAACATCCGCGAGAGGCATGTCGAGAAGGCCGAGGTGCCGGTTGGCGGCAAGCTGATCGTGCTGGGCGGCCCGGCGATGCTCATCGGCCTGGGTGGCGGTGCAGCCTCCTCCAAGCAGGCCGGGGAGGGGGACGAGGCGCTGGATTTCGCTTCCGTGCAGCGTGACAACCCGGAGATGCAGCGTCGCGCCCAGGAGGTGATCGACCGCTGCTGGGCGCTGGGCGACGCGAACCCGGTCCTGCTCATCCACGACGTGGGCGCGGGCGGGCTTTCGAATGCCGTGCCGGAGGCCGTGGATCACAGCGCCCGCGGCGCGCGGGTTGACCTGCGTGCCATCCCGAGCGACGAGCCGGGCATGTCGCCGATGGAGATCTGGTGTAACGAGGCGCAGGAACGCTACGTGCTGGTGGTCTCGCCTGCGGCGCTGGAGGCCTTCGATGCCCTGTGTCGACGGGAGCGCTGTCCGTACGCCGTGCTTGGCGACATCACCGCCGAGCAGCTTCTGACGGTGACCGATCCGGTGTTCGACAACCGTCCGGTCGATCTGCCGATGGACGTGTTGCTTGGCAAGGCGCCGAAGATGCTGCGCGACGTGCGCCACCAAGCCGTGCAGACAGTTCCCTGGACGCCGGCCGGACTCTCGCCGGTCGAGGCGCTGCACCGTGTGCTGAGCCATCCGGCGGTCGCCGACAAGTCCTTTCTGATTCACATCGGCGATCGCACGGTGGGTGGCCTGAGCGCCCGTGACCAACTGGTCGGTCCGTGGCAAGTGCCGGTGGCCGACGTGGCCGTGACCCTCGCCGACTTCGACGGCTATGCCGGCGAGGCCATGAGCATGGGCGAGCGTGCGCCGGTGGCCCTGCTGTCCGGGCCGGCTTCGGCACGGCTGGCGGTCGCCGAGGCGATCACCAATCTCGCTGCGGCGGATGTGGCCAGTCTTGCGGAGGTTCGTCTGTCGGCGAACTGGATGGCCGCGACGGGCGCCCCGGGCGAGGATGCCGTGCTGTATGACACGGTGCGGGCGCTCGGCGAGAGCCTCTGCCCGGCCCTGGGGATCGCGATTCCCGTGGGCAAGGACTCGATGTCCATGCGCATGCGCTGGTCCGAGCAAGGCGAGGAGCACACGGTGCTGGCGCCGCTGTCGCTGATCATCTCGGCTTTCGCGCCCGTCGGTGATGCGCGCCGCACCCTCGATCCCCGGCTGCGTCTCGACACCGGTGACAGTGCCCTGATGCTGGTCGATCTGTCTGCCGGCCAGAACCGCCTCGGCGGCTCGATTCTTGCCCAGGTGTATGGCGCGCTCGGTGAGGGGCCAGCGGATCTCGACGACCCGGCGGCGCTGGCGGGGTTCTTCCGGGTCATCGCCGCGCTGCGTCAGCAGGAGGCCATTCTCGCCTACCACGACCGCAGCGATGGCGGACTGGCGGTGACCCTGGTGGAAATGGCCTTTGCCGGGCACTGTGGCCTGGAGATCGATCTGCCCGATGAGGCCGATGCCCTGGCAATGTTGTTTGCTGAGGAGCCCGGCGCCGTCCTGCAACTGCGTGGCGGGGCCGTGGAGACAGCCCGCGAGCTGTTTGCCGCCGCGGGGCTCGCCGCAGCGCTCGTGCCGCTCGGACACGCGTGTCCGGGACGCGCGATCCGTGTCCGTCAGGGCGGGCAGCTCGTGCTGGAGGCCGATCGCCTGGCCTTGCGTGCCACCTGGTCTGACACCAGCTGGCGGCTGCAGCGCTTGCGTGATCACCCGGCCTGCGCGGACGAGGCGCGTGAGCTGTGCCTTGATGACGGCGACCCGGGACTCAGCGTGGCCGTGTCATTTCGGCCGCAGGCGCCTGCGATCATCGGCCGGACACGGCCGGAGGTTGCGATCCTGCGTGAACAGGGGGTCAATTCACACGTCGAGATGGCGGCAGCTTTCGACCGCGCGGGCTTCAGTGCCGTGGATGTGCACATGAGCGATCTGCTCGAGGGTCGGCGGACGCTCGACGGTTTCCGGGGGCTGGTCGCCTGTGGCGGCTTCAGCTATGGCGATGTGCTCGGTGCCGGCGAGGGCTGGGCGAAGACGATCCTGTTCAATGCGCGCGCCCGCGAACAGTTTGCTGCCTGGTTTGAGCGGACCGACCGTTTCACGCTCGGCGTCTGCAACGGCTGTCAGATGCTCTCGGCACTGCATGAGCTGATTCCCGGGACGGCCCACTGGCCGCGCTTCGTGCGCAACCGTTCCGAGCAGTTCGAGGCACGCCTGTCACTGGTCGAGGTGCTGGATTCGCCGTCGGTGCTGCTGGCCGGCATGCAGGGCTCGCGACTGCTGATCGCCAGTTCCCACGGCGAGGGCAGGGCGGTGTTCACGGCGCCGGACGCGCAGCAACAGGCGCTGGCGTCGGGCCTGGTGGGCTTGCGCTATGTCGATCATGAGGGCCGCGCCACCGAGCACTATCCGGAGAATCCGAACGGGTCTCCCGAGGGCATCTGCGGTCTGACGAACCTTGACGGCCGGGTCACCATCATGATGCCGCATCCCGAACGGGTGTTCCGCACGGTCCAGCATTCCTGGCATCCGCCCGACTGGGGTGAGGACGGCCCCTGGATGCAGCTCTGGTATAACGCACGCCGCTGGGTCGGCTGAGCGCCGACCGGCCAGCGTCCACCCCGCGCGCGCTGGCGCCGGGCTGGGTGCGGTGTCCTCAGGCGCTGCGCGCGCGGCCGATGTTCTTCTGTGCGATCCAGCAGGCGTGGAAGCCGACGGGTACCCGTCGCGGCAGCATCACCCGCGCCACCGGTCCGGCACTGAGGTCGCGGGCATCGAACACCTGCAGCTGCTGCTGGCGGTCGGCCTGGTTCCAGGCAAATGCGACCACGTAGCCATCGTCCTCGCGGGTGCCGCCGTCGGCCGGTGCAAACCAGGGCTCGGAATACCAGGTGTGCGCCGCGCCGTCGCTGAACTCGCCCACGCACTCGCCAGTATCGGTGTTGAACTTGCGAATGCCCGTCCAGTGCAGGATGTCGGGGTCGTGATCCACCACGTAGCCCCAACGGGTCTTGCGACCCGTCTGCTCGGCGCGCAGGCTCGGGAACTCGATGTTGTAACGATCATCGAGCTGCTCCTCGCGGGTCTCGCCGGTCTTCATGTTCATGCGCCAGCGCCAGAGGCGCGACCGCATCTTGAGTTCGGCGATGTTGCGTGCGGTGCGCTCGGCGTCGATATCGCCGCTGGCGGTGCGTTCCGGCATATACCGGCAGGCGACCATCACCACCTCGTCACCTTCCTCCCAGGCATTGACCACGTGATAGAGGAAGCAGGGCGAGAACTCGAACCAGCGGATGTCGTGGGCGGCCCCGTGGCGCGGAATCACGCCGAAGCGGGTCGGCATTTCCGGGTGGAATCTCAGTTTGTGTCGGCCCAGCGCCATCGCCGCTTCGTCATGGAACAGCGGCAGGTCATGCAGGATCGAATAGTGCTCGGTGATCGCCATGTCATGGGGCAGGCGCGGCCCGGGCAGTTCGATGGGCACATGATTTTTCACGGTGCCATCCGCCGCCACCACGCCGTAGCTCATGTACGGGGCTTCGTTCCAGTAATCGAAGAACATCAGCTCGCCGGTCTGCTCGTCCACCTTCGAGTGCGCGGAGAAGCCGCCACCGTGGCGCTTGGCGTACGGCGCCTTGCCCAGGGTCTCGAGGGTGATCGGATCCAGCATGTAGATGTCGCCGGACATGTACCAGCTGGCCAGCGCGATGCCGCCATGGCCGATGACATCGGTGTTCGCCGCGTCCTTGAGCCGCTTGTCGGTGCGGCCCTTGAGCGTCTCGCGAATGCCGTAGTAGGTGGCCTGGCCGGCGCGGTCTTCTTCCTGCCAGGCATCGGTACGTACCCAGCGGTTGCGATAGACCACCCGTCCGTCTGCAAAGTGCGCCGCATGGATCATCCCGTCGCCGTCGAAGGGGTGGTAGCGCCCCTGTGGCGCGAAGCGGGGGTTGGGGCCGTTTCTCAGGTACACGCCGTTCAGGTCGGCGGGGATTTCGCCATGGACTTCGAGGCGGTCCCATACCGATTCATCCGCGACCGGGGCGAAGGGGCCCATGAGGGCCGGCCCCCAGGCGTCGCCGAACGGCGCGTCAGGCGCGAACTCGGTGTCGTTGCGGGTATGCAGGGCTGTCTGTGCCATCGCTGTCCGTCCCCCCGACTGCGCCGCGGCCCGTTTCGGGGCGCCTGCGGACCAGTCAGTCTGTTTATGAAAGTATCCCCAGTGTAGAGGAGGACTCTGGCCGGCTGCAAGCGCCCGGTATGTTGCGCTGCAGCAGGTTGCGTGCGGCCCGTCGTCCCCCTGCCTGGCGAAAAATCGCCGCATGCGCAGGGTGCGGAGCAGCTTCTCGCGGCGGATGAAGGTCTGGTAGAGCAGGTCTTTCATCGTCCCCAGCAGCACGGCCGCACTATCGGCCTCGAGGGCCGGCAGGGGTTCGGGTCGCTGGCCGCCGTCGAAGATCACCGTCTGCAGTCGCTGGGCGGTGTCCCCGTCGAGCTCGCAGAGGCGGACGATCTCCTCGAGCGTGTCGAACATGCGCAGTCGGCCAGCCTCACCGAGTTCGTCAAACGCCGCCTCGGCTGTCCGCCGGCAGCGCCTGTACGGCGGGAGACTGCAGTCCGGTCGGCGTGAGAATCCACATGCCGGGCGAGTCTATGCAGCCTACGCGTGGGGCGCCAGCCTCCTGGGGCCCGCGCTCAGCCCTCCAGACGCCGGTAGCGGATGCGGTGGGGCTGCTCGGCGTCGCCGCCGCGACGGCGCTTGAGATCCTCGGCGTAGTCGGCGTAGTTGCCCTGGAACCAGACCACCTGACTGTCGCCCTCGAAGGCGAGGATATGGGTGGCGATGCGGTCCAGGAACCAGCGGTCATGAGAAATGACCATGGCACAGCCGGGGAACTCAAGCAGCGCCTCTTCGAGCGCCCGCAGCGTCTCGACATCGAGGTCGTTGGTGGGCTCATCCAGGAGGATGACGTTCCCGCCCGACTTCAGCACCTTGGCCAGATGGACCCGATTGCGCTCGCCGCCCGAGAGCAGGCCGATTTTCTGCTGCTGGGTACTGCCCCGGAAGTTGAAGCGCCCGACATAGGCGCGCGAGGGGGTCTCGTAACTGCCGACCCGGATCATGTCGGCGCCCTCGGAGATTTCCTCCCAGACCGTCTTGGCGTCGTCGAGGTCCTGGCGGGACTGATCGACGTAGGCCATCTGGACGGTGTCGCCAATCCGGATCTCGCCGCGATCGGGTTCCGCCTGACCGGTGATCATGCGGAACAGGGTGGTCTTGCCGGCCCCGTTCGGGCCGATGATGCCGACGATGGCCCCGGGTGGGATCTGGAAATCCACCCCGTCGAACAGCACCTTCTCGCCGAAGGCCTTGGCCACGCCACGCGCCTCGATGACGAGATCGCCGAGCCGGGGACCCGGCGGGATGTAGATCTCGTTGGTTTCGTTGCGCTGCTGGTATTCCTGCGAGGAGAGCTCCTCGAAACGCTGCAGGCGTGCCTTGCTCTTCGCCTGGCGGCCCTTGGGGTTCTGGCGCACCCACTCGAGTTCGGCCTGCATGGCCTTGCGCCGGCCTTCTTCCTGCTTCTCCTCGATGGCCAGGCGCTGTTCTTTCTGCTCCAGCCATGAGGAGTAGTTGCCCTGCCACGGAATACCGTGTCCACGATCGAGCTCGAGGATCCAGCCCGCCACGTTGTCGAGGAAATAGCGGTCATGGGTCACTGCGATGACCGTGCCCGGGTACTCTTCCAGGAAACGCTCGAGCCAGGCCACGCTCTCGGCGTCCAGGTGGTTGGTCGGTTCGTCGAGAAGCAGCATGTCCGGCGCCGACAGCAGCAGGCGGCACAGCGCGACCCGCCGGCGCTCGCCGCCGGAGAGTTTGGTCACGTCCGCCTCCCAGGGCGGCAGACGCAGGGCATCGCCGGCAACCTCGAGCTTGCGGTCGAGGTTGTGGGCGTCCGCGGCCTGGAGCAGGTTCTCGAGCTCGCCCTGTTTCTTCGCCAGCGCATCGAAGTCGGCATCGGGCTCGGCGTAGGCGGCGTACACCTGCTCGAGCGCCTGCTGCGCCTCGACCAGTTCGGCGATGCCGTCCTCGACATTGCCGCGCACGTTCTTGGTCGGATCGAGCTCGGGTTCCTGCGAGAGATAACCGATCTTGATCCCGGGCTGCGGGCGCGCCTCGCCCTCGAAGTCACGGTCGATGCCGGCCATGATCCGCAGCAGCGTCGACTTGCCCGCGCCGTTCAGGCCGAGTACGCCGATCTTGGCGCCGGGAAAGAACGACAGTGAGATGTCGCGGAGGATGTAACGCTTGGGTGGCACGACTTTGGCCACCCGGTTCATGGTGTAGATGTACTGGGCCATGGGTTCTGGGCTCGGGCTCGATGTAAACCCGTCATTATCGACCCTGGATGCGCCGCTTGTCACGGCGTCTGGTGGCCAAGCTGATACACTCGCGCCTTCCCGTCACCCAGTCCCTGGCCATGCACCAGCCGATCGAGACCCGCGACATTGTCCCTGGCGCCACCGTGCTCGTGTCCGGGCCGGAGATTGCCGCGTACGGCTTTGGCCATGGGCATCCGTTCGGCCCCGACCGCCACGAGGCGTTCATGCGTGCCGCCCGCGCGGCGGGCCTGCTCGAGCGGGTGGCGCATCTGCAGCCCCGGCAGGCGACGCGCGAGGAACTGGCCCTGTTCCACACCTCCGCTTACGTCGATCTGGTGGAGCGGCGCTCGCGCGAGGGCGCGGGGTACCTGGATGGTGGTGATACGCCAGCGGTCCCCGGAATCTACGAAGCGGCCTGCTGGGTGGTGGGCGCGACGCTGCGCGCGGTGGAACAGGTCATGGTCACCGGCGGGCGGGCGTTCGTGCCCATTGCCGGGCTGCACCATGCCTCGCGCAGTTCGGCGGCCGGATTCTGCGTGTTCAACGACTGCGCCATCGCTGCAGAGGTCCTGCGGCAACGCTATGGGCTCTCGCGCGTGGCCTATGTCGACATCGATGCCCATCATGGCGACGGGGTGTTCTACGGCTTTGAAGACGATCCCGGCATGCTGTTCGCCGATACCCATGAAGACGGTCGCTACCTTTATCCCGGCACCGGTGCGCGGGTGGAATCCGGCCGCGGCCCGGCCGCCGGCACCAAGCTCAACCTGCCGTTGCCGCCTGGCGCGGGGGATGCCGAATTCTTCGCCGCCTGGGCCGAGATCGAGGCGTACCTGGAGTCGTCGCGCCCGGAATTCATTCTGTTCCAGTGCGGCGCCGACAGCCTGGCCGGCGACCCGATCACGCATCTGCGCTTCTCCGAGGCCGCCCATGCGCACGCCGCCGAGCGGCTCTGCGTGCTGGCCGAGCGCCATGCCCAGGGCCGCGTGGTCGCCATGGGCGGCGGAGGCTACAACCGCGACAACCTGGGCCGGGCGTGGACCGCCGTGCTCGCCGCCTTCGCGGCCTACGGCGAGGCGGCCGACTGAGGCGGGCTGCGCCGCGCCGCCCGGCGTCACTGTTACAATTGCCACCTGAGCCGGCGGCAGGGACGCCGTCCGGCAGCACCGTCCCAAGGAGCGCACCGTGTTCGACGCCGATATGACCATCGCCGGGTTCGATCCCGAACTTGCCACCGCGATCCGCGACGAGGAGCGCCGCCAGGAGGATCACCTCGAGCTCATCGCCTCGGAAAACTATGCCAGCCCACGGGTGCTTGAAGCCCAGGGGTCGGTCCTGACCAACAAGTACGCTGAAGGCTATCCCGGCAAACGCTACTACGGCGGCTGCGAGTACGTCGACGTGGCCGAGCGGCTGGCCATCGAACGGGCCTGTCAGCTGTTCGGCGCCGACTATGCCAACGTCCAGCCTCACTCTGGCTCGCAGGCCAACGCGGCGGTCTATCTCGCCCTGCTGAACGCGGGTGATGGCATCCTGGGCATGAGCCTCGATCATGGTGGCCATCTGACCCACGGCGCGAAGGTCAACTTCTCCGGCAAGCTGTTCGATGCCCATCAGTACGGTCTCGAGGCCTCGGGCAGCAAGATCGACTACGATCAGGTTGCCGCACTGGCGGAGCAACACCGTCCAAAGCTGATCATTGCTGGCTTCTCGGCCTATTCGCGTATCGTCGACTGGCAGCGTTTCCGTGACATCGCCGACAGTGTGGGTGCGTGGTTCATGGTCGACATGGCGCACATCGCGGGGCTGGTGGCCGCCGGTGCCTATCCGAGTCCCGTGCCCGTGGCTGACGTGGTCACCACCACGACCCACAAGACCCTGCGTGGGCCGCGTGGCGGCCTGATCCTCGCCCGGCGCAACGACGAGATCACGAAAAAGTTCAACTCGCTGGTATTCCCGGGGACCCAGGGCGGGCCGCTCATGCACGTCATCGCGGCCAAGGCGGTGGCCTTCCGGGAAGCGCTGGAGCCGGCCTTCACCGAGTACCAGTACCAGGTCATCGCCAATGCCCGCTGCATGGCGCAGGTGCTTGCCGAGCGTGGCTATCGCATCGTCTCCGGCGGCACCGACAATCACCTCATCCTGGTCGACCTGGTCGACAAGGACATCACCGGCAAGGATGCCGAGGCGGCGCTGGGTCGGGCCAACATCACCGTCAACAAGAACGCGGTGCCCAACGATCCGCGCTCGCCGTTTGTCACCAGCGGCTTGCGGATGGGCACGCCGGCGATCACCACCCGCGGATTTGGTGAAGAGGAGACGGCACAGATGAGCGGCTGGATCGCTGATGTGCTGGACGACATCGGCAATGACAGCCGCATCGACGAGGTGCGTGAGCGGGTGGTCGAGCTGTGTGCCCGCTTCCCGGTGTACGCGCCGAGGCGGTAGGCGGGCTCGGCGGAGATCGCGCATGCATTGTCCCTTCTGCGGCCACGACGAGACCAAGGTCATCGATTCGCGGCTGGCCGCGGAGGGGCGCCAGGTGCGGCGGCGGCGCGAATGCCTGAACTGCAGTGAGCGCTTCACCACCTTCGAATCGCCCGAGCTGGTCGCCCCGCGACTGGTCAAGCGCGATGGCCGTCGTGAACCCTTCGACGAAGGCAAGCTGCGGACCGGCATGACCCGTGCTCTCGAAAAGCGCCCGGTGGCGGTCGAAGACATGGAGGCGGCGATTCAACGCATCGTGCACCGCCTGCAGACCATGGGCGAGCGCGAAATCCCGGCGGCGCGGTTGGGGGATCTGGTGATGGAGGCCCTGCGCGAGCTCGACGAGGTCGCCTATGTGCGCTTCGCGTCGGTGTACCGCAGTTTCCAGGACGTCACCGAATTCGAAGAGGAAATCCAGCGCCTGCAGCAGCTTGCGCGCGCCAGCGCCGCCCGTCGCCAGATGTCCCTGCTGCCTGACGACGGCGACTCGTGACTTCCGCGGATGAAGCCTGGATGGCGCGGGCCCTCGCACTGGCCCGCCGCGGCGTCACCGGGACGGACCCCAATCCGCGCGTGGGCTGCGTGCTGGTGGCCGGTGAGCAGGTCGTGGGCGAGGGCTGGCACCGGCGCGCGGGTGAAGGCCATGCCGAGGCCGTGGCCCTGGATGCAGCCGGCGCGCGCGCCCGCGGCGCGACCGCCTACGTGTCGCTCGAGCCCTGCAATCACCACGGGCGCACGCCGCCCTGTACCGACGCGTTGATCCGTGCCGGCGTGGCTCGGGTGGTGTATGCCCACGACGATCCCAATCCGGCTGTTGCCGGGCGCGGTGCCGCGCGCTTGCGCGCTGCGGGTATCGAGGTCCTGGGGGGGGTGCTGGCGGCGCAGGCCAGTGACCTGAATGCGGGGTTCATCCAAAGAATGCGCACGGGCCGACCGCGGGTGACGGTCAAGCTTGCCGCCAGTCTGGACGGGCGCACCGCCATGGCCGACGGCGAAAGCCAGTGGATCACCGGGCCTGCGGCCCGCGCAGATGTCCAGTGGTGGCGCGCCTGCAGCGGCGCGGTGCTGACGGGCAGCGGCACGCTGCTGGCCGATGACCCGCGGCTGGACGTGCGGCGTGCGGATCTGGTTGCGACCTGCCTGCAGCCGCTGCGGGCCGTCGTGGACAGCACGCTGCGCACGCCGCCAGAGGCGCGTATCATCGGCGCCGACGGGCGTGCGGTGGTGTTTGCCACGGCGGGCGCGGAGGCCGGCGCGCAGGCCCGACTGGAGGGCGCCGGCGCCCGCGTGCTGCGAGTGGCGGGCGGTCATGGCGGCTGTGCCTTGCCCGAGGTGCTCCGGCAGCTCGGCGAGCTCGGTGCCAATGACGTGCTGGTCGAGGCCGGGCCGACGCTGGTTGGCGAGCTTGCCGGGGCCGGACTGGTCGACGTCTGGGTGATTTACCTCGCGCCCTGTCTGCTCGGCGACCTCGCCCGCGGCATGCTTGCGCTGCCGGGGCTGGAACGCCTGGCCGCAGCGCCGCGGCTGGCCTGGCGCGACTGCCGCCGGGTTGGCGACGACCTGCGCCTGACGCTTGCCGCCACCGCGGCGGGCTGAATCTTCTGGAATCGGATATCCCCGCAAATGTTCACCGGCATCATCGAGACCACCGGCACGCTGGCCGCCATCACGCCCCGCGACGGCGATCTGCGCCTGCGCATCGCCTGCCCGGGCCTGGATCTCTCCCGGGCCACGCTCGGCGACAGCATCGCGGTCAACGGTGCCTGCCTGACCGCGGTCGAACTCGATACCAGCGCCTTCGCGGCCGATGTCTCACGCGAGACGTTGTCGCTGACCACGCTGGGTCGCCTGGGCGTGGGCGACCGGGTCAACCTGGAGAGCGCACTGAAAGCTGGCGCACCGCTCGGCGGCCACCTGGTCAGCGGCCACATCGATGGCATCGGCCGGGTGCGGAGCCTCGCCCGCGACGCCCGTTCCTGGCGTGTCGGATTCGAGGTGCCGCCCGAACTCGCCCGTTACATCGCCCGAAAGGGCTCGATCTGTATCGACGGCGTGAGCCTCACCGTCAACGAGGTCGAGGATGCCGGCTTCGGTGTGAACATTGTGCCGCACACCTGGGAGGTCACCACTTTTTCCGGCTACCGGGTGGGGTCGCAGGTCAATCTCGAAGTCGACCTGCTCGCCCGCTATCTGGAGCGGTTGCTCGAGGCCGGCGCCGACCGTCCCAAGGGTCTGGACGCCGCCAGCGTGAGGAGTATGGGCTATGGCCAGACACGTGACTGACATCAACCGCGACCCCAGTCGCGGGCTGGATTCCATCGAGGACATCATCGCCGACCTCGCCGCCGGGCGGATGGTGATCATGATGGACGACGAGAATCGGGAGAACGAGGGCGATCTCGTGATGGCGGCGAGTTGTGTGCGCGCCGAGGACATCAATTTCATGGCGCGCTACGGTCGCGGGTTGATCTGCCTGACGCTGACCCGTGAGCGTTGCCGTCAGCTGCGTCTGCCGTTGATGGTGCGCGATACGGATGTGCACCAGACCACCAATTTCACGGTGTCGATCGAGGCCGCGGAAGGCATCACCACCGGTATCTCGGCACACGACCGTGCCTGCACCGTGCAGGCTGCGGTCGCCGAAGGCGCCAGGCCTGAAGACCTGCGCCAGCCCGGGCATATCTTCCCGCTGATGGCCCAGCCGGGGGGGGTGCTCACCCGGGCCGGTCATACCGAGGCGGGCTGCGATCTCGCTCGGCTCGCCGGCCTCTCACCCGCCGCGGTGATTGTCGAAATCCTCAACGACGACGGCACCATGGCCCGGCGTCCGCAACTCGAGGTGTTCGCGCGGCGTCACGGCCTGCGCATGGGCACGATTGCCGACCTGATCCGCTACCGACTTGAGAAAGAAGAGTCCGTCGAGCTGATCAGTGAGCAGCCGGTGGATACCGAGTTCGGGCGGTTCCGCATGGCCTGCTTTGAAGACCATGTGAACCGCAACGTGCATATCGCCCTGGTCCACGGCACCCCCGATCCCGCCGAGCCCGTGCTGGTGCGGGTGCATGTCTCCGACACCCTGGGTGACGTGATCGGGGTGCAGAGCCCGCGGCTCGGCTGGCCGCTGCGCGATGCCCTGCGCCGGATCGCCGCTGAGCCGGCCGGTGTGCTGGTGGTGCTGCGCACCCCCGAGAGCCCACGCGAGCTGATGGGTATGGTCAACGCCCTGGCTGACGGCGCGGCGGCCTCGAGCGATACCGACCCGCGGCGCGATCGCGGGGAGGTGCTCAGGACCTACGGCACCGGTGCCCAGATCCTGCGCAAGCTCGGCGTGCGCCAGATGCGTGTACTCTCGGCGCCGAAGCAGATGCACGGTATTTCCGGCTTCGGTCTCGAGGTCGTGGACTACGTCTACCCCGAGTGAGCCCCGGCTCATGCGATAATTCAGGCTGACTCAGCGAAGCGGAAGCAAGGCCATGCACGACATCAACACCATCGAGGGCGCACTTGCCGGCGAGGGCCTGCGTATCGGCATCGTGGCCGCGCGCTTCAACGACTTCATCGTCGACAGCCTGCTGCGCGGTGCCGTTGACGCCCTGGTGCGGCACGGGGTGGCGCGTGGCGCCATCGACGTCATGCGGGTCCCCGGCGCCTGGGAGATCCCGCTGGCACTGGAGGCTGCGGCCCGCTCCGGGCGCTTCGACGCCCTGGTCGCGCTCGGCGCGGTGATCCGCGGCGCCACGCCACACTTCGAGTATGTCGCTGGCGAGTGCGTGCGCGGCGCGGGGCAGGTCGAGCGGGGTCACGCCGTGCCGGTCGGCTTCGGCGTGCTCACGGTCGATTCCATCGAGCAGGCCATCGAGCGCGCGGGGACGAAGGCGGGTAACAAGGGGGCCGAGGCTGCGCTCTCCGCGCTGGAGATGGCGAACCTGCTGCGCCGTCTGGCCCCCTGAGGTCGCCACCGGTGAATGAACAGCGCGCCGCCGGTCTCAAGGCGCGCCGCCGGGCGCGCGAATGCCTGGTGCAGGCCCTGTATCAGCATCAGCTGACCGGACATGATGCCGGCGAGCTGCGCCGCCAGTTTGCCGAGCGCGAACCCTTTGCCCGTGCCGACCAGCTGTATTTCGATACCGTTCTGGCGGCCGTGCTGGCCGCCCGCGCCGCGCTGAATGCCGAGATCGACCGATTTGCCAGCCGGGGAGAGGAGCAGCTCGACCCCGTGGCCCGTGCGATTCTCTGGATCGGGCTGCACGAGCTGAGCGAGCGGCCCGACGTGCCCGAACGTGTCGCCATCAATGAGGCCGTCGAGCTTGCCAAGCGATTCGGCCCCACCGACAGCCACCGCTTCGTCAATGCCCTGCTCGACCGCGCGCGCCTCGCGCGAACCCGCTGATGGAGCGCCTGGAAGAGTTCCAGCTGATTGGCAGATGGCTGAGCGGTTTCGACCGCGGGCCGGGGGTGATGCTCGGGATCGGCGATGATGCCGCGGTGTTGCGCCCGCCGCTGGCGCACGATCTTGCGATGACCGTCGACAGCCTCGTGGCGGGTACGCATTTCCCGGTGACAGCCCCCGCGGCGGACGTGGGCCACCGGGCTTTGGCCGTGAATCTCAGCGACCTCGCGGCGATGGGCGCGACGCCGCTCTGGGGGCTGCTGGCGCTGACCCTGCCGAGCGCCGACGAGCCCTGGCTGGCGGCGTTTGCGGCGGGCTTCCGCGCGCTGGCCGAACGCCATGCCATGGCGCTGGTCGGGGGGAATCTCAGCCGGGGCCCGCTGATGGCCACTGTGCAGGTCACCGGCACGCTGCCGCAGGGTCGCTGGCTGGGCCGCGATGGCGGGCGTGCCGGCGATGTCCTGCTGGTCAGCGGTTGGCCGGGCGAGGCCGCCGCGGGCCTGGCGCTCTGGGAGGCCGCGCCGTCGCTGGCGCGGGATCATCTCGTGCGCCGTTACCTGCGACCGGAGCCGCGCGTGGCCCTCGGCCAGGCGGCCCTGGGCGTGGCCAGTGCGGCCATCGACATCTCCGACGGCCTGCTCGCCGATCTCGGTCACCTCACCGCCGCCAGCGGCTGTGGCGCGGAGGTCGAGCTCTCCCGTCTGCCGCTGTCAGACGCGCTGCGGGCCATGCGGGGCCCGGCTCAGGCGCGCCACGACGCGCTCTACGGGGGCGACGACTACGAGCTGCTGCTGACCTGCCCTGCCGCGGCCCACGCGGTGCTCGCAGCCGCGGCCGAGGCCCAGGACGTTCCGCTGACACGCATCGGGCAGCTCTGCGAGGCCCCCGGCGTGCGTCTGCTCGGTGAGGGGGGTGAGGTGCTCGCCCCGGCCGGCGGTTTCCGTCATTTTTGAGTCCGATCATGGCCAGCGCACGCCGACCGATCAGCTTTCGCGAGTTTGCCGCCGACCCGGTGCACTGGCTCGCCCTGGGTTTCGGCAGTGGGCTGGCGCCACGCGCGCCCGGTACGTTCGGCACCCTGGCCGCCGTGCCATTGCATCTGCTGCTGCTGCAATTGCCCTGGGCCGGCCATGCGGCGGTCGTCGCGGTGGCCTGTATCGGTGGGGTGAGCGTGTGTGGTATCAGTGCCCGGCGCCTGGGCGTCCATGATCACCCGGCCATCGTCTGGGATGAGATCGCGGCGTTTTTGCTGCTGGCGCTGCTGCTGCCCGCGCAGGGCATGGGCTGGCTGATCGCCGCCTTTCTGCTTTTCCGGCTGTTCGATATCTGGAAGCCCTGGCCGATACGCGAGATGGATCACAGAATCCACGGTGGTACGGGGATTATGCTCGATGACCTGGTGGCAGCACTCTACGCGTGGGTGCCGCTGTTTCTCGCGAGCCTCCTGATCAGCTGACCGGCGACCCCATGGCCAGACCCGAATTGGCAACAGCCCCGCCTGTCCCGACGCCGGACAAGATCGGCAAATACGTGATCATCAATGAGGTCGGCCAGGGCAGCACCGGCCGGGTCTTCCTCTCGCACGATCCCTATTACGGCCGTGACGTGGCCATCAAGCTCTACCATGTGGAGGCTGATCTCGATCCGGCGCGGGCGCGAGTGGCCCGCAAGATGTTTTTCAACGAGGCCCACATGGTGGGCAAGTTGCAGCATCCGAATATCCTGCCGATCTTCGATGCCGGTGACGAGCAGGGCAAGTACTACATCGTGACCGAGCATGTTCACGGTGCGCGGACACTCTCGGCCTACTGCCGGCCGGATAACCTGCTGCCGGTCGAGGATGTCATCGAGATCCTCTTCAAGTGTGCCCGGGCGCTGCACTACGCCCACTCGCGTGGCGTGATTCACCGCGACATCAAGCCCAGCAATATCATGCTGACGCTGGACAACGACGTCCGGATTATCGATTTCGGTATCGCGCTGGTGAAGGACTCGGAGATCTCGCGGATCGAGGGGATCGCCGGTTCGCCCAGCTACATGTCGCCCGAGCAGGTGCAGTCGGAGGACCTGACGGAGCGCTCCGATCTCTACTCGCTCGGCGCCGTGGCCTACGAGCTGCTCACCGGCTTCCGACCCTTCCGCGGCAACAACCTCTCCAAGCTGCTGCACCAGATCGTCTATGCTTCGCCGCCACCGCTACATTCGCTGCGCCCGGAGATCCCCGAGGAGCTCGAGGCCGCGGTGATGGTGGCCCTGCAGAAGAGTCCGGCGAAACGGCATGCCAACGGCATGGCCTTTGCGGCTGCATTGACCGGGATCTACCAGCAGCTGCGCAAGCGCAGCATGCGCATCGAGCGCCAGGAGCAGTTTGACCTGATGCGCCGCCTGCGCTTTTTCCATGATTTCTCACACGAGGAGATCTGGGAGATTCTGCGTGCCAGTGCCTGGCAGGATTACGCAGCGGGCGAGGAAATCGTCCGTGAGGGCGAGTTGGACGAGCGCTTCTATATTCTCGTGTCGGGCAGCGTCAAGGTGATGACCGGTGGCCGACAGGTCGGGACGCTGACCAGCGGCGACTGTTTCGGCGAATCGAGTTACGTCCGCGGCGCACGGCGCAGCGCCACCATCGAAGCCAGTGAGGCGCCGGTCACGCTCATCCGGGTGAGCGCGACGCTGCTGGAGCAGGCTTCTGCCGCCTGCCAGCTGCGCTTCAATAAGGTGTTTCTCCGTTCGCTGATCCAGCGTCTGCAGAGCGACGGGCGCTCTACCTGAGCGCGGCGTCCTTGTCGCGGGCCAACTCGGCGAAGGCCGAGTGGTTGTGGATCGACTCGAAGTTCTCGCAGCTGATCCGGAACGCCCGGATGCGCTCGTCACCGTCCAGGGCGATGGCCAGCTCCCTGAGAATGTCCTCGACGAACTTGGGGTTGTCGTAAGCCCGCTCGGTGACGTATTTCTCGTCGGTGCGCTTGAGCACGCCATAGACCTCCGCGGAGGCAGCGCCCTCCGCGATCTCGATGAGCTCCTCGAGCCAGATGATGTCCTCGATCCGCGCTTCGATCATGATCTCTGAGCGCTGGTTGTGCGCACCGTACTCGGAGATCTTTTTCGAACATGGACAGAGGCTGGTGGCCGGTGCGGCAACCTGCAGCCAGATGTCGGTGTGGCCGTGCTGACGCCGGCCGATGAACGCGGCGCGGTAATCCATCAGGCTCGCCACCCCTGACACCGGCGCGTGTTTCTGGCGGAAGTAGGGGAAGCGGATCTCGATTTCGCCATTCGGCGCCTCGAGACGTTCGGTCATGCCCTCGAGCAGTCGCCGAAAACTGCGCACGGACAGCGGTTCGCCGAGTTCGTTGATCATCTCGACGAAGCGCGACATGTGCGCGCCCTTGGTGTCGTGGGCCAGGGAGACCGTCATGGTCAGCTCAGCGACGGTGGCCTGGCGGTGCCCCGAGCGGTCTTCCACCTGCAGGGGATGCCTGAGGCCGCGTACACCCACGCGGTCGATAGGGATCTGCCGCGGATCAGCCTCACCCTGGACATCGGGCGGCTGGGATGCGGCGCGCTCTGCCATGTGACTCTGCTTCATGTTGCGTCCTTGCCTGAAAGCGTGTCGCCCCAGTATAAACCACCGCCCCGCGAAAGCGGCGCGGCGGCGTTCACACTGCGGGCGAGGCCGGCTTCAGGGCAGGGCGCTCCTCGATCCGGGTCCAGTCGGCGATTTTCATGCGCAGACTGTCAAGGTCCAGTCCGGCATCACGGAGATTGTCATCCCGCGAGCCGTGCTCGATCACGCTGTCGGGGATCCCGATGTTGAGCACCGGCACCTGGACCCCATGCGCCGCGAGCAGTTCATTGACGGCGCTGCCGGCGCCTCCGGCGACCACGTTGTCCTCTAGTGTCACCAGCGCCTCGTGGGTGCGGGCCATCTCCAGGATCAAGGCCTCGTCCAGCGGCTTCACGAAGCGCATGTTGCAGACGCTGGCGCCGAACTCCGCGCCAAGTTGCTCGGCGGGAGGCACCATGGCGCCGAATGCCAGCAAGGCCAGCCCGTGTCCCCGCCGGCGGAGTTCACCCTGACCGATCGCCAGTGGCGTCATGTCCTCATGAATCGTGACGCCTGGCCCCTGCCCGCGTGGATAGCGGATGGCTGAGGGCCCTTCGAGGGTGTAGCCGGTGTAGAGCATCTGGCGGCATTCGTTTTCATCGGCCGGTGCCATGATCACCAGATTGGGCAGGCAGCGCATGAACGACAGATCATAGGCACCCTGGTGGGTGGCACCGTCGCCGCCGACCAGTCCGGCCCGATCGATGGCGAACACCACCGGGAGATCCTGGATGGCGACATCGTGCACCAGCTGGTCATACCCCCGCTGCAGGAAGCTCGAATAGATCGCCACCACCGGCTTCATGCCGCCGCAGGCGAGGCCCGCACCCAGCGTCACCGCGTGCTGTTCCGCGATGGCGACATCGAAATAGCGATCCGGGAAGCGGCGTTCGAATTCCACCATGCCGGAGCCTTCGCGCATGGCCGGGGTAATGCCGACGACCCGCGCATCGCGCTCGGCCATATCGCACAGCCACTTCCCGAAAATCTGCGAGTAGGTCGGCGAACTCGGTTTTTTCTTGTTGATCACGCCGGTGGCGGGATCGAAAGGACCCGGGCCGTGCCAGGTGATCGGATCGAGTTCGGCCGGCTTGTAACCCTTGCCCTTGCGCGTGACCACATGCAGCAGCTGCGGCCCCTGCAGATCGACGACGTTGCGCAGCGTGCGTATCAGGGTGTCGAGATCGTGTCCGTCGACCGGGCCGATGTAGTTCAGGCCCATTTCCTCGAAGATGGTGCCGGGCAGGATGATGCCCTTGGCGGCCGCCTCGGAGCGCCGGGCGAGTTCCCAGACGGTCGGCATCAGCTCCAGGACTTTCTTGCTGCCCTCGCGCACGTGGGTGTAGAGCTTGCCGGAAAGCAGTCGTGCCAGGTAGTTCGACATGGCGCCGACATTCTCGGAAATCGACATGTCGTTATCGTTCAGGATCACCAGCAGGTTCACGTTCAGGCTGCCGGCGTGATTCAGGGCCTCGAAAGCCATGCCCGCGGTGAGCGCGCCGTCGCCGATGACCGCGGCGGTGTGATGATCCTGTCCGAGGCGCTGCGCAGCGATGGCATACCCCAGCGCGGCGCTGATGGAGGTGCTCGAGTGGCCCACCCCAAAGGTGTCGTAAGGGCTTTCCTTGAGCTTGGGAAAGGGGGCCAGACCATTGTGTCGCTTGATGGTCGGCAGCTGTCTGCGCCGACCGGTGAGCACCTTGTGCGGATACGCCTGGTGACCGACGTCCCACACCAGCTTGTCCCGCGGGGTGTCCAGCACGTAATGCAGGGCACAGGTCAGCTCGACCGTACCGAGTCCGGCCGCAAAGTGGCCGCCCTTGGCGCTGACCGTGTGGATCAGGAACTGCCGCAGCTCGTCGGCGACAGTGTGCAGTGCATCCTCATCGAGCCGGCGCAGATCTTCCGGACTGTCGATCGTCGACAGCAGCGGAAACTGGTCCTGTTCACTCATGCTTTCTCACCCCCGCCTCACCGAGCGCTGTCGCGCTCAGGCAACATGCATGTGTCAACATTATGGGACAGAGCAGCGTCTCTGCCAATGTGGCTTACCGCAGTGCTCGGCGGACGCTCAGTGGCGCCGCTCGACCACGAACCGCGCCAGCGCTCGCAGCGGCGCGCCGGCCTCCCCCAGCGGCTCGAGCGCGGCCTGTGCGTCTTCAAGCAGGCGCTCGGCCTGGCGCTTGGCACCTTCCAGGCCGAGCAGGGCTGGATAGGTGGATTTGTTCAGTCGCGCATCCGCGCCGCCGCGCTTGCCCGTGGCGGCTTCGTCACCTTCCACGTCGAGAATGTCGTCGCGCACCTGGAAGGCGAGCCCGACACAGCTGGCATAGCGTGCCAGGGCCGTGACGACAGACGCGTCGGATGCGGCGAGATCCGCGGCCATCAGCACGCTGGCCTCGATCAACGCACCGGTCTTGTGGCGATGGACGCCCTCCAACGCCGTCAGGGAGAGTTGCCGGGTTTCGGCTTCGAGATCCATCGCCTGGCCGCCGGCCATCCCGTCGATCCCGCTGGCGGCCGCGAGTCGCCTGAGCTGTGCCAGCCGGGCGGCCGGGGCGACGCCGGTGACCTCGGTGGCGAGCAGCTCGAAGGCCAGCGCCTGCAGCGAGTCCCCGGCAAGAATGGCCGTGGCCTCGTCGAAAGCCCGATGGCAGGTCGGGCGGCCGCGGCGCAGATCGTCGTCGTCCATCGACGGCAGGTCGTCGTGAATCAGCGAATAGGCATGGATCATCTCGACGGCGCAGGCCGGCGCGTCGAGCTGCTCCAGCGGCACCGCCAGGGCCTGGCCGGCCAGATAACAGAGGACGGGCCGAAGCCGTTTGCCAGGCGCCAGCACGCTGTAGCGCATCGCCTCCAGCAGCCGCGCCGGCCGCTGGCTGCCCGGCGCGAGAGCCGCCTCAAGTGTCGCCTCGACGCGCGCGCGCAGCGTCGCGGTGGCGGCGAGCAGGTCCTGGCTGTCCGGCATCCGGTCGCGGCTCCCGTCGCGGGCCATGTCAGTCTGCGGCTTGAAACGGCTCGGGCTCGGCATGCTCCCCCTCGCCGGTGAGCATCGCGACCTTCTGCTCCGCCGAGCGCAGGGCACGCTGGCATTCGCGCGTCAGTCGCACCCCTTCTTCGAACGCCGACAGCGCCTGTTCCAGTGGCAGTTCACCGCCCTCGAGGCGCTCGACCAGGGCTTCCAGGGCTTCAAGCGACTGCTCGAAATCGATAGCCGCGGGGGGCTCTGCACCTGGGGCGGGTTCGGGGGCAACGCGTTTGCGCGACATGCGGTTCGCTCCGGCGGGGTCGGTCGGGGGCGGGCGGAAGCCGCGCAGCGGCCTCGCCCCGGCGAGACACTACACAGCGCCCGCGTGGTGGTCAACGCGCCCGGTCGGTGCGGTCCGGGCGTCCTGCCTCGCCGCGCTATGGACCGGGGTGTCAAGTTGACAAGCCCGCAGGCGAGGGCTAGATTTCTCACGCTTAGACTGAGTCTAAACCGGCCGGCGCGCGGCGTGAGCGACGTGTGTCGGTCTCAACCGCAGCCAGCAAGGAGCATGATCATGGAACTGAAGGGCAGCAAGACCGAGCAGAACCTCAAGGAGGCATTCTCCGGCGAGTCCCAGGCCAACCGCCGGTATCTGTATTTCGCCGCCAAGGCCGACGTCGAGGGCTACAACGACGTCGCGGCCGTGTTCCGCTCGACCGCCGAGGGCGAGACTGGCCATGCGCACGGTCACCTCGAGTACCTCGAGGGCGTCGGCGATCCGGCCACCGGGCTGCCGATGGGCGCGACGGCCGAGAACCTCAAGGCCGCCATTGCCGGCGAGACCCACGAGTACACCGACATGTACCCGGGCATGGCGAAGACCGCCCGCGACGAGGGTTTCGACGAGATCGCCGACTGGTTCGAAACGCTGGCCAAGGCCGAGCGCTCGCACGCCAACCGTTTCCAGAAGGCATTGGATCAGCTCGACGCCTGATCCCCGGCCCACAGGCCTTGGCGGCGGGGTGGGCCGAGACCCGGCTCATCCCGCTTCCCTGTTTCGCGTTACCCAGGACCGACACCCATGGCCACGCCTCCCGACTCCCGGCGCGAGGGCAGCCTCGACGCCCCGACGCGCCACCCCCTGGACTGGCGGTCACCCGAGTTCACCGAAGAGTCCTCGCTGTTCGGCGAACTTGAGCGCGTATTCGACATCTGTCACGGCTGCCGACGCTGTTTCAACCTCTGCAACGCCTTCCCCACGCTGTTCGACGCGGTGGACGAGTCGGACACGGGCGAACTCGACAGCGTCCCGAAGAAGGCCTACTGGGAGGTCGTGGACCACTGTTATCTCTGCGACATGTGCTACATGTCGAAGTGTCCGTATGTGCCGCCACACCCGTTCAACGTCGACTTTCCCCACCTCATGCTTCGCGCCAAGGTGAAGAAGTTCAAGGACGGCAAGGTGTCCACCCGCGACAAGATTCTCTCCGCCACCGACACCGTGGGCAGCCTGGCTGGAATCCCGGTGGTGGTGCAGGCGGTCAATGCCGCCAATCGCAATGCCACCGCGCGCAAGCTTTTGCAGGGCGCACTCGGCGTGCATGCCGATGCCCCGGTGCCCGAGTATCACAGCCGGACCGCGCGCAAGCGCCTGGCCGCGCTGGTCGATGCCACGGGTGATGGCGCCGAGCCCGATGAAGTCACCCGCGGCCGGGTTGTCGTGTTCACGACCTGTTACGGCAACCGCAATCTGCCGGAAGTGGTCGAGGATCTGGTGGCGGTGTTCCGGCACAACTCGATTCCCGTGCGCCTGGCCGCCACGGAAAAATGTTGCGGCATGCCGAAGCTGGAGCTGGGGGATCTGGAGGCGGTGGAGCAGGCCAAGAACGTCAACGTCCCCGAGCTGGCCCGGCTGGTTGACGACGGTTGGGACATCGTCGCGCCGGTACCCTCGTGCGTGCTGATGTTCAAGCAGGAACTGCCGCTGATGTTCCCGGAAGATGAGCAGGTGGCGAAGGTGGCCGCCGCCATGTGGGACCCGTTCAACTACCTGATGACCCGGCACCGCGCCGGCAAGCTCAACACCGAGTTCCCCGAGCGTCTCGGCAAGATCGCCTACCAGGTGCCCTGTCACCTCCGGGTCCAGAACATCGGCCTGAAAACCCGCGACGTGCTGAAACTCGTGCCGGAGACTGAAGTCGACGCCATCGAGCGCTGTTCCGGACATGACGGCACCTATGCGGTCAAAAAGGAATTCCACGAAGTGTCGCGCAAGATCGCGCAGCCCGTGGTGCGCCGGGTCGGCAACGCCAAGGCCGATCATTTCGCCAGTGACTGTCCGATGGCCGCCGAGCAGATCGCCAGCGGCGCCGAGGGCGTCACCGCCAGTCATCCGATCAGCCTGCTGCGGCGCGCCTACGGCATCTGAGGAGCCATCATGGACAAGCTGACACACCAGGATCTCTACAGCCTCGAGGAATACGCCCGGATCCGGCCCGAGTTCCGGGCGAAGGTGTTGGCCCACAAACAGCACCGCAAGATCCATCTCGGTGCCAACGCCACGCTGTATTTCGAAGACCGCCTGACCCTGCAATACCAGGTCCAGGAGATGCTGCGGATCGAGCGGATCTTCGAGCCGGAGGGGATTGAAGACGAACTGCTCGCCTACAACCCGCTGATCCCCGACGGCAGCAATCTCAAGGCGACGTTCATGCTGGAATTCCCTGATATCGAGGAGCGTCGGCGACGGCTGGCCGAGCTCATCGACATCGAGCACAGGGTCTGGCTGCAGATCGAGGGCTTCGATCGCGTAACGCCCATCTGCAACGAAGATCTCGACCGCACCACCGAAGAGAAAACCTCGTCAGTGCATTTCGCACGCTTCGAGTTCACGCCGGAGATGGTCGCAGCCTTCCGTGGCGGTGCCGCGCTGTCGGCGGGCATCGATCATGACCACTACCGCGTCGCCGTCGACCCTGTCGATGCCGCGACGGCCGAGGCGCTGCGCGCCGATTTCGTGAGTTGATCGCCATGTCGAAGTTCAAGCCGAGCGGTCTGTTCGCCGCGCCCGTTGTCTGCCTGCTGCTGGCCGGCGGGGCCCTGGCAGATCTGCCTGCGTTCGAGGATGTGGTCGGGCACCCGCTGGGTGAGCGCGTCACCCAGACGTGGCAGATGGAAGCCTACGCGCGTGCCCTGGCGGAGGCCTCCGACCGGGTCAGCTTCGAAGCCCTCGGCCGGTCCGTACAGGGTCGCGCGTTGATGCAGGTGATCGTCACCTCCCCCGCAAACCACGCCCGCCTTGACGACATCCAGGCCAATGCGCAGCGGCTTGGTGACCCTCGAGGACTGTCTGCGGATGAGGCGGAGAGCATTCTCGCCGACCAGCCGGTGGTGTTCTGGTACGGCGGCTCGATCCACGGCTTCGAGCTGTCTGGGTCGGAGGCCGGTATCAAGATGCTGGAGCGCCTGGCAGGGGCCGACGATGAGGCGACGCTGCGTATTCTTGACAACGTGGTGCTCATCATCGATCCGGTGCTGAATCCCGACGGGCGCGATGCCTTCGGTGAACACACGCATGCGCGGCTTGGGCGCGAACCCAATGCCGACAACCAGGACTGGTCGAACGACTTCACCCGCTGGGAAGCGCTGGGCTTTCGCACCAGTCATTACTTCTTCGATCTGAATCGCGACTGGTTCGCCCACACCCACCCCGAGATCCGGGCGCGCTTGCCGGTGTTCCGCGACTGGCGTCCCCAGGTCGGTATTGATGCCCATGAGATGGGCGCCGACGTCGAGTTTTACTTCGATCCGCCGGCCGACCCGATCGGGCCGTTCTTCCCGGACTTCACCAGCCGCTGGTTCGAGCGATTCGCCGAAGCCCATGCGCGGGGGTTCGACGCCGCCGGCATCGATTACATGACCCGCGAACGCTTCAATTTCTTCTATCCCGCCTACACGACCTCGTGGCTGAGCTACCAGGGGGCGGTCGGCATGCTCTATGAGCAGGGCAGCAGTCGTGGTCTGGCGTTGACGCGCCCCGATGGCACGGTCCGCACGCTTGCCGATGCGACGCGTAACCAGTACATCGCCTTCGAGGCCGCCCTCGGTCTTGCCGCCGCCGAGCGCGAGGCCTTGCTTGGTGACTCTCTCGCCGCCCACCGCGCGGCCATTGCCGACGGCGCCGACGGCAACCGTCGCTACCTGCTGCCCGCCGACGGCACGGGCGACCCGCGCATGCTGGCGGAGGTGGTGAACCTGCTGCTGCGCTCGGGCGTGGAGGTGCAGGCGCTGACGGAGAACACCAGCCTGCGCGGACTGACCGACCGCACCGGTGCGAGCGTCTCCAGTCGCAGTTTCCCGGCAGGCAGTTACGTGATCGACGCCGCGCAGCCGCGCAACCGCCTCGTGCGGGTGCTGCTGGAATCCGGAATCACGGTGCCAGAGGCGTTTCTCGCCGAGGCACGGGAGCGTGTCGAGCGCGGTGAGAACCCGCGCTTTTACGACATCACCGCATGGTCTCTGCCGCTGCTCTACGGGATCGACGGCTACGCCAGCAGTGACGGTCGGGCGCTGGCGACCCGTGCCCTGTCCGGGCCGGTGGAGGTGCCGGGCGTGCGGCCACCGGGCCGCGCGGCGTATGCCTACCTGATCGATGGGGCCCAGGCGGCCGGGCTGCCGGCACTCATGCACCTGAAAGCCAGTGGCCACAGAGTGGCGATGCTCACGCGCGCCACTCGGTTGGCCGGTCGCGACTATGCCGCCGGGACGGGCATCGTCTACGCCGGCCAGGCCGAGGCCAGCGTCCATGAAGACGTGCGCGCCATCGCCGCGCGTTTCGAACTGGTGATCGACCCGGTCGACACCGGTCTGGCCGAGGGGCGCAATCCCTCGCTCGGTTCGGGGGATGTCATCTACCTCCGCGAGTCGCGCGTGGCGGTGCTGGCCGAGGAACCGGTCAATGCGTACTCCTTCGGCTGGGCGTGGTTCACGCTCGACCAGCAGTTCGCACTCTCGCCTACCGTGCTGCGGGTGAGCTCGCTCGGCACGGTGCGACTGGCCGATTACGACACCCTGGTCATCCCGGAACTCACGGACGTGGCGGCGTTGACCCGCATGGCGGGCGAGGCGGCGCTCGAGCGACTGGCCGCCTGGGTGCGTGACGGCGGCACCCTGGTCACGCTGGGCTCGGCCAGCGTGTTGCCGGCCCAGCTGGAGCTCGCGGGCATCCGCTCGTGGTACGACGAGGAAGAGCACACCGAGGCCCAGCGGGTCGCGGTGCCCGGGGCCATGGTGGCCACGGTACTCGACCGCCACCACTGGCTGACCGCGGGTGTGCCTGAGGGCTTTCGCGCGCTGGTCAACTCCGATCGTCTGCTACTGGCCCCCGAGGGGCCGGCCGCGCCGGCGCGCCGGCCGGGCGTGCGCTATGCCACGGGTGAGGACTTCGCCTGGAGCGGCCACCTCTGGGAGGAGTCCCAGGCGCGCCTGCCGGGTGCGCTGTATGCCTATGAAGAGCGCGTCGGTCGAGGGCGGATCATCGCCTTCGCCGAGGACCCGAATTTCCGCGCCTATTACCGCGCGGCCAATCGTCTGTTTCTCAACGCGGTGCTGGCCGGTCCGAGCGCGCCCTGAGCCGTCCGCAGCCATTGCTATAATCGGGGTCTTTGCACGACGGCTGGCCCTGCGGGGCCGGCCGTCTTCGCACTCGCAAGGCGCCCACCCATGAGCAGCACTTACAACGCCTCCGATATCGAGGTCCTGAGCGGCCTCGATCCCGTGCGCCGTCGTCCCGGCATGTACACGGACACCAGCCGTCCGAACCACCTGGCGCACGAAGTCATCGACAACAGCGTCGACGAGGCCCTCGCCGGCCACGCCCGCAGCATCAGTGTCACCCTGCATCGCGACGGCTCGCTGGAAGTGGCCGACGATGGCCGGGGCATGCCGGTGGACATTCATCCGGAGCAGGGCATCCCCGGGGTTGAGCTGATCCTCACCCGCCTGCACGCCGGCGGCAAGTTCTCCGGCAGCAACTACCAGTTCTCGGGCGGCCTCCACGGCGTCGGGGTGTCGGTGGTCAACGCCCTGTCCAGTGCGCTGGAGGTCTGGATCCGTCGCGGCGGGGTTGAATACAACATGAGTTTCCGTGACGGCTACAAGGCCGGAGACCTCGAACCGGTCGGCAAGGTAGGCCGCGCCAATACCGGGACCACACTGCGGTTCTGGCCCGATCCGAAATACTTCGATTCCGCGCAGTTCTCGGTCGGCCGTCTCACGCATGTGCTGCGTGCCAAGGCGGTGCTCTGCCCCGGCCTGCGCGTACGTTTCACCGTCGAGAAGAGCGGTGAGACGCACGACTGGTGTTATGAGGGGGGGCTGGAGGAATATCTGCACGAGGCCATGGGCGACGTCGAGCGGGTGCCCCAGTCGCCGCTCTCCGGCACGCTGGCCGCTGCGCGTGAGGCGGTGGACTGGGCGGTCGCCTGGCGTGTCGCCGAGGGGGGCGTGGTCGCCGAGAGCTATGTGAACCTGATTCCCACCGCGCAGGGAGGTACCCACGTGAACGGTCTGCGCTCGGGCCTCACCGAGGCGCTGCGCGAGTTCTGCGAGTTCCGCAACCTGCTGCCGCGCGGATTGCGCCTGGCGCCGGAGGATGTCTGGGAGCAGGTCAGCTACGTGCTCTCCGTCAAGCTCGCCGAGCCGCAGTTCTCCGGCCAGACCAAGGAGCGCCTGTCCTCGCGCGAGGCGGCAGGGTTTGTCTCCGGGGTGGTGAAAGACCACTTCGCCTTGTGGCTGAACCAGCATCCCGAGGCCGGTGAGCAGATTGCGGAGCTCGCCATCGGCAATGCCCAGCGCCGGCTGAAAGCGGCCCGCCAGGTCGTGCGCAAGCGCGTGGTCAGCGGTCCGGCGCTGCCGGGCAAGCTGGCCGACTGCACCTCGCAGGATCCAGCGCGCTCCGAGCTCTTCCTGGTGGAGGGCGACTCGGCCGGCGGCTCGGCCAAGCAGGCACGCGACCGTGAGACCCAGGCCGTGATGCCGTTGCGTGGCAAGATCCTCAACACCTGGGAGGTGGAGTCCGGAGACATCCTTGCCTCCCAGGAGGTGCACAATATTTCCGTTGCGCTGGGTGTCGATCCGGCCTCGCCGGATCTCTCGCGGCTGCGCTACCACAAGGTCTGCGTGCTCGCCGATGCCGATTCCGATGGCCTGCATATCGCCACGCTGCTCTGTGCCCTCTTCGTGCGCCACTATCGGCCGCTGGTGGCGGCCGGCCATGTCTATATGGCGATGCCGCCGCTGTTTCGTATCGATGTGGGCAAGGAGGTGTTCTACGCGCTGGACCTCGCCGAGCGCGACATCCTGCTCGACCGCATTGCCGCCGAAAAGCGCCGGGGGCAGGTCAGTGTCACCCGGTTCAAGGGCCTCGGAGAGATGAGTCCGTCCCAGTTGCGCGAGACCACCATGGCCGCGGATACCCGTCGGCTGGTGCAGCTGACGGTGACGGCGAGTGACGACACCGAGCAGCTGCTGGACATGCTGCTTGCCAAGAAACGCGCGGCCGACCGCCGCGATTGGCTGCAGGCCAAGGGCAACCTGGCCGAGATCGAGGTCTGACGTGGACGAACCGGAACTCAATTTCGAGGGCGTGGAGCGCCAGCCGCTGCGGAGCTTCACCGAGAAGGCCTACCTCGACTACTCGATGTACGTCATCCTCGACCGGGCGTTGCCGTTCGTCGGCGACGGCCTCAAGCCGGTGCAGCGACGGATCGTCTTCGCCATGCGCGAGCTGGGGCTCTCGGCCACTGCCAAGCCCAAGAAGTCGGCGCGTACGGTCGGTGACGTCATCGGCAAGTATCACCCGCACGGCGATGCCGCCTGTTATGAGGCCATGGTGCACATGGCCCAGCCCTTCGCCTACCGCTACCCCATCGTCCACGGCCAGGGCAACTGGGGCAGTGCCGATGACCCGAAAAGCTTCGCGGCCATGCGCTACACCGAGGCCAAGCTCACGCCCTATGCCGCGCTGCTGCTGACCGAGCTCGGCCAGGGGACGGTCGACTGGACCACGAATTTTGATGGCACGCTGACTGAGCCCGTGCGGCTGCCGGCGAGGCTGCCGAACCTGCTCCTGAATGGGACCAGCGGGATTGCGGTGGGCATGTCCACCGATATCCCCCCGCATAACCTGCGTGAGGTGACGGCTGCACTGGTGCACCTGCTGGAGGATCCGAAGGCCAGCGTCGCCGCGCTCTGCGAGCATATCCAGGGCCCGGATTTCCCGACCGGTGGCGAGGTCATCTCGCCGCGCGATGAACTGCTCAGGATCTATCAGACGGGCGGCGGCACCCTGCGTGTGCGCGCGCGTTATGAGCTTGAGGGCAGTGACATCATCGTCACCGAACTGCCGTGGCAGGTCTCGGGCAGCCGTGTGCTCGAGCAGATCGCCGGGCAGATGCGCGCCAAGAAGCTGCCACTGGTCGAGGATCTCCGGGATGAATCCGATCACGAGAATCCGACCCGTCTGGTCATCAGCCCGCGGTCCAGCCGCGTCGATGTGGCGCAGCTGATGAATCACCTGTTCGCCACGACCGATCTCGAGCGCACGGTGCGGGTGAACATGAACGTCATCGGCATGGATGGCCGCCCCGGCGTGCTGGATCTCAAGCGCCTGCTCGCCGAGTGGCTGCAGTTTCGTACCGATACCGTGGTGCGCCGGCTCGAACATCGCCTTGGCAAGGTGCGTGAGCGTCTGCACATTCTCGATGGCCTGCTGGTGGCCTATCTCAACATCGACGAGGTCATTGCCATCATCCGCGCCGAGGATGAGCCGAAACCCGTGCTGATGGCGCGCTTCGGACTGTCCGATATACAGGCCGAAGCGATTCTCGAGCTGAAACTGCGTCATCTGGCCAAGCTCGAAGAGATGAAGATCCGTGGCGAACAGTCCGAACTCGAGGCCGAGCGCGCCCAGTTGGAGAAAACGCTTGGCAGCCGCACGCGGCTGCGCCGTCTCATCCGCGACGAGATCCTCGAGGACGCGGCAAAACATGGCGATGCACGCCGGACGCGACTGGTGGAGCGCGCCGCGGCACAGGCGCTCGACGAGACTCAGCTGGTGGCCGCTGAACCGGTGACGGTGGTGCTGTCGGCCCGTGGCTGGGCACGCGCTGCGCGCGGGCACGAGGTGGATGCCCCGGCACTGAACTACCGCAGTGGTGACGAGTTCCTTGCCGCGAGTCGCGGGCGCAGCAACCAGCCGGCGGTTTTCCTGGACAGCACCGGTCGCGCTTACAGCCTGCCGGCGCACACGCTGCCCTCGGCGCGCGGTCAGGGCGAGCCGCTGTCCGGACGCTTCAACCCGCCCGATGGCGCGACCTTTCGTGGCGTGATGACGGGCGATGATGACAGTCTCTGGCTGCTGGCCACCGATGCCGGGTTCGGGTTCATTGCCCGGCTGGGCGATCTGCACTCGCGCAACAAGGCCGGCAAGGCCGTGTTGACAGTGCCGCGTGGCGCGGCTGTGCTCATTCCTTCGGCGGTGGTGCAGCCGGATGCTGCCCTGCTCGCCGCGGTGAGTGAGGGGGGCCAGATGCTGGTGTTCCCGGTCGCAGATCTGCCGCAGCTGGCTCGCGGGAAGGGCAACAGGATCCAGGCGATCAACGCGGCGAAGCACCGCGATGGCGAGGAGCGGATGGTGGCGGTGGCGGCGGTGGCGCCGGACGAGGTGCTGGCGGTATACAGCGGCCAGCGGCGGATGACGCTGCGCTACCGGGATCTCGAAGCTTACGCTGGCAGTCGCGGGCGCCGCGGCAGCCTGCTGCCGCGCGGCTGGCGCCGTGTGGAGCGGTTGCTGGTCGAGCGCACCGGCAGCTGACCCCGGCTCAACCGGTGCCGACGCGGCCCGGGGGCGTTTCCATCAGCGCTGTGCGCTCCTGGGTGTCGGCGGGCTCGTCGTCTGCGAGACCTGCGTCGGCAGCCGCGTCCTCGCCCGCTTGACGACGCAGGTCCTCGAGGCTCTGGGTCACGTCGCCGGGCAGCGCGTGCAGGGTATCGGTGGCATCCTGCTCACCGGAGTCATCGAGGGAGACGGCGGCCTCGAAGCGGCTGGTGTAATCCTGTTCGAGCATGGCCATGGCTTCGGCCATCTGCACGTCGAGGGCCTGGGTGTCGCTGAAGCCTTCGAAGCGGTGCTCGATCGTCGTGTCACCCGCCCGCGGGTTGACGGGTGCGGACCGCGGGTCAGCGCCTTGCACCGCTGCGCGGTCCGTGTCGTCGGGCGCGGCGGCCGACAGCAGGTCATCCAGGGCGTCGTCGCCGTCGGCCGTGCCTGTGGCTTCGCCGAGAACGGTGACCTCGTCGGTGGGGGTGTCATCGACCAGGCCGCCGGCCCGGGCCGCCGCCAGGTTGTCGTCCGGCGGGGTGATCTCGACGGTGTAACTGCCCGTCGGCTGCAGGCCGCGATCGAACGAGGGCGGTGGGGTCAGCCGGACGCCCTGCGGGGGACGGCCTGCCTGAATCGTGGTCTCGAGATCCGCATGGGCACCATCGACCGGGCGACGCCGCAATGCCGTCCAGCCCAACAGGGCGCCCAGGCTGATGAAGCCCAGACCGACGAGCAGCCCGGCCAGCCAGCCACGCAATCGACCTGTGGTCTCAGCCGAGGGTGTCATCGCGGCCGCTGCCGGGGGCGGCGTGGCCGGTCGCGGAGTCGTCGCGACCAGGCGCTCCGGTCGCGGCGGTCCCATCGGCTGAGCGGGTTGACGGGGCGCTGTCGTCGCAGCGCCAGCGATGGCTGCGACGGGGCTTGTGCTGGTAACCCCTGCCGTCGTGATGATCTCGGGGCGCTCGCCAATGCGGGGTACCACTGCCGTGAGCGTCTCGCGAGGACGTGACGACATCGTCGTCGCGGGAGTCGCGCCGCTGCCGGCGGCCGGCGGAATCACCAGCAGACTGCCAGCGCGCAAGCGATTCGGGTCGCCATTGATGAAGGCATCCGGGTTCGCGCTGAAGATCGCCTCCGCTTGGGCCCAGATCGAGAGGTCACGGTCACGGACCCGCTCGGCGATGGTCGAGAGTGTATCGCCGGGGCGGACACGATACGGCTCGCCGGCCGCGAGCGGCGTGTCCGGGCGCCGGGTTGGCGGGCGTGCCGGCGTGCGGGCTGGCCTCGGCGCCGCGCCGCTGCGCGTGGCGGCGGCCGTCGAGTCGGCCGCGGTCTGCGGCGGCGTGACCGCTGTCGCGGCTGCGGCTGGTCGTGCCGGTGCCGCCAGCCCGCCTGGTGAGAGCAGGAGCGTGTAGCCGCGCTGTAGCCGTGGTGCGCCGGCGCACTCCACCGCAACCACCAGATCCACGAGCGGTTCGCGCAAGGGGGTTCGACCGGTGATGGCCAGCCGCTGCGCGGGGCCACTCCCCAGGATCCGCAGGCTGGCTTCATAGGGCAGGCCGGCACGCGCGCCGGCAGAGGCATCCGTGCTCAGCCTGAAGCACTCCGGCACGATGCGTTCGCCGGGGGCAATGCCGAGGGCAAGCTCCGCGCGCAGCGGCTCACCGAGTGCAGAACCGACTTCAATGGGGCCGAGCGACAGGGCCAGCGCACTGCCACTCGCGAGCAGGGCGGCAATCGCGGCGGCCAGCGGGGCGGCTCTGGAGCGGCGTCGTGTCATGGCCGTCAGCATAAGCCCGGTGCTCTGCTCCGGCCGTGCGTCGTTCCGGGTTTCCGGGCGGCCTGCCGGGTCAAAGGCTTGAACTGAGAACTGCATCACACGATCTTCCTGTCGCTTGCTGCGCCTGCCAGCTCAGGCGATGGTACGGAGCATGCTGGTATCGTCCTCGAGGACGACTTCCGGTTCCTGGACATAATGGCCCTGCATGTAGCTGACACCGATCTGGAACAGCACGGCCATGGTGTTGGCATCCTCGACCCGCTCGGCGATGGTCAGGACCTTGTGGTCACGGGCCGCGGCGACCAGGGTGCGGACCTGTTGCTGCAGGGCATCGTTCCCGGCCAGCCCCTGCATCAGCGAGCCGTCGATCTTGACGTAATGCATGGGCAGGTGGTGGAGCACCTGAAGCGGATCGCGGCCAATCCCGAAATGATCGACGGCAAACTGACAGCCGATCTTGCGCAGCGCCTCGGCGACTCGCTTGGCCTGCTTGAGATATTGGTGGCAGAGCTCTTCGGTGAGCTGGAAACAGAGACGCTGCGGGGGCGCACCTGCGGTCCGCAACTGGTGTTGCAGCCATTTCGGCAGAGTGTCGTCGAGGACACTGTCGGCGGAAAGCCTGATGAAGATCCGCGAAGGTTTACGACTCAAGGCGAAGGTGACCGCAGCGCCGATCACCCAACGGTCGATGTTCTTCATCAGCTTGTGCCGTTGCGCGGCGGGCAGGAACTCACCGGGCAGGATCTCCTCGCCGGCTTCGTCCACCATCCGCACCAGCAGATCGTAAAGCCCCTGGTGACTGTCCTGGAGGCTGACGATCGGCTGATGAACCAGCCGGAAGCGGTTTTCCAGCAAGGCGGCCTTGATCCGCCGCACCCACAGCTGATCCTGTTCCATGGCTCGGGTGTCGTCGGCCACCGCCTCAGGGACACGCAGGCAGTTGCCCCGCGCGCGCGCTTCCCGGCAGCAGCGCTCGGCCACGTCGAGCAGGCTGTCGAGGGTGGCGGTCTGGCGGCCGGCCAGGGCCAGGCCGGCGCTGCAGGTCAGCGATAACGACTGTTCGCCGATTTCGAAGACTTCGCCCGCAATGCTTTGCAGCAGGTTTTCCGTCCAGGCCTGACAGTCTCGCAGTGTGCCTCGCTCCAGCAGTACGGCCAGGCCGTTACCGGTGATTCGCCCGGCCAGGTCGGACGGCCCCAGCGCGGCGGCGAGCAGACAGGCCAGGCGGTCGAGCAGGGTCTCGGTGGCCAGCGGACCGAGGCCGATACGCAGCTCGAGCAGCTTGTCCGGCCGCAGCCAGACCAGCACGCGGACCCCGCCGCGACTCGGCTGTTCCAGACGCGTGCCCATGGCCTCCAGCAACGCTCGTCGGTGGTACAGACCGGTCACGGCATCTTTCTGCACCATCTCGGCGACCAGGGTGCCCGGGTTGTCGTCGTCGCGGTGTGCCCTCGGGACGGTCAGCTGTACGGCGGCGTCACCATCGAAACTCGCGGCTTCGAGTTGCAGCTCCAGCGTGAGCGCGGAGCCGTCCGACGTCGCCGCCTGGGCGCGTAAAGACTGGTCCTCCCATTTGCCCTGCATGGCTGCGACCAGCGCACCCTTGAGTGCGGTGTGGCTGCCGGACTCGAACAGGTCCATGAGCGGTTGACCGACCAGGGCCTCCTCTTCGGCATAGCCGAAGAGTTCCAGCCACGCGGGATTGACCTCCACGACGATGCCTTCCTGCACGGTGGCAATGGCGTCCGCCGAACCCTCCATGAACGCCTGGAGCTGCTGGCGGTAGCGGCTCGCTGAGCGCTGGGTCGTGTTCAGTGCCCGCTCGAGGCGATAGGCCCGCAACTCACGGGAGGCCACGGCCTGCAGCCGCCGGGTGTGGGCCAGTGAAAGGGTGTCCTGCGCGCCGGCAGCGAGGTCGCGGGCAATGGCCGATTCGTCGACGCTGCGGCGGACGCACACCAGCGGCAGCCCTGGTGTGGCGTGGTCTCGGGTCGTCGCGATCGCCGCGACGCCTCCAGGGAACTCATCCGCGAAATACAGCATCAGTTCCGGGGCGATCTGCACCAGGGCATCCGCCAGTTCACTGGGATCGGACAGCCAGCTGCAGTGCGCGGGGTGGCGAGCGTCGCGCAGACCGCGATTGATGGCTTCGACGTGATCCTGCTTGCGTGTCAGGACGATGACCGGGACGCCGACCTGGCTGTTCAAGACATTGGACTCCATGGCCAGTGGCGCCGTGGAACCGGCACCATGGGGACAGGCCGAAAGTCTGGCAGTGCAGGGTGGCGGGGACCGCGACGCAGTCCACAGCTTTGTGAACCCGTTCCGTTTTCGACGCTCAGGCCAGCACGGTTTTTGCCGGCTCGCCGGGCACTTCTCGGGCCAGCCGGGGGACCAGGTAACCGGGCAGGCGTTCGCGCAGCGCGCTGATCAGGGTACGCGCCTCGGATTCGGGGACGTCGAAGTGCGCAGCGCCCGCGACCGGGTCCAGCAGGTGCAGGTAATAGGGCATGACGCCGGTGTCGGCGAGGGTCTGCCAGAGTGCCATCTGGGTCGCCAGATCATCATTGATGCCGCGCAGCAGCACCGCCTGGTTGAACAGCAGTGCGCCGGCCTGCCGGAGCCGGCACAGGGCAGTGCCCGCTGCTGCATCGAGTTCCCGCGGGTGGTTGACATGGACCACCACCACCAGGGTACCGGGGAAGCCGGCGAGCAGCGCGGTCAGACTGGCATCGATGCGCGCTGGCAGGACCACCGGCAGACGGGTGTGAATCCGCAGACGACGCAGGGTCGCGATGCCGGCCAGCGGTTCGAGCAGGTCGGCGAGCCGACGATCCGTGAGCATCAGCGGGTCGCCACCGCTCAGAATCAGCTCGTGCAGCGACGGGTCCTCGCGCAGTCGCGTGAGCACCCCCTGCCATCGGCCGGCGCTGGCCTGTTGTTCGCTGTAGGGAAAGTGCCGACGAAAGCAGTAGCGGCAATGGACCGCACACGCCCCCGTCGCGACGGCCAGCAGTCGACCCGCATACTTCTGCAGCAGGCCCTCACCCCGCAGCGCGGTGCGCTCGTCCAGCGGATCGCCGCGATAGCCGGCAGGCTGGGGCAGGGTTTCCTCCAGCCGTGGCAGGAACTGCAGCAGCAGCGGATCCCGCGGATCACCGCGGCGCATGCGCGCCAGCATCGACGGCGTCACCAGGACGGGGAACTGCTCGGCGGCGGCGGCGCTGACGGCGACGTCCCGCGGCGACAGCGACAGGGCTGCGAGCAGGACGTCGAGGCTGCGGATGGCGGACTGCATGGCCAGCTGCCAGTCGGTCGCAGCCACCGGTGTGCGGGCGGGCTGCGCGGTGGGGGTCCTGGAGTCGAGAGTCGATGGCATGGCGGGATCGGACATGGCGGAGGGCTGCGGAGTCTGCGCGAGGGCCTGCTATCATAGGGCCAGTCAGCTCAACGGGGCACCTGAATGGCCAGCTACAGTACCAACGAATTCCGCGCCGGCTTGAAAATACTCATTGACGGCGATCCCTGCACGATCGTCGAGAATGAATTCGTGAAGCCGGGCAAGGGCCAGGCGTTCAATCGCGTGCGCATCCGCAATCTCAAGACCGGCCGGGTGGTCGACAAGACCTTCAAGTCCAACGAGACGGTGGCGTCAGCGGACGTGCATGAGACCGACATGCAGTATCTCTACACCGACGGGGAGTTCTGGCATTTCATGGTGCCCGACACCTTCGAGCAGTTCAGTGCCGATGCCAACTGTGTGGAAGAGGCGGCGGATTTTCTGAAAGACGGCGACCTGTGTCGCGTCACCCTCTGGAACGGCGTGCCGCTGCAGGTCGCCGCGCCGAACTTCGTCGAACTGCGCATTGTTGAGACCGATCCGGGGGTGCGCGGTGACACCGCCCAGGGGGGGGTGAAGCCGGCGAAGCTCGAGACCGGCGCGACGGTGCGCGTGCCGCTGTTCCTCGAGGAAGGGGAAGTCATCCGCGTCGATACACGCAGTCGCGAATACGTCTCGCGTGTGAAAGGCTGAGCGACGCCGCGCAGGCCACACCTCGAGGGGCTTCAGCGCGGCTTCAGGGCAGCGGCGGGGCCTCGCCCGAGGCGGCCAGCAGGCGCGCCGCCATCGCCTCCAGACCTGTCCGGTCGCGCGCATCGAAACGCGCCGGCAGTGGGCTGTCGACATCCAGCACCCCGAGCAGCCGGTCCCCGCGGATCAGCGGCACGACGATCTCCGAGCGTGAGGCCGGATCGCAGGCGATGTGGCCCGGGAAGGCGTGGACGTCCTCGACGATCACCGTCTCCCGCCGCGCCGCCGCCGTCCCGCAGACGCCCTGGCCGAGGGCGATGCGGGTGCAGGCCGGTCGGCCCTGGAAGGCGCCGACCACCAGGGTGTCGCCGCGCAGCCAGTAGCAGCCCAACCAGTTGATATCGGGCAGGGCGTGGAAAGCCAGCGCTGCCAGGTTCGCGGCGTTGGCGCCGAGGTCGGCTTCACCGGCGAGCAGGCCGTCGAGCTGCGACAGCAGCGGGGCATAGTCGCCGCGCGGCAGGCGAGCGGTCTCGAAGTCGCTGTCAAACATCATCGGGCTCCACCGGCACCACCTGCCGGATGTCGTCGGTTTCCAGGGCCAGCATCAACAGCCGGTCCACACCCATGGCCACCCCTGCACAGGCCGGCAGCCCGGCAGCCAGCGCGGCGAGCAGCGCTTCGTCCAGTGGCGGTACCGGCCACCCCTGCGCTGCCCGCCAGGTCCGTTCCTGCTCGAAGCGCCGGCGCTGCTCGCGGGCATCGGTGAGTTCGCGAAAGCCATTGCCGAGTTCGAGGCCGGCAAGAAACACTTCGAAGCGCGCCGCGGTCGGAGGTTCCCCGGGGTTGATCGCTGCGAGTGCCGCCTGGTCGGCCGGGTAGTCATGAACAAAGCAGGGCCCGGCATGGCCGAGGCCAGGAATCACCAGCGTGCCCATGGCCAGATCCAGCCGTGCCCGCAGGGGCAGCCCTGGCGGCACCTCGACCCCGGCCGCGGTCAGGCAGCGCGACAGTGCCTGGGCATCGGCCGCCAGCGGGTCGACGCCGGTGGCCCGCTCGAAGGCGGCGCGGTAGCTCAGCCGCTCGCCGCCGGTGGCCGCGTCGGGCAGCAGTGCCGCCAGCAGTTCGGCGACCTCGTCCATGAGGCGGTGTTCATCGTAACCGAGCCGGTACCACTCGAGCAGCGTGAACTCCCGCAGGTGCCGGCGCCCGGCCTCACCATCGCGGAAGACATGGCCGAGCTGGTAGATGTCGCCGCTGCCGCCGGCCAGCAGGCGCTTCATCGCAAACTCCGGCGAGGTCTGCAGGTAGCCGCGCCAGTCGGGCTGCAGGGGACTCACCACTTCGAGGCTGGCGATCGCCGGGTCCGGCGTGGTGGTCGCGGCGAGCAGCGGCGTGTCGACTTCCAGGACGCCGCGGCGGGCGAAAAAGTCCCGCAGTCGAGCGAGCAGGGCGCTGCGTCGGCGCAGCAGCGCGCGTGGCGCCACCCCCGCGAGGGTCATCCGCGGTGGCGTCGTGCGAGCGCCTGGCCGACCCGCACGACCTGTCCAGCGACCACGTCCCCGTCGACTTGCGCCCCGCCGCGTGGCAGCACCACGATGACGGTCGAGCCCATGTTGAACCGGCCGAGTTCCTCACCGCGGGCGAGCCGGACCCCACCCTGTGCGGCGTAATCATAGTGGCGGACCTCGCGCCCGCCCCAACCGGTGACTTCGCCTGCCCACACGGTCTCGATGCTGCCGACGTTCAGGGCGCCGACCAGCACCACCGCGACCGGGCCGCAATCGGTGTCGAAGTGACAGACCACCCGCTCGTTACGCGCGAACAGTCCAGGCAGCAGGCGGGCGGTGGTCTCATTGACGCTGAACAGGTCGCCGGGCACGTGACTCATCGCCACCAGCTGTCCATCCAGCGGCATGTGGAACCGGTGGTAGTTGTAGGGCGCCAGGTAGATCGTGAGGGCCAGGCCGTCGGCGAGCGCCGCCGCGCGCGGATGATCGGCCAGCAGGGCCGCCAGTGAGTAGTCGTGGCCCTTGGCCTGCAGCATGCGGTCGCCGTCCAGCGTGGCGGCATGATAGAGCCGGCCGTCGGCCGGCGATACGATGACGTCCGGGTCTTCCGGCAGCGGGCGCGCCCCCGCCACCAGCGCGCGCGTGAAGAATGCATTGAAGCTCACAAAGCCCTCGGCCTGGCGGACTTCGGCGTCCTCCAGCGAGATCCTGAAATAGCGCATGAAGCCGCGAATCAGCAGGTTTTTCAGCCAGGGTTTCCGGCTGCGCGCCAGGCGATGGACCAGGGCACTGAGTCGCCGGCGGGGCAACAGGTGCTGCAGCGCCAGGAAAGCGCGTTCACGCAGCCGCGGGGTGTCCGGCACCGGCGACCGGGTCGCCGGGTCAGCGTCGGTCGCGGACATCACGCACCTCGAAGCGCAGATCCCGCGCTGTGCCGTCGCTGAAAGTCAGTTCGATCATCACCGCGTCGCCGTCCTGCAGCGGCGCCCGGGGGGCGAACAGCATCAGATGCAGGCCGCCAGGGGCAAAGACCACCGTCTCGCCCGGCGGCAAGGGCACATGATCCACCTCGACCATGCGCATCCGTCCGTCATCGTGCAGGGTCTGGTGAAGTTCGATGCGATCGAAGGCGTCACTGTTGGCAAACAGCAGGGCGAGGGGCGCGTCACTCCGGTTGCGCAGCTGCAGATAGCCGGCCAGTGCCCGGGCGCCGGGCGGCGCCTCGCGCACCCAGGCGTCCTCGATCAGCACGCCGTCGTCCGGGCTGGGCGCGCAGCCTGCCAGCAGCAGGGCCAGCGCCGCCAGCGCAGCTGCCAGGGCCCGGTTCATCCGCGGGCGCCGAGGAGGCGTTCCAGGTCCCGGGCCATGGCATCGACGCGGTGCGGCAACCGGAACAGCCCGGCCAGGCGACCCTGGGGATCGACCAGGAACACGGCCGTGGTGTGATCGACCGCGTAGTGCCCGTGCGCGTCGGCCTCACCCATCACCACCGCCACCCCCAGTGCGCGGGCGAACGCCGCCACCGCGGCCTCCGCGCCGGTGATGCCGATGATGTCCGGGTCGTAGTAGGCGAGGTAGTCGCCGAGCATCTCGGGTCCGTCGCGCGCCGGATCGATGGACACGAACACGACGCCCGGCTGGTCCGGGCCGTCGAAGCGTCCGCGGACCGCGGCGAGGGTCTGCAGCGTCATCGGGCAGATGTCGGGGCAGTGGGTGAAGCCGAAGAACATCAGCTGCCAGCGTCCGGTCAGCGCCTGCTCGTCGATCGGTGCGCCGTGCTGGTCCAGCAGGGTAAACGCCGGCAGGGGCCGCGGCTCGGGCAGCAGGGTGACGGCCTGCTGGGTCGGCGCCGCCGGTGGGGCATCCCGGAAGACCAGGAAGCCGGCCACCGCGGCGAGCAGGGCGGCGGCAACGATCAGCAGGTGAGCACGAGGCAGGTTCATGGCCGCGGATTCTGCCATAGCGCCGATGCAGTATCATCCGCCACCAGCCGCCCGGCGCGTGTGACGAGGGCTTGATCTGCAGCCATGAGCGATTCCCCTGACAGCCTTGTTCAGGCCTCCGCCGAGGAGGTGCCTGCCCGTGTCGACGAGGCCGTCGACTGGGCGGCCACGCGGCTGGAGCAGGCGGAACTGCATTTCGGTCATGGTGCCGACAATCCGCACAGTGAAGCCATCATCCTGCTCGCGGGTGCGACCGGACTGCCCCTGGAAGTGCTGATGGCGGAGGCGGCGCGGCGGCTTGAGCCCAAAGCCCGCGCACGGCTCGCGGCGCTGCTGGCTGCGCGCCTGACACGGCGCTGCCCGGCCGCCTATCTGGTGGGCCGCGCCTGGTTTGCCGGGCTCGAGTTCGAGGTCGATGAGCGGGTGCTGATCCCGCGTTCACCGCTGGCGGAGTTTCTGGCGGCGGGGGGCGCGCCCTGGCTCGACCCTGCGCGCGTGATGCGGGTGCTCGACCTGGGAACAGGCTCGGGTTGCCTGGCCATTGCTGCGGCCATGGCGTTCCCTCAGGCCCGGGTGGATGCCGTGGACCTGTCCCGGGATGCTCTCGCCGTGGCCACGGCGAACGTGCGTCGTCACGGGCTCGAGGCGAGAGTGCGGCCTGTGGTCTCCGACCATTTTGCCGGGCTGGTCGGCGAGCGCTACGACCTGATCCTGTCCAACCCGCCTTATGTGCCGGCTGCACGGCTGCAGGACCTGCCACCCGAGTACGCCCACGAACCTGTCATGGCGCTGGTCTCTGGGGAGGACGGGCTGGATTCAGTCCGCGCGATCCTGCAAGATGCCGGGTCGTTCCTTCGCCCAGGGGGCGTGCTCGTGGTCGAGGTCGGCGAGGTCGAAGAGGCCGTCGCCCGCACCTGGCCGGAGCTGCCGTTCACCTGGCTCGAATTCGAACATGGCGGTTCGGGCGTGTTCCTGCTCGAGGCCGAGTCTCTGTCCCCGCTCCATCAGCTCTGAGCGAAACCATGTCCGGTAACACCTTTGGCAAGCTGTTCACCGTCACCACCTTTGGCGAGAGCCACGGTGCGGCGCTCGGTGCCATTGTCGATGGCTGCCCGCCGGGGATGGCGCTGGTCGAGGCGGATATCCAGCATGATCTCGAGCGCCGTCGGCCCGGCAAATCCCGGCACGTCACGCAGCGCCGCGAGCCCGATCGGGTCCGCATCCTCTCCGGTGTGTTCGAGGGGGTCACCACCGGCACGCCGATCGGTCTGCTGGTGGAGAACGCCGACCAGCGCTCCCGCGACTACGACAAGATCAAGGACCGCTTCCGGCCCGGTCATGCCGATTATGCTTACCTGCAGAAATATGGGCTGCGCGACTATCGCGGGGGCGGCCGGGCCTCCGCCCGCGAGACGGTGATGCGGGTGGCGGCCGGCGCCATTGCCCGCAAGTATCTGCGCGAGCGTCTTGGCGTGGAGATTCGGGGTCACCTGTCGCAACTCGGGCCGCTGGTGCTCGACTGCGTCGACCCGGCCAGCGCGGACGACAACCCCTTCTTCTGTGCCGATCCGGCGCGGGTCGGCGAACTCGACGCCTTCATGACCCGCCTGCGCAAGGAGGGCGATTCCATCGGGGCCCGCATCACGGTGGTGGCCCGTGGCGTGCCTGCCGGCCTCGGCGAGCCCGTGTTCGACAAGCTGGATGCCGATATCGCACATGCCATGATGGGCATCAACGCCGTCAAGGGCGTGGCCATTGGCGACGGCTTCGACTGCGTCGCGCAGCGCGGCTCCGAGCACCGCGATGAGCTCTCCCCCTCCGGCTTTGCGAAGAACTCCGCCGGCGGCACGCTCGGCGGCATTTCTTCCGGGCAGGACATCGTGGTCAGTATCGCGCTCAAGCCGACCTCCAGCATCCATCTGCCCGGGCAGACCATCGACGCGGCTGGCGAGGCTGTGGAGATCCGCACGACCGGGCGCCATGACCCCTGCGTCGGCCTGCGCGCCACGCCGATCGCCGAGGCGATGCTTGCACTGACGCTGCTCGATCACTACCTGCGCCATCGCGCCCAAAACGCCGACGTCCGCACGGACACGCCGGCAATTGCCGCACGCGCCGTCACGCACACCGATTGAGTGTGCGTCTGGCCAGACACCTGAACTCACAGGGAGAGTCATGAACAAGACCGTAGACGTTGCTGTCGTTGGCGCCACCGGGCTGGTGGGCGAGACCCTGTTGTCGATTCTCGAGCAGCGCAAGTTCCCCGTCGGCACCCTCTACCCGCTGGCCAGCGAGCGCTCGGCGGGCAGTACGGTGAGTTTCCGCGGCCGCGAGATCACCGTGGGTCATCTCGCCGACTTCGATTTTTCCAAAGTACAGGTCGGCCTGTTTTCCGCTGGCGGCTCGGTCTCGGCCGACTATGCCCCGCGGGCTGCGGCGGCCGGGTGCGTGGTGATCGACAACACCTCGCATTTCCGCAACGATCCCGACATCCCGCTGGTGGTGCCCGAGTGCAACCCGGCGCGGATCGCCGACTACCGCACGCGGGGCATTATCGCCAATCCGAACTGCTCCACCATTCAGATGGTCGTCGCGCTGAAGCCGATCCATGCCGCTGCGGGGATCAGCCGGATCAACGTGGCGACCTATCAGTCCGTCTCCGGGGCCGGGCGCACCGCGCTGGAAACGCTGGCGAGGCAAACGGCCGACCTGCTGAATGCCCGGCCGCTCGAGCTCGAGGGCCAGACCCGGCAGGTGGCCTTCAACGCGGTGCCCCATATCGACGTCTTCATGGATAACGGCTACACCCGTGAGGAGATGAAGATGGTGTGGGAAACGCGCAAGATCCTCGAGGACGAGCGGATCGAGGTGAATCCGACGGCCGTGCGCGTGCCTGTGTTCTTCGGACATTCCGAAGCGATCCACCTCGAGACCCGCGAACCGCTGGATGCCGTGCGGGCCCGCGAGCTGCTCGAGGCGGCACCGGGGGTGCGGGTGATCGATACCCGTGAGACAGGCGGTTACCCGACGGCCATCAGCGACGCCAGCGGCCACGATGAGGTCTTCGTCGGGCGGATCCGCCAGGATCTGAGTCACCCGAACGGCCTGTGTCTGTGGGTCGTCTCGGACAATATACGCAAGGGTGCCGCACTCAATAGCGTCCAGATCGCAGAAATTCTGGTACAACAGCACTTGTAAACGCTGCACTTCACGGTATTGTCGACATAAGATCAGTAAACTTATCGGCTTACGTCAGGTTTCCCGACGTGATCGACGACAATGACCGCCGGGGTTCCCGGCTGGCACCAGGGGCAGCGGGACGGGAGTAGCAATGGCACGAAGAATGGCCTTCTGGGGCGCGGCGTTGCTGCTGGCCCTGCCGCAAATCGCGTGGGCACTCGGGCTGGGCAGTATCGAGTTGCGCTCGGCGCTCAACCAGCCGCTGAATGCCGAGATCCCGCTGACCAGCGCCTCGGATGAGGACCTCGCATCCCTGCGGGTGGAACTCGCCTCTCTCGAGGCTTTCCAGCGCCAGGGGCTCGAGCGCCCGCCCTTCCTGGAGAGCCTGAACTTCGCGGTGATTCGGCGGCCCGACGGCGCGCCTGCGCTGCGGGTGACCTCGACCCAGGCTGCCCGCGAGCCGTTCCTGACGTTTCTGGTGGAAGCCCGCTGGGCGCGTGGACGCGTTCTGCGCGAATACACGGTGCTGCTGGATCCGCCCACGTTCACGGAAACCCCGGCGCGCGAAGCGCCGGTGGCCGCCCCCCGTACACCCGCCCTGGCACCCGAGGAGCGCACCGGGCGAGTGGCGCGTCCGGCGCCTGCGCAGCAGCCACAAGCGCCTGGCGCCCGCCTCCCCGCACCGACCCTGGCGGACGACGGCACCTACCTCGTCCAGCGTAACGACACGCTGTCGGGTTTGGCCCGGCAACTGCGCCCGGCCGGCGACGTCAGCCTCAATCAGATGATGATGGGGCTTTTCGAGGCCAACCCGGAGGCCTTCGACGGCAACATCAACCGGCTGCGTGCCGGTGCACGGCTGGCGATCCCTTCCACCGAGGCGCTGCGACGCATGACCGCTGCCGAGGCGAGCGCACGCGTGGCTTCGCAGCATCGGGCCTGGCGTGACGCACCGCCAGCGGCAGCGGCAGCCGAGCCTGCCCCGCGCCTGCGCCTGGTCGCGCCGGACGCCGCGGCGGCCAGCGGCGCGGGGCAGGCGGCGGAGGACGCGCGGGCCGAGGCGGCGACGCTGCGTGATGAGGCCGGGCGCCTGCGCGACGAGGCCGCAGGTCTGCGTGACGAACTCGCGGACACCCGCCGAATGCTCGAATTGCGTGATGCGGAGCTGGCGGAGCTGCAGCGGCAGCTGGCAGCGCAGCGCGCCGAGGCGGATACGCCCGCGGTCGCGCCAGTGCCGGGCGTGCCCGGCGACGAGGACCGCATCTTCGTGGATGACGCGCCAACCCCTGAAGCAGCGCCCGCCCCGGCGCCCTCGGTGGCCGAGACGCCGCGCCCGGCAGCGACCCCGACCCCCCCGCCGGCCTCGCCCGGGCTCATGCAACACATCATGGGCGCGTTGACCACGCCGTTACTCTGGATCGGCCTGGGGGTTGTGGCCCTGCTCGGCGCCCTGGCGGTCTTCATGCGTCGTCGCCGGGAGCGCGCCGCGGAAGTGGACCCCTGGGCCTCGGCCACTGCCGAGGACCTCGCCGAAGATCAGTCGTTGCCGGCGCAGACCGCCGAACCTGTGCCCGACGTCCTCGAGGGGGAGCGGACCCAGCGGATGGCGGCTGCCGGCGGCGCCGCTGCCGCGGCGGCCACTGCTGCCCAGGGTGCGCGCGCGGAGCGTGCCGATGTGGCGGCTGAGGCCGGGGTACATGCCCAGGAGGTGGCTGACGGCGATCCTCTGGCCGAGGCTGATTTCCATATGGCCTATGGGCTGTACGACCAGGCTGCCGATCTCGTGCAGCAGGCGCTGGCCGAGGCACCGGCACGATCGGACCTGCATCTCAAGCTGGTCGAAATCTATTTCGTCTGGGGTAACCAGGCCGGCTTCCTCGAAGCCGCACGTGCCCTGAAGGACCAGGTGGGCGACGGGGCCGAGTGGGACAAGACGCTGATCATGGCGCGCCAGATCTGCCCGGACGAGCCGCTGTTCGCCGGCGAGACCGCCAGCGGCGACCTCGAACTCGACTTCGAGGGCGGGGAGGATACGGGAATCTACTCGCTGGACTTCGAGGTGGAAGAGGACGCCGAAGGTGCCTCGCCCACCGCGGACCGCGCCGGACTCGACATGCAGTTCGAGGACGATGCCGAGGCGGCGGAGGCCGCCGCCGAAGAGGCGTTCATGCTGGACATCGGCTCGCGGACCGCAACCAATATCGAGCGGGGCTTGCTGGACGATGAGGAGGCTGGAGCCGATTCGCCGACCATGGAAACCCCGACCATCGAGTCGCCGGAGCTCTCCGCGACGGCGGAGTCGCCAGCGCCGGGGGGCTGGGAGGGTGACGATACCGTGGAGTCGCCGCGGCCGGATACCGCGGCGACTGTCGAATCGCCGACCCTGGAGCAACCCCGTTCGCAGGATCTCGACGGCCGTCTCGAGCAGCTCGATGGCGGCGCGACTGCCGAAATCGATCTCGATGATCTTGGACTCGATCTCGAAGGCCTTGATGTCGAGCTCTCCGACGAGGATCTCGAGGTGACCGGGCTTGGCGAGGTGGTCATCGATCTTGGTGATGCCGATCAGGCGGAGCAGGCCCCGACGCAGGGTGATCCGCCCGGCGCCAGAGAGACCCTGGTCGATATCGGCGAGCCGGAGGCTCCCGCAGCCCAGGGGCGAGAGGCGTCTGCCGAGGCCTCGTTTGATGATGACGACGATCTGCTCTCGGCAACCGGGATCACGCAGGTCCTCGACGAGCGGGAACTTGCCGCAAGCTACGACGACGACAGGCTCGACGACAGTGACGCGACGCGCCTGGCACCCTCACTGGCGGGCGAGGACGACCTGACGCGCCAGATCGGTACCCTGCCTGAAGACGACGCGACGCTGTTCGCCGGCTCGCTGTCGGAGGATGACGAGACCCGGCTGGCGGAATCGTTGTGGGATGACGAGGCGACACGTCTGGCCGGCACGCTGTCGGACGATGCCGGTGTCGACCGTGGCGCCGCGACGGCCCGCATCGATATCGGTGAATTGCCGGCAGTCGAGGCGTCCCCGAAGGCTGTCGATGAGACCTCAGACACGGCGTTCTTCCAGGCCATCTCTGAGGAGGCGGGCGAAAGCACGGTCGAACAGCCACGACCGAGACTGTCCGGGGATGAAGACGAGCGCTTTGCCGCCGATGTCTTCGGGGGGGATGCGGCCGCAGCAGGCGCCGACGGTGATGACTTCGACCTGGAAATAGGCGAGCTGTTCGAGGGCGGTGCCGCCGATGAGCCCACCGGTGAAATCGATCCGTCGGCCGAGCCGGAGACGCTCACCGAACTCGGTACCAAGCTCGACCTGGCGCGTGCCTACATCGACATGGGCGATCCGGAAGGTGCCCGCAGTATTCTCGAAGAAGTCATCGAGGAAGGCGACGGTGCCCACCGTCAGGAAGCGCGCCAGCTGATGGAGACCCTTGGCGACTGATTCGTCATGGCTCAGGTGAAATTCGCGCTCGGCGTCGAGTACGACGGCGCGAGCTTCCATGGCTGGCAGACGCAGCCGCATGCGCGCAATGCGCAGGATGTGCTGCAGGCCGCGCTGAGCCGCGTCGCCGATCACCCGGTGGAGGTCGTGGCGGCCGGACGCACCGATACCGGTGTGCACGCCACCGGCCAGGTGGTCCATTTCCTGACCACTGCCCAACGCCCCGAACGCGCCTGGCTGCTGGGCGCCAATAGCGCGCTGCCCGAGGACCTGGCCGTGCAGTGGGTGCGGCCGGTGGACGACCGCTTTCACGCCCGCTACGCCGCCGTCGCCAGGCGCTACCGCTATACCGTTTTGCGGGCGCCTGTTCGCTCGGCGCTGCTGCGCCGGCGGGCCTGGTGGGTGCATCAGCCGCTGGACGTGCCGGCGATGACCGCGGCGGCGGCCAGTCTGCTGGGGGAGCACGATTTCAGCGCGTTTCGCGCAGCAGCCTGCCAGGCGAAGCGGCCGTGGCGGCGTCTGCAGCGAATTGCGCTGCGCGAGGACGGTGAGTGCCTGCACCTGGAGTTCACGGCCAATGCGTTCCTGCATCACATGGTGCGCAACCTGGTCGGGGTGCTGTATCGCATCGGCCGTGGGGAGGCCGGCGCAGGCTGGGCTGCCGAGGTGCTGAAGGCGCGCGACCGGCGCCACCGTGGGGTCACCGCGCCGGCCCACGGGCTTTGCCTGGTCGGGGTCGACTACCCGGCGGAGTTCGGGTTGCCGGGCCCGGTGGGCGGCTGGGGTGGCCCGGGGCGCTGAGGGTCAGAGGCGTTGACGACACCGGCATGCACGGCGTGGCGGTGAGACCGTATCATTGCAGTGACTGCATCTTGACGGGGGCTTGTGGATGAGCTGGTTCGAGAAACTGATGCCCTCGCGCATCAAGACGGAAAAACGCACGCGTTCGGTCCCCGAAGGCGTCTGGATCAACTGCCCGGCCTGCGGTGCACCGCTCTACCGCCCGGAGCTTGACCGCAACTATCACGTGTGCCCGAAGTGCAATCACCACATGCGTATCGGCGCGCGTCTGCGCCTCGAGCTGTTTCTCGACCCGGAGTCTGGCCGCGAACTGGGCGCGGCACTCGAGCCCACCGATCCCCTCAAGTTCCGCGACAGCAAGAAATACCGTGATCGTCTGGTCCAGGCACAGAAGGCCACCGGCGAACGTGACGCACTGGTGGTGATGTCCGGGACCCTCAAGGGCCAGCTGATCGTCGCCAGTGCGTTCGAGTTTCGCTTCATGGGTGGCTCCATGGGTTCGGTCGTGGGAGAGCGGTTCGTGCGCGGCGTGCGCCACGCGATCGAACACCAAACCCCCTTGGTGAATTTCTCCGCCAGCGGTGGCGCGCGAATGCAGGAAGCCCTCTACTCGCTGTTGCAGATGGCCAAGACGAGTGCCGCGCTGGCGGAGCTGTCGGAGGCGGGCCTGCCGTTCGTCTCGGTCCTGACCGACCCGACCACCGGTGGCGTCTCAGCCAGCCTGGCGATGCTCGGTGACGTCAATATCGGCGAACCCAAGGCCCTGATCGGCTTCGCTGGCCCCCGCGTGATCGAGCAGACGGTGCGCGAGAAGCTGCCGGAAGGCTTCCAGCGCAGTGAGTTCCTGCTGGAGCACGGCGCGCTCGACATGATCGTCGACCGGCGCAGCATGCGCGACGAAATTGCGGCACTGCTATGTAAACTCACGGGCCGGCCGGTGCCAGAACAGGCGGTGGTCATCTGAACCGGCCGCCCTTCGAGAACGTCGCGGAGTGGCTCGCCTGGCAGGAGGGTCTGAACGCCGCCGGCATCGAACTCGGGCTCGAGCGGGTCGAGACGGTGCTGTCCCGTCTGCCTGCCGCAGGCTCGCGCGCGCTCACGCTGCTGGTCGGCGGGACCAACGGCAAAGGCTCGTGCGCCGCCTATCTCGCGGCGATGCTCGCCGCGGGCGGGTATCGTGTCGGGCGCTACACCTCGCCGCATCTGCTGCGCTACCACGAGCGGGTGGTCATCGACGGGGCGTGCATCGACGATGCGGGACTGCTGGCCGCGTTTGCCGAAGTTGAACGGGCCCGCGGCGAGGTGCCACTCACCTACTTCGAATACGGCACGCTGGCGGCCCTGTCCGCCTTCGCACAGGCAGGCTGCACGGCCTGGGTGCTGGAGGTGGGGCTTGGCGGGCGCCTGGACGCGGTCAACGCCGTCACGCCGGCCGGGGCGCTGGTGGCCTCGGTGGCGCTGGATCACATGGACTGGCTTGGGCCCGATCGCGAGTCGATCGGCCGCGAGAAGGCGGGCATCTTTCGTCCCGACCGACCGGCGATCTGTGGCGATCCAGCGCCACCGGCTTCGCTGCTCGCGCAGGCCGATGCCATTGCCGCGAGGCTCTGGTGTCTTGGTCGGGAGTACCACGTGCGTCCGGAGGCGGACGGTCGCTGGGCCTACGAGTCTCCTGGCGGCCGCCTCGCCGGCCTGCCGCCGCCCCCGCTGGCCGGTCAGGTGCAGTACGGTAACGCCGCGTCCGCCATGGCGCTGCTGGAGGCCTGTCTCGGCTTTGCGCGTCTGGCTGAGCTCGCGCCGGCGCTGGGTGGGGCGCGCCTGGCCGCGCGCGGACAACGCGTGCGGCAGGCGGCTGTGGAGTGGTGGCTCGATGTGGCCCACAACCCTGCGGCGGCCGCCGCGCTGGCCGACACCCTGGCGGCGACGCCGGTGCCCGGGCGGCGGCTGTGTGTGTTCGGTGGACTGGAGACGAAAGACGTCCACGGGGTGCTCGCCGCGCTGTCGCCTCAGGTCGACGAATGGCTGTTCGTGCCGGCCGATTCACCCCGGGCGCTGACCACGGCCAGGCTGTGCGCGGCGCTCGGCGACGTCGGCGGAGGGCTGGCCTCGGCCTGGCCGAGCGTGGCCGAGGCCTGTGCCGCCGCGGCCGAGCGCGCGCGGGCGGGCGATCGCGTGCTGGTGGCAGGGTCGTTCCACGTCGCCGGTCCCGCCATGGCCTGGCTTGGGCTATCATCGGAGGCCTGAGGCCAAAGCCCGGGCGTGTGTCATGGACAGAAAGCTGAAGGAGCGCATCGTCGGTGCGGTATTGCTGGTACTGGCGGCAGTGCTGGTGATCCCCCTGTTTCTTGATGGCCCCGATCCGGAGACGCGGGTCGAGCGAC
>PWZL01000062.1 GCA_003567475.1 Gammaproteobacteria bacterium | reverse complement strand
GGGGAGCCGATGGTGCCGGCGCTTCCCGGGGCTGAATTCGGCATCACCTCTGACGGGTTCTTCGCGCTGGACGCCCAGCCCCGTCGGGTCGCGCTGGTGGGCAGCGGCTACATCGCCATGGAGCTTGCCGGCGTCTTCCACGCGCTCGGCTCGGAGGTGACCTCCGTGCTGCGGCGTGACCGCGCGCTGCGCGACTTCGACGAGATGCTGGGCGAGCAGCTGCTGGCGCAGATGAACGAAGACGGCATCCAGGTGGAAACCCGCTTCGTGCCCGCGGCGCTCGAGCGCCTGGAGGAAGGCCTGATCATGGTCGCCGAGGACGGCCGGCGCCTGGGGCCCTTCGACAGCGTGGTCTGGGCGATCGGCAGACGGCCCCGCAGCGACGCCCTCGCCCTGGACGCCGCCGGCGTGCACCATGATCCGGTCGGATTCATCCCGGTCGACCGCTACCAGCAGACCAACGTCGAGCGCATCTATGCGATCGGCGATATCACCGGCCAGGCGGCTCTCACCCCGGTGGCCATCGCCGCCGGACGCCGGCTGGCCGACCGGCTGTTCGGCGGTATGCAGGGCCGTCACCTCGACTACAGCACCATCCCCACGGTCGTGTTCACCCATCCCCCGATCGGCACCGTCGGCATGAGTGAGGCGGCCGCGCGGGCGCATTACGGCGACGATCAGGTCAGGGTGTATCGCACCAGGTTCACACCCATGTCCTGGGCGCTGCAGTCGCGCAAGGTGCCGACGCTGATGAAGCTCGTCACACGCTTGCCGGAGGAACACGTGGTTGGCGTCCACGTGATCGGTGAGGGTGCTGATGAGATGCTGCAGGGGTTCGCCGTGGCCGTGCGTATGGGTGCAACCAAGCACGATCTGGACGATACCGTCGCGATCCATCCGACCAGCGCCGAAGAACTCGTGACCCTGCGCTGAGTCTCGAGCTGGCCTATCATGTGGTCCTCCGATCCCGGGAGCCGCTCATGACTGCACGCTTTCCCCGCACACGCATGCGCCGGATGCGGCGCGACGAGTTCTCGCGCCGACTCATGCGCGAGCATGCACTCGGCCCCGATGACCTGATCTGGCCGGTGTTCGTCCTGCCGGGGGAGCGTCGCAGCGAGGCGGTGGCCAGCATGCCCGGGGTCGAGCGACTGTCCGTCGATCGGCTGCTGGCCGCCTGCTCGTCGCTGGTCGAGCGGGGGCTTTGTGCGGTGGCCCTTTTTCCGGTGACACCGCAGGAGGCCAAGACGCTGGACGGGCGCGAGGCGTGGAACCCGGAGGGTCTGGCCCAACAGGCTACACGGGCGCTGAAGCGCGAATTTCCGGAGCTTGGCGTGATCACTGACGCGGCGCTGGACCCGTTCACCACCCACGGTCAGGATGGCATTCTGGACGAGGCCGGTGACGTCCAGAACGATGTCACGGTGGCCGCGCTGGTCCGCCAGTCCCTGTCGCATGCCGAGGCCGGTGCCGACGTCGTGGCGCCCTCGGACATGATGGATGGTCGGATCGGTGCGATCCGCGACGCGCTCGAGCAGGCCGGGCATGTGAATGTTCGCCTGCTGAGCTACGCGGCCAAATATGCCTCTGCATTCTACGGCCCGTTCCGCGAGGCTGTCGGTTCGGCGGCCAACCTGGGTAAGGGTGGCAAACAGAGCTACCAGATGGACCCGGCCAACGGTGATGAGGCGCTGCGCGAAGTCGCGCTGGACATTGCCGAGGGGGCAGACATGGTCATGGTCAAGCCGGGACTGCCGTATCTCGATGTCGTGTCGCGGGTACGAGAGCGCTTCGGGATGCCGACGCTGGTTTATCAGGTGAGCGGTGAATACGCCATGCTGCAGGCGGCCATCACCCACGGCTGGCTGGACGAGCGGGCTGCTGTGCTCGAGTCGCTGCTGTGCTTCCGCCGCGCAGGCGCCGATGCGGTGCTGAGTTATTTCACACCCCGTGTGCTGCACTGGCTTGCCGAGGCGCGCCGGGGCTGAGCGCGGGCGTGGATCGCTATGCCGTCATCGGCCATCCGGTCGCCCACAGCCGCTCGCCGTGGATTCACGCTGAATTTGCCCGCCAGACCGGCCAGCAGCTGACCTACGATCGTATCGACGTGCCGGCGGCGGCGTTCGCTGAGGCGGTCCACGGCTTTTTCGATCAGGGCGGTCTAGGGCTCAATGTCACCGTGCCGCACAAGGAAGCCGCCTACGCGCTGGCGAGCATGCGGGGGCCGGAAGCCGCGGCCGCGCGGGCGGTCAACACCCTGTCTCGGGCCCCCACCGGCGGTCTTCGCGGCGACAATACCGATGGGCGGGGCCTTGTGCGTGACCTGACCGCCAACCTTGGCTGGCCGATCACCGGCCGGCGGGTGCTGCTGGTCGGCGCCGGGGGGGCGGCACGCGGCGTCCTGGCGCCGCTGCTCGACCAGGCGCCGGCAGCCCTGTGGTTGGTGAACCGCACGCCCGAGCGCGCACGCGCGCTGGTGGCCGAGGCGGGCTGCGCGGTCGACGTCATGGCTGGCGGCTTTGATCTGCTGGCCGATGCGGCGCCCTTCGATTTGATCATCAACGCCACCTCGGCCGGGCTCGACGATGCCGCCCCCGCCCTGCCGGAGGCCTGCATCGGCCAGGCCAGCCGGGGCTACGACATGCTCTACGGACCCGGAACCACCGCTTTCCAGCGCTGGGTACAGGCTCGCGGTGTGCGCGAGCCGCCGGCACAGGGTCTCGGCATGCTGGTCGAGCAGGCTGCCGAATCGTTCGCCCTCTGGCGCGGCGTGCGTCCCGAGACGCCGTTGGTGCTTGCCGCGCTCCGCGCCCAGCTCGGCATCGCGCCTGTCACCGGCTGACGTGCTCCACGTCGATTCGTCGACCGCGGTCTCGCGCAAAGCTGAATCGGCCGACCACCTCCACCTCCTCCCCGACGTAGTCGCTCACAGCCGCCGCAGGTGCCAGGCCAACCCGGTTCAGGGCGGCGTCTTCAAGCCAGTAGTGCCTGGGTTCGGGATGGGTGCGGACCACGCCGCGGGTGCGCACCTGTCGGCCCTCGAAGTTCGCCTGCTGCGCCACCAGCAGCTCGAGTTCCAGACCGACCACCAGCTCGTCACGACTGCAGCCGGACACGGTCGTGATCAGGGCCACGAGGCTGGCGGCCAGCGCGGGGACGATGGTGGCGGCGGCACGGGGGAGAGGTCTGTTGATCATCAGTCGAGCGCCTCGATGTCGAAGGAGGGACAGTTGGCGAGATCGGAGACAGGGCGGCAGTGCGCGAGTTTGCCGGCCGCGTCCCGCAGGGCGGAGCGCAGGCCTTCCTCGAGCACCGGATGATAGAACGGCATACCCAAGAGATCATGCACGCCGAGCTGCCGGTGAATGGCCAGACCCAGCACATGCACCAGGTGTTCGCCCGCCGGGATACACATTTCAGCCCCACGCAGTCTGCCGCTGGTCGCGTCCGCGTAGACCCGCAGCCGCCCGTAGGCCTGTTGCGCCGCGCGCGCGCGGCCCTGACGGCCGAAGTCGACTTCGCCGATCACCAGCCCCGGATCCGCACCCTGCGGTACCTGACCCACCCGGGCGAGGTTGGGATCGGTGAACACGATGCTCATCGGTGTGCGGCGGCAGAACGCCTCCGGGCGGTCACCCGCCGCATTGATGCCGGCGATGTGGCCCTCGTCCGCCGCCTCATGGAGGATGGCGCGGTCGGCGTTGGCGTCGCCGGCGAGGAACACCGGGAGATCGGCCACCTGCAGCGTTTCGCGGTGCACCGGCGGCAGGCCTTGGTCATCCAGCGGCACGCCTAGGGTCTCGAGACCCAGGTCGTCGATGGCCGGGCGCCGTCCGATCGCGATCAGTGCCTGCTCCACCGCCACCTCAATCCTGCCGTTGCTGACAACCAGGCCGCCCGGGGCGGGCGTGAGGTCGGCCCTGGCGCCGAGGTGCAGTTGTAACTCGTTACCGAGGCAGGCGAGCAGGGGTTCGCCGATGGCCGGATCGTTCACCGCTGGCAGTGAGGCGGCAAGATCAAAGACGTGGATCTCGATGCCCAGCCTGGCCAGCGCCTGCGCGAGTTCCAGGCCAATGGCGCCGGCCCCGAGGACTGCCATGCGCTCCGGCAGATCGCGTTGCTCGAACAGCGTGTCGGTGGTGAGCAGTCGCGAGGCCTCAACGGCTCGCCATGGACCTGGAATGATGGGCCGGGAGCCCGGCGCAAGCACGATGCGCCGCGCGTGGACCTCCGCATCGCCCACGGCGAGGCGGTTTGGGCCCAGCAGCCTGGCGCGCGCGCGGAGCAAAGCGGGACCGGCTGCCTCGGTGATCTGCTGCGTGCCGGCGACGAACTCATCGCGCAGGCGTCGCACACGCGCCAGGGCCGCCGGCAGATCGATATGCAGCGACGTGCCTCCCTGAATCCCGAATTCATCCATCGTCAGCCGCCGATGGAACGCGTTGGCGGCCTCGATCAGCAGCTTCGAGGGCATGCAGCCGACCCGCGCGCAGGTGGTGCCGAGCGGTCCGGGATCGATGAGGAGTGCATCGCGATTGCGCTTGCGGACTTCGCGCCAGGCCGCCAGGCCGGCCGTGCCTGCGCCGACGATCGCCACGTCCGTGTCCAGACGGCGTCGCGCCATGTTTCCTCCTGTGGTGTCAGTCTCCGGCTGCGTGGCAGCCATCGTGCTCAGGGCTCGCGGGTATCGATCTCGATGACGGTGAGGCCCTGCAGCCCGTCCGGTGTGGTGTGTGAGATGCCGCCGAGATACAGGCTGTCCGGCACCAGTCCCTGCCAGCGCAGCTCGACGTCGTGCTCGACCCCGGTGGCAAGCGCGCCCGGCCCCAGGACGGTCAGGTTACCGGCGTCGTCGTCCAGGCCGAACGACCAGGCCAGCAGCAGGTACCGGGCGCCAGGATCGGTGGCCGGATCAGTCGCGAAGCCGTGGACCAGCGCAGCGTAACGGCCCGGTGCCGGCAATACCAGGTTCACCTGTTCGTCGCTGCCGGGCTCGGCGGAGACGCCGACCTGGGTGCACACGTCGCCTGGGCAGTAGAACAGGTAGACATCGAGATCATCGTTGCCATCGGTCAGCTCGTTGCGCAGCGCAAAGCGCGCGTAGAGCTGATCAGCGGGGATATCGATCAGGTGCTGGGTCACGCCCCGGCCGTCGCGGAAGCTGAAACGCTGGTCGGGATCCTGCGCGACCATGCCCTCGACCAGCAGCGGCTGGCGCAAGCCATGGGCACCGGGTTGGTAAGGGCCATCGTAGCCGCCGCGCAGCACGAATCCCACCTCGCCGGCTGACCCATTGCGGCGCAACTCCGCCGGCGCCGCGAGCGCGCGCGCCCGCGCAGCCACAGGGCTCTGCACCAGGTGGTCATCGCTGCGCCAGCGCAGTTCACCAAAGCGCCAGGTGTTGAGCGGCAGAGCGGCCTCGCGCGTCATTTCCACGGTGAAACGGGCGGTCTCGCCGGCGGCGAGATTCAGGACCGACGGCGTCACGCTGACACTGGCGCCCGGCGGCGCATCGACCTCGACGGTATACCGCCCGGCGTCGACCGCCGTCAGGCGCCGGTGGAGACGCTCCCGGCCGACCAGCTCGGAGACGCCGATAGACGGGAGGTTCAGATCCACCGCGCGCAGCGAGAGTCCGCTCGCCGCCAGTACGGCGCAGTCCGCTGCGCTGAACCCGCCGCTGCCAATGCCGCAGCTGAAAGCGGCGTAGTCGAGCAGCTCGGCATCGTAGACGGCACCCGGGTCGACTGCGCGCTGCGGTGCGACCTGGCCTGCACCACGGGCGAACGGATCGGCTGGTGTCTCGCCATCCTCGAGCACGAGGTCCTGCCAGGCGCTGGTCATCATCGCCGATTTCAGCATCGCCGGACGCCAATCGGGGTAGCGCTCGCGCAGGAGGGCGGCCACGCCCGCAATCACCGGGGCCGACTGTGACGTGCCCGACAACACCTGAAAGCGCTCGCCGGGCTCGCCGCTGGCCGGTGTGGGCGTATGCGCCCCCAGCAGGTCGACACCCGGTGCGGTGATGTCCGGCTTGATGATGTCCAGGGCCCCGAGGTTCGGACCGCGGGATGAGAACTCCCCCATGACGTTGCCCGTGACCGTCTCCTCGCGCAGCCGCCCCTTGCTCAACTCGACTTCGATACGGCTGCCCTCAGCGAGTGCCGCCGCCAGCCGCTGGCCATCGGCGGCGGAAATCATCACCGCCGGGAGGTCGATGTCCTCGCCGTCGCTGACCATCGTGATCGGCGGGCCAGCGGTGTTGTAAACAATGGCCCCAACGGCACCGGCAGCGCGCACCCGCTCGAGCTTGCTGGCGAAACTGCAGCCCCCGCGACGCAGCAGCGCGATGCGCCCGGACACCTCGCCGGCGTTGATCAGTGGCTGACAGGCGTCGTCGCGCGTCCCGGTCGTGCCGTCAGGCAGGGTGTCCACGCCGTCATCCACGCGCCGCAGCCTCCCGGTTACCGGGCCAGTCGCAGACAGCCGGGCCGTGAACCCAGCCTCGCGCATCACCAGATCGCCGACCAGCGAGGCCGGCGCGGTCACGCGGATGACTTCCTCGAAGCGCCGACCCGGCCGGCTGTTGGCGGCCACGGTCATCACCCAGGGGGAATCGGCGGGCGAGCCGATCGTGCCGGTCATGGGACCGTCGTTGCCCGCGGCGACGGCGGTGAACACGCCCGCGTCGGCGGCGAACAGCAGCGCGAGGTCGTCGGGCCCGGTGAACCCGGGTTCCGGATTGCCGACCGAATAGTTGATGACATGGACGCCGTCGGCGACTGCGTCGTCGATGGCGCGCGCGAGATCCGAGGTGTTGCAGGTCGCACGCGTCTCGCCGGGGCGCAGCCAGCACGCCTTGTAGACGGCCACCCGCGCCCGCGGCGCGACACCCCTGACCCGGCCGATCCGGGTGCCGAACACGCTGGCCTCGACCTCGTTTCCCGCCGCGATGCTGGCGATATGGGTGCCGTGGCCGTCGGCGTCGCGTGGCGACAGGAATTCGCCGTCATCGAGCGCGTTGCTGGCGAGAAAGCCCTCGCTGTAGAACCGCGCGCCGATCAGCTTGTTGTTGCAATCACTGGCAGAGAAGGCTTCGCCTGCCTGGCACACGCCCTGCCAGTCGAGCGGCGGCGCGTAGACCAGTGCCCGGCGGTCTTCGCGATGCGTCCGACACAGCCAGCGGCCGAGCAGCGAGATGCGGGCCCATTCGCTGCGGCACAGACGCGGCAGCGGTCGCAGATCGCGATCCGACAGCGAGGGATGGCCTGGTGCCACGCCGCTGTCGATGACTCCGATGATGATGTCCTCGCCTCGCAGTCCCTCGGCGATATCCAGGCCGCCAGCGGCCCCCAGGCCGAGAAAACTCACCGTCTCGCCGCCGGCGAGTGGCCGGCTGCGATCCGGCCAGAGGCCACGGACCTCCGGATGGGCGCGCAGGGCATCGACCTGCTCGGGCGTGAGCCGGGCGGCAAAACCGTTGAAGACGTGTCGATAGCTGTAGAGTTTGTCCTGCCGTGCACCGATATCGTCCAGGACCTCGGTGTGACGGGTCTCGAGCTGCCGGACATGGGCCATCGCCGGGGCGGCGTCGCGCGCCCGGCGCATCTCGGGCATCCCCCGGCCGGCGGTCGCACGGCTCTCCAGACTGCCGCGGGCCATCGCCATCGCGGGCGGCCCGGCCAGTTGCACGATGTAGACCTGGCGGGCCTGCCGTGGACTCTCCAGCGGCCCAGCCAACCGCAGCTCGCCACCGGGCAATGCCGGCGTCGGACCCTGCGCCAGTGCCGGCATGGCCAGCAGACACACAATAGCGAGCCATGGGTGAGTCATGTCGAGTCCGCGCTGCTCGTCGTCAGCCCGGACAGGGACTTGTCCAGGCGTTTGCCCTTACGCTACCACAGGCCCTGCGCGCTCGACAGCGTACGCGCGGGCCCAGCCTTCAGGTCCGGGCGGAGAGTTCCACGAGCCAGTCGCGGGGGCGCAGGTAAGCGCTCAGCTCGGCCTCGCGGCTGCCGGTCGGCGGCTGCCAGTCGTAGCTCCAGCGCACCAGCGGCGGCAGTGACATGAGGATCGATTCCGTGCGACCCCCGGACTGCAGCCCGAACAGCGTGCCGCGGTCGAACGCCAGGTTGAATTCGGCGTAGCGCCCGCGGCGGTGCAGCTGGAATTCGCGTTCACGCTCGCCGTAGCCGAGATCCCGCCGGCGCTGAACGATCGGGAGGTAGGCCCGCATGTAGTGATCCCCGACGCTGCGCATCAGTCCGAAACAGCGTGCAAACCCGCCGTCGTTCATATCGTCGAAGAACAGTCCGCCCACGCCGCGGGTTTCCTGGCGGTGGGGGAGAAAGAAATACTCGTCGCACCAGGCTTTGAATCGCGGGTAGAGCGCTGCGCCAAAGGGCTCGCAGGCGGCGCGTGCGGTCTCATGCCAGTGCCGCACGTCATCGTCGTACGGATAGTAGGGCGTGAGATCGAAGCCACCGCCGAACCACCAGACCGGGGCGCTGCCGGGGGTCTCGGCGACAAAAAAACGCACGTTCGCATGGCTGGTCGGCACGTAGGGATTGCGCGGGTGGATGACCACCGACACGCCCATGGCGCGGAAACCGCGCCCGGCGAGTTCGGGTCGCGCGCGGGTTGCGCTGGGCGGCAGCGTGTCTCCCTGGACGTCCGAGAAGCCGACGCCGGCTTTTTCGAATACGCCGCCCTCGCTCAGGATGCGGCTTTCCCCGCCGCCACCGCCGGGGCGTTCCCAGCGGTCGGCCTGGAACCGTCCCGGGCCATCGGCTGATTCGAGCGCAGCGCAGATCTCATCCTGCAGGGTACGCAGATAGGCGTGCACGGCACTGATGGAAACCTCGTCTGTCATGCATCACTCCCGGGATGGACCCGCGATTCCAGCCCTGCTCGCGGCGCGGCAGCACGGGTGTTCATGGCCTCAACCACTGACCGCTGAGCGCATCGCGAATGGGGGTCGGTCGTGCCAGTCCCCCCGTTGGACCGCCGAGCACTCCATCGAGCCGGTTGCCGAAATACACCCGCGCGCGCAGGGCGCTGCGGGCTGGCGGTTTCCCGGAGGGATTGGCACTGGTGGAGACGAGCAGTCCACCGGCCTGGCGGCACAGCGCTGCGGCCGGTGCGAACGCGGTGACCCGCACCGCCAGCGTATCCCGACCACCCGTGATCCAGGGTGGCACCCCCCGGGCAGCCGGTACGATCCAGGTGATCGGTCCGGGCCAGCTGGCCGTGATGTCCTCCCAGCGCTCGCCAGGCAGCGGCGCGCACAGCGGCTGCAAGGTCGTCAACGAGTCCGCCAGCAGGATGAACCCGGCGTCGAGAGCGCGTCCCTTGAGTGTCAAGATCCGCTCGACGGCCAAGGCATCGAATGGGTCGCAGGCCAGACCGTACACCCCTTCCGTGGGATGGGCGATGACCCCGCCGTCGCGCAGCAGGGCTGCGGCAGTGCGCAGCTGATGGGCGCTGCTCATGGTCCGTGGCGTGTGGTCTAGCCGACCCCGGCGCCCGCGCCGCCCGCGCGCGCGCCGCTGCCTGAGCCGCTGCCCCCCTGTTTGCTCGCGACCGAGTCGCCGCCGCTCTTCCTCGCGCCGGTCTTGCTCGAGGCTTTCTTGCTCGAGGCTTTCTTGGTGGTGGCTTTCTTGGTGGTGGCTTTTTTCGCTGCAGTCTTCTTGCCTGTGGTCTTCTTCTTGGTGGTTTTCTTTTTCGCCGCCTTTTTCTTGGCGGTGGTTGTTTTCTTCGCTGCGGGCGCCGAGCTGGCCGCCTTGCGCGCCGCCCCGCGGCCGCGCCGCTCAGGTGCTTCCGCCAGGAGCTTCTCGCACTCGACAAGCCCCAGGCCGGCAGGCTCGACATCCTTGGGGATCTTGGCGTTTTTCTTGCCGTCGGTGACGTAGGGGCCATAACGGCCGTTCAGCACCGAGATCCCATTGTCGAACTCACGGATGATGCGGTTGGCATCGGCCTGTTTCTTCTCAGCCACCAGTTCCAGCGCGCGCGGCAGGCTGATCGTGTAGGGGTCATCGTCTGCCGGGATGGACACGTACTTCGCGCCGTACTTCACATACGGCCCGAACCGGCCGATGTTCACCACCAGGGGTTCGCCTGCCGGGGTCTCGCCAAGCTCACGCGGCAGCCGGAACAGCACCAGTGCCTCATCGAGGTCGATGTCGTCCATTTTCTGGCCCGGACGCAACCCGGCGAACAGGGGTTTTTCCTCGTCTTCACGGGTGCCGATCTGGACGATCGGCCCGAAGCGACCCATGCGCACGCTGACCGGTCGACCGGTCTTGGGATCGGTGCCGAGCTCCCGCGCCTGGACAGCCTCGGCGCGAGTCACCGAGACTTCCTTGTGTTCGACGAGTTTGTGGAATCCCTCCCAGAACTCCCGCATCAGCGGCACCCAGTCGCGTTCGCCACGGAACACCTCGTCAAGCGAGTCTTCCAGTTTGGCGGTGAACTCGTAATCGACATACTGAGAGAAATGCTGCGTCAGGAACTTGTTGACGATCTTGCCGACATCGGTCGGAATGAATCGTCGTGCATCCATCTCGACATACTCTCGCTGCTGGAGCGTCGAGATGATGTTGGCGTAGGTCGAGGGGCGACCGATGCCGTATTCCTCGAGGGCCTTGACCAGCGAGGCTTCCGTGAATCGCGGCGGAGGCTCGGTGAAGTGCTGATCGGCACGTACGTCGCGCAGCTGGACTTCGTCTCCCTCGGCCATGTCCGGCAGGATGCGATCGCCGTCCTCGCCCGTCTTGGCATCGTCCTGGCCCTCCTGATAGACGGCCATGAAACCCGGATGGCGAAGCACGGAGCCGGTGGCCCGGAAAGAGGCCCGCCCGCCGTCCTCGCGCCCGGCCAGCAGGTCGACCGCAACCGTATCGAACGTCGCATGGATCATCTGGCAGGCGACCGTGCGCTTCCAGATCAACGTGTAGAGCTTGTGCTGGTCCGAGGTCAGGCGCCCGCGCAGCGATTCCGGCGTGCGCTTGAGCGAGGTCGGACGGATCGCCTCGTGGGCTTCCTGGGCGTTCTTCGCGGTCGTCTTGTAGGCCCGCGGACGCTCCGGCAGGTTCTCTGCCCCGTACCGTGACTCAATGAGTTCGCGGGCCTGGGCCAGCGCTTCGTTAGACAGACTGACCGAATCCGTGCGCATGTAGGTGATCAGGCCGACTGCACCCTCATCGGTGTCGATACCCTCGTAGAGCCGCTGGGCCACGCTCATCGTGCGACTTGCCGAGAATCCCAGCTTGCGCGAGGCTTCCTGCTGCAGCGTCGACGTGGTGAACGGCGCTGCCGGATTGCGCCGTCGCTGCTTGCGTTCGACGCGCGCGACGGTGAGCATCCCTGGCCGGCTCGGGGCCGGCGCACCCTGGAGTTCGCCGCCATCGCTCGGCAGGTCGCCTGCGCCGGCGGCCGCCAGCAGATGCTCGCGGGCCGCGCGCGCGCCGTCGATATCACCGAAGCTGAACTGTTCGACGCGCTCGCCGCGGTACTCCCAGAGTCTCGCGGTAAAGGCATGGTCTTCACGCAGGGTATCGGCTTCCAGCGTCCAGTACTCGCGGGGGATGAACGCGTCTATCTCCGCCTCCCGTTCGCAGATCATCCGCAGCGCGGGACTCTGCACCCGGCCTGCCGACAGTCCGCGACGGACTTTTTTCCACAACAGCGGCGAGAGGTTGAAGCCCACCAGATAGTCGAGCGCCCGTCGAGCCTGCTGCGCATTGACGCGTTCTGCAGAAATCTCGCGCGGCTCGGCGATGGCTCGGCGCACGGCATCGCGGGTGATCTCGTAGAACACCACCCGATGTACCGGCTTGCCATTCAGGAGATTTCGCTCGCGCAGAATCTCGTAGAGATGCCAGGAGATCGCCTCACCCTCGCGATCGGGGTCGGTGGCGAGATAGATCGTGTCGCTTTTCTTCACCGCCTTGGCGATGGCGTCGACGTGCTTCTGGTTGCGCTCGATGATTTCGTAGCGCATTTCGAAATCATGTTCGGTATCCACCGCGCCGCCCTTGGGCACCAGGTCGCGCACGTGGCCATACGAGGCCATGACGTGGAAGTCCTGTCCCAGGTACTTTTCGATGGTTTTCGCCTTGGCGGGCGACTCCACAATGACTAGGTTTTTACTCATATCGAAAAAAAACCGCAGCAACGGGCTGCGGTAACCTCAACTTGCGATACCGGCCGGCGCGTCAGTGAATGGCGCCGGGACCCTCGGCGAAGACCAGATCTTCCATCCTGGCGTACGCGCTTTCCTGGCCTGGCTGGCTGAACAGTACCATCAGCACGACCCATTTGATGTGGTCGGTGTCGATGTCCACCGTGTCCAGTGCGAGCAGACGATCGATCAACAGTTCGCGCTGCGCCGGGTTGAGGATTCCCACCTGTTCCAGGTAGAGAATGTACCCGCGGCAGCCCGCATCGAGACGGGAATGTTCGTGCACATCGAAGACCCGCAGGGCGTGGTCGGTCGGCGCACTGGGGTGGCTGTCTTCGGCATCGTTGAGGCCGTCCAGCCAGACCAGCGCACGGTCGATCTCCCGATCCCCGAACCCGGCTCGCTCCAGCTCGAGACGCAGCTCGTTGCGGTCGGCTTCGGGTTCCTCGTCGGCGTCCACATAGGTTTCGAACAGATACATGAGGACGTCGAGCACATTTTCGGTCATCGGGATCTCTTTCATGGCGCGCCGCGGTGTGCCGAGAAGCGACCTCCGGGCCATGCTTCCACTGCACCCTGCAATTCCAGGATCAGCAGCATGGAGGAAACAGACTCGGGCGTCAATCCAGCGCGGGCCGCCAGGACATCCACGCTCTGCGGAGAAAATTCCATCGCGCTCAATAGCTTGAGATAGTCTGGATCGGTCACTCCAAGACCCTGCTCTGGCGCTGGCAGCCGCTCGGTGGGGGTCGCCACGGCCGGCCCGGGGGCGAGCAGGTCCCCCAGCGCCGGCTGGAGGCCCATAAGAATGTCCTCGCAGGTCTCCACCAGCCGGGCACCGTCGCGGATCAGGCTGTGACAGCCGCGGGCCATCGGATTGTGGATGGATCCGGGAATGGCGAACACTTCGCGGCCCTGCTCGGCGGCCAGACGTGCGGTGATGAGCGAGCCGCTGCGAAGCGCCGCCTCGACCACCAGCACGCCCAGCCCCAGTGCGCTGATCAGGCGATTGCGGGCTGGAAAGTGCCCGCGCCTGGGCGGTGTGCCGGGGGGGTATTCCGAGACCAGCAGACCGGACGCGGCGATCCGTTCACCCAGATCGCGGTGGCTTGCCGGGTAAATGCTGTCCAGCCCGCCGCCGAGCACCGCGAGGGTGTCGCCGCCGGCGGCCAGCGCGCCCTCGTGAGCGGCGGCATCGATACCCCGGGCAAGCCCGCTGGTGATGACCAGGCCAACCCGGGAGAGCGCCGCGGCAAACGCGCGGGCGACATCCCGGCCGTCATGCGTTGGATGCCGACTGCCGACAATGGCGAGTTGCGGTTCGGACAGCAGCTCGCGACGACCCAGCAGCCACAGTGCGGTCGGTGCATCGGAGAGTTCGCGCAGGGCAGCCGGATAGTCGGCGTCGTCGAGGGTGATGAGTCCGGCCCCCGGTTGCGCGAGCCAGGCCTGATCGGCCGCCAAGCGCCTGGCATCGGGCGCGCGGAGGCCGGCGAGCACCGTCGGCGGCAGGCCGAGCGCCGTCAGCTGCCCGGGCGATGCGTGGAGTACTGCGGTGAGATCACCGCAGGCCTGCAGCGCGCGACGCAGGTGCGCGGGGGTCAGCCCGGGCGCCCTGAGTGCGGCCAGCCAGAGGGCTTGGCGTTGGTGCTGTCCGGCGGTCACCAGACCGCGCGGCCGCGACGGCGCGGCCGGACCGACGCGCGGGACGCGGACTCAGGTGCCGGGATTGCGAACGGTGTCGAGCACCCGGAATTCGTTGACCGACTGCATGACCAGGGCATAGCTGATGCGATCGAAGCTGCGGAACACCATGATGGTGGCCGCCAGTTCTTCGGGCAAGGTCACTTTCTCGCCGAACAGCCGCGATCCACCGATGGTGTCGCGGACCTCGGCACCGGCCTGGTGGACCTGCAGGACATGCCCCGGTTCGAGACCATCGCGCTCGCCGCGGTTGATGACCACGACCATCCATGGGCCGATGAGTGAGAGCCCTTCGGTGACCGCGATCACCCGGCCGTCCACCGCGCGCTCCGGCGCGCGCGGCAGGAAGTTCAGTGAGGGCATCCGCGCCTCGGGCAGCAGGCGGTCCCCGCGCAGCGTTTCGCGTTCGGAATCGGTGAGCACCAGGGTGGCCGGATCACCGCCGCGCCGCAACCGGCCCCGTCCGGTGTAGGTGCCCTGATAACCGACCACCGCCCCATCGTCAGGGTCGACCAGCGGATCGCCCACGTTGACTACACTGAAGAACTCGCCGGTGGCTGCGTCGACGCCGCGCACGTAGACATCGTCGCCCGCGGCGGCCATCAGCTTGCCCTCACGAAAAGTCAGCACATAGGGCAGGTTCTCGGCCTGGTCGCGGGTCAGGACCGAGGGACGCGAGAGGAAGGCGCGGATGGCGTCGAAGGGAATCGTCGTGATGGCGTCGTCGAGGCGCTGCTCACGGACCTCGGGCGAGCGGCGCTCGACCCTGCCGCGTTCAAGAATGAGCCGCGGCTCGCCATCGATATACACGAGAGAGATGACGTCACCGGGGTAAATCAGGTGCGGATTGGCGATCTGCGGGTTGACCTGCCAGATCTCCGGCCAGACCCACGGGTCTCGCAGGAACCGCGAGGCGATGTCCCACAGGGTATCGCCACGCTGTACCACGTAGCGTTCCGGGTGGCGGGGGTTCAAGGCCGCCGTGCCGCCAAGCTGACCGCTCGCGGTGATCACCGCGAGCGCGCTGGCGCCGGATGGACCGCCGGTGAGGGCAGGGGTGACCAGGGTGGCCTCTCGGGCCAGGCCCGGTGCCGCGGCAAGGCTGGCGGCAACGAGCATGAGTGCCGGCAGTCGGGACATGACAGATCGCATCGGTAGCAGGACTCCCCGTACCTGGGCTTGTTTCTGGCTGAAAGTGTGCGCCACGTTGCGGTCAGGGCCCGCCGACCAGTTCACAGATACTGATATACTGGCGTCTGCAGCAATGCCCCTGAGTGCTGGAACCCGCCGTGAGGCCAACGGTCCAAGCCGCTCCGCAGCGCAACTCTAGCAGTATTGATCGACGCTGGGCACCGTGCGTCCTCCTGGAGCGTCGTGGTGACTGGCGGAAGGACGTGAGACATTATGGCCAGACTGACGATTCTCGAATATCCCGACCCGCGGCTGCGCACGCGCGCCCAGCCCGTGGAGACGGTGGACGATGACATCCGGCAACTCGTGGCCGACCTGTTCGAGACCATGTACGCCGCCCCCGGGATCGGCCTGGCGGCCACCCAGGTGAACGTACACCGACGGGTGCTGGTGGCCGATGTCTCGGAGGAGAAGAACCAGCCGGTTGCGCTGATCAACCCCGAAATCGTGTCGGCCGAGGGCTGTGAGGTCACTGAGGAAGGCTGTCTGTCGGTGCCGGGTTACTACGACCGTGTCGAGCGCCCGGACAGCATTCGGGTGCGGGCGCTGAACGTCGACGGCCAGGTTTTCGAGATGGCGGCTGAAGGCCTGCTGGCGGTCTGTATCCAGCATGAGATGGATCACCTCGAGGGCAAGCTGTTCGTGGACTATCTCTCCGAGCTGAAACGCAGCCGCCTGCGCAAGCGTGCCAGCAAGGCCCGCCGGAACGAGCCCGCCGGCGCCGTCGTCTGAGAGCCCCCAGGGCGCGTTCACGCGCCCGCCCAGACCGTCCCCGCCCGGGCCTGTGCCGCGGTGACCGTAAGAGGACCCGATGACCACGAAGCCCCGCGTGGTGTTCGCCGGGACACCCGAGTTCGCCGTCCCCTCGCTGCAGGCCCTGCTGGCCGGCGGCTGGCCGGTGGTCGGGGTGCTGACCCAGCCGGACCGGCCGGCCGGTCGCGGTCGTCGGCTCATGCCCGGTCCGATCAAGCGCGTGGCGCTGGCAGCAGGCCTGCCGGTCTTCCAGCCTGTCACTCTGCGCGACGCCGAGAGCCGCGCGAGCGTAGCGGCCCTGACGCCGGACCTGCTGATCGTGGCGGCCTACGGTCTGCTGTTGCCCCAGGCGATGCTGGAAATACCCCGGCTGGGATGCATCAATGTCCATGCCTCGCTGTTGCCGCGCTGGCGGGGGGCTGCGCCCATCCAGCGCGCCATCCTGGCCGGAGACGCCGACACCGGCATCAGCATCATGAGGATGGTGCGGGCACTCGATGCCGGGCCGGTGTACCTTGCGCGCGGCCTGACCATCGGCGAGGACGAGACGGCGGGCCAACTCCATGACCGCCTTGCTCGTCTGGGCGGCGAAGCGCTGCTTGCGGCGTTACCCGGGATTCTCGCAGGCACGCTCATGGCGCAGCCGCAGCCCGACGACGGCGTGGTCTATGCCCGCAAGCTGGAAAAAGACGAGGCGGCGCTGGACTGGTCGTTGCCGGCCGTCATGCTGGCCCGGCAGGTGCGCGCGTTCAATCCGTGGCCCGTGGCCGAGACGCGCCTGGATGGCGCTCGGGTGCGCCTCTGGCGCGCCCGTGCCCTGCAGCATGACGAGCGGGCGCCCCCGGGCACGCTGCGCGTGGACGACGGCCGCCGGCTGCGCGCCGCCACTGGCGAAGGCTGGCTGGAACTGCTCGAGCTGCAATGGCCTGGCAAGCGGGTGGTGGCCTCCAGCGAGGCGCTGGCCGGCCGTCCCCTCGATGGTCGGCGCTGCCAGTGACGCAGCCAGCGGCGGGCGCGGCGGTGCGCGCGCAGGCGGCCCGTGCCGTGCACGCCGTGCGGGTACACGGTCGCAGTCTGGATGACGCGCTGACCGAAGCGGCCCCGCCGATCGCGTCGCGCGATCTGCCCCTGCTGCGCGCACTCGCCTACGGGGCGGTCCGCTGGCACTACCGGCTGGCCGCATTCACCGAGCAGTTACTGGCGCGGCCTCTGCAGCCGCGTGATGCCATCCTGGGCGATCTGATCGCGGTCGGCCTGTTCCAGCTCGAATCCCTGCGGGTGCCGCCGCGTGCAGCCGTACACGCGACGGTCGCGGCGACCGATCTCCTCGGCCGGCCGCGGGCGCGGGGGCTGGTGAATGCGGTGCTGAGGCGGTGGCAGCGCGAGGGCGCGTCACTCAGCGCCCGCCTGGAGGCCACGCCGGCCTTGCACCACGCGTTTCCGGACTGGCTGTACGCCGCCCTGGTCGCAGACTGGCCGGCAGAGCATGCCGCGCTGGCGGCCGCCAGCAACGCCGCGCCGCCCATGTGGTTGCGCGTCAATACGGCCCGGCTGCAACGCGACAGCTATGCGGACCGCCTGACCGCAGCCGGCCTGGCTGCAACGCCTCATCCCGAGGCGCCCGCGGCCCTGTGCCTCGAGCGCCCTGTCGACGTCGAGGGCCTGCCCGGCTGGGCAGACGGGGACGTCTCGGTGCAGGATGCGGCTGCCCAGCTCGCAGCCTCACTGCTCTCGCCGGCCCCCGGGCACCGGGTGCTGGACGCCTGTGCGGCGCCGGGCGGCAAGGCGGCGCACCTGCTGGAGACCACCCCGGGCCTCGATGAACTCATCGCCCTGGATAGCTCTCCGCGCCGGCTGGCGGAACTCGAGCGCGGGCTCAGTCGTCTGAGCCTGCGGCCGCAGTGCATTGTTGGGGATGCCGCCCGGCCCGAGGACTGGTGGGACGGCCGACATTTCGACCGCATCCTGATCGACGCGCCCTGTTCGGCCACCGGCGTCATCCGCCGTCATCCTGACATCAAGCTGCATCGGCGGCCGTCGGATGTCACTAGGCTCGTCGCGCTGCAGGCGACGATCCTGGATGCGCTATGGCCCCTGCTGGCGCCTGGTGGGCGGCTCGTCTATGCCACCTGTTCGATGCTGCGCCGCGAGAACGATGAGCAAGTTGCAGCTTTTTTACAACGAACGCCTGGGGCGATGCTGGTGCCGCAGAGCGGCGCTATCTCGCCGTTTGGACGGCAGATCATGACTGGCGAGACGAACATGGACGGGTTCTATTATGCTTGTCTGCAACACTCGCCGATGAAAGTCTGAACACCCGTGACAGCCGCCCCCTCCCATCGGTCTCCCGGATCCGGCGTCCCGCGCGCCTGGCAGGCGATCCTGTGCCTGGCGGTGCTGCTGCTGCTGGGCCAGGCGCCCGCAGCAGCCGTCGAGGGCCGCTTCGAGGTGCGCTCGGCCACACTGGAGCTGGTCGATGGCGTGTATTTTCTCGACGCGCGGGTCCAGTACCGCCTGAGCACCGAGGCGCTGAACGCCCTCGAAGCCGGGGTGGCGCTCACCATCGAGTTGCAGCTGGAAGTCGAGCGGCGCAGACGTCTGCTGCCCAATCAGACGGTTGCGGCACTGAACCAACGCTATCAGCTGCAGTATCACGCGCTGTCCAATCGGTATGTGCTGCGCAACCTCAACAGTGGCGAACAGGAGTCCTTCGCGACGCTGTTTGCGGCCTTGAATCAGCTTGGTCGGGTGGTGGAACTGCCGGTGATCGATGCCGCGCTGCTGGATCGGGACAGCCGGTACCAGTTCCGCCTGAGAGCGGTCCTTGATACCCGTGAGTTTCCCGGGCCGTTGCGGCTGCTGGCATTCTGGGCCGATGGCTGGCGCATCGAGAGCGACTGGTACCGATGGCGGCTGGACGACTGAGACGTCGCCTCTACGCCGCGCTGATGGGGGTCGGCGCGGTCCTCTGGCTGGCCGCGCTACTGTTGCTGGCGCAGACCGCGCAGAGCTCTGCCCAGTTCGATCGCCTGCAGAACTGGATCCTGCTGGTCAACGCCGCCGGTGTCGTGGTGTTGCTGCTGCTGATCGGCGCCAGCCTGCTCAGGCTGGTCCGCGATTATCGGCAGCACGTCGCCGGCGCGCGTCTCAAGGCCCGCATGCTTGGTATGTTCATCCTGCTCGCGGTCCTGCCGTTGTTGCTCGTCTACTATTACGCCGTGCAGTTCATCAACCGCGGTATCGACAGCTGGTTCAGCGTCGATGTCGAGCAGGGCCTGGTGAATGCCATCGAACTCTCGCGGCTGTCGCTAGACCTGCGCACCCGCGACTACCTGGAGCGCACCCAGTCCATGGCCCGGGAAATGGCCGCCATGGACAACACCGAGCTGCTGCTCGAGCTGTCCCGGTTACGTCGCGACTATGGCGCCACCGACATCACGGTGTTCGGCCCGGCCAGCAGGATCATCGGGACCAGCTCGGCAGAAGCCATGATGTCCGTGCCAGCCCTGCCGACCGACGAGGTGATGTTCCAGCTGCGTCAGCGACGTCCGTTCGTGAATCTCGAGCCTGTGCGCGACGGTGACTTTCGGGTGCGCGTCATCGTGCCGGTGCCTGTGGATCAGCCTGGCGGCGAGCCACGGGTGGTCCAGACCTTCTTTCCGCTGGTCGATCGTCTGGCCGGGCTCGCAGAGACTGTCGAGCAGTCCTATACGCGCTTCAAGGAACTGGAGTTTCTGCGCACACCGCTGAAATATACCTTCACGCTGACGTTGACGCTGGTGCTTCTGCTGTCGCTGCTGGGCGCGGTCTACGGCGCATTGTTCTTTTCCCGGCGCCTGGTGGCCCCCATCCAGCAGCTGGTCGCCGGCACCCGCGCGGTCGCACGGGGGGATTTCGATACGCGCCTGCCCGTGCCGGCGCGCGATGAGATCGGACTCCTGGTCAACTCGTTCAACGACATGACGCGGCGCCTGGCGCGTGCTCGGGAGGAGGCGCAATTGAGCGAGCAGCGCCTGGAGAGCGAGCGGACCGGCCTCGCGATCATCCTCGCGCGCCTGTCTACCGGCGTGCTTGCCCTGGAACCCGACCTGACCATCCGGGTAGCGAATCAGGCGGCTGGCGCGATTCTCGATGTCGATGTCACCCGCCTGGCCGGCAAGCCGCTGGCCGATGCCACGGCCAGCGACTCGCCGCTGCTTGCGCGCTTCGCCGGCATCGTGGCCACCCGGCTGGCGGCCGGGGAGCACGAGTGGCGTGAGCAGGTGGTGCTCCAGGCCGAAGGTGGGCGCCGGGTGCTGATGTGCGCGTGCACGCTGCTGCCGGGCGACGACTCGGATCAGTATGGGCATGTCGTCGTATTCGATGACATCACCACCCTGCTGCAGGCGCAGCGCGACGCCGCATGGGGGGAGGTCGCCCGCCGGCTGGCGCACGAGATCAAGAACCCCCTGACGCCCATTCAACTTTCCGCCGAGCGCCTGCGCCGACGCTATCTGGGCCAGCTGGCAGAGGAGGACGGGCAGCTGCTGGATCGTGCGACGCACACCATCGTCCAGCAGGTCGAGGCCATGAAGCAGATGGTCAACGCCTTCAGCGAATACGCCCGGGCACCGGACATGACTTTCATCCCGCTCGACCTGAATGCGCTGGTGAGTGAGATCGCCGAGCTCTATCGGGCGCAGCCGGAGGCCGCCACCATCGGCCTGGAACTCGACCCTGCGGTGCCGGTGGTCGAGGCCGATGCCGGGCGCATCCGCCAGATTCTTCACAATCTGCTGCGCAATGCGCTCGAAGCGCTGGAAGGTCAGGACGACGCCGAGGTCTCGATCAGCACCCGCCTTGTGCCAGGGCCAACGGACTGCGTGCAGCTGTGTGTCTGCGACAACGGCCCCGGGTTCCCGGTGGACGCGGTCACCGAGGTGTTCGAGCCCTATGTCACCAGCAAGCCCAAGGGCACCGGACTGGGGCTGGCGATCGTCAAGAAACTCGTCGAAGAGCATGGCGGGCGGATCGATGCGCGCAACGATGAGCACGGCGGTGCGCGCGTGAGTATACTGCTCCCAGTCGATGAAACCGCGCGAGAAGCCATGATGTCCAGTCAGGCGTGGCGCAAGGAACAACGGCGGGAGCGGGCATGACGGCCTTCAGAATTCTTGTCGTCGATGACGAAGCAGACATTCGGACCCTGATTCAGGAGATCCTCTCCGAGGAGGGCTACGCCGTTACGGTTGCAGCCGACGCCCGTCAGGCGCGCGGCGCCGTGGAAGCGGACGGCTTTGATCTGGTGCTGCTGGATATCTGGATGCCCGACACCGATGGCATCACGCTGCTTCGAGAGTGGGACGAGGCGGACGCGCTCAAGTGTCCCGTGGTCATGATGTCCGGTCACGGTACCGTCGACACCGCCGTGGAGGCGACCCGACTCGGGGCCAGCGACTTCATCGAAAAGCCGTTATCTCTCACCAAGCTGCTGCGGACGGTCGAGCGCAGCCTGGAAGAGGGATCACGGCCCCGCACCGCCTCCGCCCGCGCCGCCCTGCCCGAGATGCTCGTGCCGGTCGGACGCAGCCGCACCATGCAGACGCTTCGTGACCACGCCCAACGGATCGCGCCCCACGACGCCCCGGTCACGATCTTCGGCGAGTCCGGCACTGGCAGGGAGGCCTTTGCGCGGCACATCCACGCCATCGGTCCGCGTGCCAAGGGACCCTGGATCGGCGTTGTGGCCGCCTCGCTGACCGCCGATACGGCTGCCACGCAGTTGTTCGGGACGGAGGACGCCTCCGGGGTGCTGGAGCGTGCGGCCGGGGGGGTGCTGTTCATCAACGATATCGCCAGTCTCGGCGAGACGGCGCAGGGGCTGCTGTTCTCTGCCCTCGAGCAGCGCGCCTGGACTCCCGTGGGCAGCACCCGGCCCCGCGACCTTGACCTGCGACTGCTGTGTTCGGCACCGCCTGAGTTCGAGGGCCGTCGTGAAGGCTTCCGCCAGGACCTCTACTCGCATCTGACCGTGCTGACCCTGCGGGTGCCGCCGCTGCGTGACTACGCCGAGGACGTGCCCGATCTGCTGCGCTATTTTGTCGATCGCCTGATCGATGCAGAAGGCCTGCCGTTGCGCCGCGTCAGTATCGCCGCCCAGAACCGGCTGCGAAACTACCCCTGGCCGGGCAACGTGCGGGAACTCAAGAATCTGGTGCACCGACTGCTGATTCTCGGCGGCGACGAGGAGATTTCGCTCGCCGAGATCGAAGCCGAGCTTGAGGTGGCCGCGTCAGCCAGCGAGCCGCTGGTCAAGCAGGACCTGCTCGCCATGCCCCTGCGCGAGGCCCGAGAGCAGTTCGAGCGGGCCTATCTGCAGCAGCAGCTGCAGCTCTGTGGCGGTAAGGTCGGGCAGCTCGCGAAGCGGGTCGGGATGGAGCGCACCCACCTGTACCGGAAGCTGCGCTCGCTAGGCGTCGACTTTCGTCAGTCCGCCGAGGACTGATCCCTGGTGATGCCCGGCGCCGGCCGGATCCGCTCTATTGCCGTGGCCGGCATGGTGTCCCGCTTGAGAATGTTGATGATCGCCGCCTGCACGGCCGGATCCGGGATCGGGCCCGAGGAGACGATCATCGAGGTGCCGGGGACGAAGCGCTGCGGATCGGCGATGTAGGCGGCGAGCGTCTCGTCGGTCCACACCAACCCCTCGCGACCGGCACGGGCCAGCGCCGCGCTGTAGTGAAAGCCGGGGACCGTGCCCGCCTGCTGGCCGAAGATGGCGTGTAGATTCGGACCGACTTTGAACCGCCGGTCACCCGCGCTGACGGTATGGCAGAAGGTGCACCACTTGTAGAGTTCATCGCGCACCTGCCGTTCGAATGCCGTTTCCGGACTGACCTGGACCTGCGCACGGATTGTGGTGTGCCAGACGCGATCCTCCTCGACCTGGACCACCTCGCCGCGCGGCCAGGGCGTCACGCGGAACTGCTGGTAGGGACCGAGTGCCCCCAGCGTCACCAGCGCCAGCGCCGCGACCGGTGCGAGCAGACGCGCCACGCTGCCCGGTTCCCGGGGACCTGTCTCACGCTGCTGCAGCGGGGGTGGGACCAGTCGGTCGGGGAAGTCGGTAGGGCCACCTCGACGGGGTGCCTGGACGGTCAGGGGCGATGTGCCGCGGTCGCGGTGCAGCAGCGCACCAGCCAACCAGACGAGCCCCAGCAGTCCGCCGAACACCGCCAGCGCGGGCAGCCCGGGCTCCGGGCCACCGAAGGTGGCCAGTGCGTAGACCGTGGCGCCCACCGCGACCAGCACGAACGCGGCGAGACCTGGCGGCAGCAGCACGAACAGCCCGTTCCCGTGGACCAGCTTGCCCCAGCCGGCGACCAGCAGCGCGCCGACCGCGAGCAGGGTGATCATGAAGCCTGCGCTGGAGTGAAAGTATCCCGAGAACTGCCAGACTGCGCGGTTTTCGCCGATCAGCGGCGGCAACGGGATGGGCCCAAGGTGCAGTCGCATGCCTTCAGCCCAGCCCCAGCCCAAGCCGAGCACCGGTGCGATGACCAGGATCAACAGGCTTCCCAATGCTACGGTCCTGCCCCACAACCAGAATCCCGGCGGGATCCCGGCCCCGGGGCGCTGCTGTCCCCGCTCCTCGCGCCACCAGAGCCACAGCCGCCAGGCTGCCAGTGCGAACAGCACCGCGCCGACCAGGAAATGCCAGCCCCGGAGTTCATCGCGAAGTGGCAGCGCCCGATCAGTGCGCGCCTTGACGATGGTCACCCACGAATGCGCCAGATAGGCGGTGGCCAGCAGCCAGTCGAGGACGAGGCTCGCGCGACTGCGCACAGCGGAGGGTGTGCGTATGCTCATGTGGCCGGCCTGCTTTGCTGAGATATTTCGTGGATCTTAGCGGCCACGACACCGATATGCGCTTGGACCGGATGGTCAACAAAGTCGCTGTCCACCAGGCAGATGCGTCGTGCGGCGAGCCTCAGTCAGGGACGCGGATCAGCAGTACCTCGATACGCGCATCGCGGAGCTGCTCCCTGATCCGGTTGAGCTCCGCCAGCTCGCCAATCGGCCCGATGCGCACGCGGTGAAACGTATCCTGATCGATCTGGACCCGCTGGATCGACGATTCGATGCCCCGCAGCGCGAGCGTGGCACGCATGCGGTCGGCATCCTCCTGGCGTCGAAATGACCCCGCCTGCAGCACGTAGCTGCCCGGCGCCTCCACCGGCGCCGGGCGGGGCTCCGCGCTGCCGTCGCGGCGCACCGGGGTCTCGGTTTCCGGCAGGACGACCTCGAACTGCGGCAACAGCTCGTAGAACTCGAACCGGCTCCGCGCCTCGGGCGCCGGCGGCACCTGGCGCACGACCGCGGGCGACTCGGTGATTGCAGGGGCGGTTTCAGGCGGCGCCACAGGGGCTGTGCGCGCGGCCACGGGCGGCCCGCGCTCATTGGTGTGTCGCAGGTGGATGGCAGCGGCGATGGACAGCCCGACCGTGAGCCCAAACAGCATCCACACCCAGCCAGGGGTACCGTGACTGCGCCGCCGCGCGCTGCGTCGCCGACGCTGCGCCATGGGCTACATGCGCTCCGGCGCGGAAACCCCGAGCAGCGTCAGGCCGTTGACGATGACCTGCCGGGCGGCGAGGCACAGCGCGAGGCGCGCATCGCGCAACGCCGCGTCATCGACCAGAAAAGGCTGGGCGTTGTACCAGGTGTGGAAATCGTGGGCGAGATCGCGCAGGTAGAAGACCAAGGTTTGCGGTGCGCGGTTCAGCGCTGCCAGTTCGACGACTTCGGGATAGCGCGCCAGGTTGCGGATCAGCGCCTTGGCCTGCGGTTCCTCGACCTGCTCCAGTGCGGCCAGTCCCTGCTCGCGGTGCCATGTCTGGCCGCGCTCGGCCAGCTGCTGCATGACGCTGCAGACGCGCGCATGGGCATACTGAATGTAGTAGACCGGGTTGTCGCTGGAGCTGGATTTCGCCAGCTCCAGATCGAAATCCAGGTGCTGATCATTGGAGCGCATCACGTAGAACAGGCGGGCTGCGTCGTTGCCGACCTCCTGGCGCAGTTCGCGCAGCGTGACGAACTCGCCGGAGCGGGTCGACATCTGCACCTTCTCGCCACCGCGATACAGTGTGACGAACTGCACCAGGCGGACCTCGAGGCTCTCCGGGTCCTCGCCCATGGCTTCAAGGCCGGCGCGGACGCGGGCGACGTAGCCATGGTGATCGGCGCCGAGGACGTCCAGCAGCAGGTCGAACCCGCGGGCCCGTTTTTCGTGGTGATAGGCGATATCTGAAGCGAAATACGTTCTCACGCCATTTTCACGGATGACGACGCGATCCTTCTCGTCGCCGTAGTCGCTGGCGCGGAACCAGGTCGCCCCGTTCTCGACATAGAGCCGGTCGCGAGAAGTCAGTTTTTCGAGGGCGGTGTCGATCGTGCCGTGGGTGGTCAGGCTGCGCTCGGAGTACCAGCGGTCATAGCCGACCCCAAAGGCTTCGAGATCGTCGCGGATGTCGTCCAGTACGGCATTGAGACCCTGGTCGAAGAGCTCCCGGAAGCCGGCCTCGCCGAGCAGCTCGCGCGCCCGGCGAACGACCGCATCCACGTAGGTCTCCTGGTCCCCGCCGTCCGGGGCATCCGGAGGCAAGCCTTCGCGGAACACCTCGGCGCTGACGCGGAAGCGCTCGCCGTAGCCTGCACTGACGGTCGCGGCGATCTCGCGCACGTAGTCGCCACGGTAGCCGTTGGCTGGCATGGCGACATCGATGCCCTGAGCCTGAAGGTAGCGCACCCAGACACTGATGGCGAGAATCTCCATCTGCCGGCCGGCATCGTTGACGTAGTACTCGCGGTGGACCTGGTGGCCGGTGGCCGAGAGCAGGTTCGCCAGGGTCGCGCCGTAGGCTGCATGGCGACCATGGCCGACATGCAGCGGCCCGGTGGGATTGGCCGAGACGAACTCGAGCAGCACCCGCGTGCCGGTGCCGATGTCACTGCAGCCGTAGGCCTGGCCACGATCGAGGATCTCCGCGATCTGACGGCGTCCGGCCGACTCGCTCAGCGTGAAGTTGATGAACCCTGGGCCGGCGATCTCCACGCTCGCGATCTGCGCCGATGCGGGCAGCGCCGCCACCAGGGCTTCGGCCAGCTCGCGCGGCCGCCGCCCCAGGGGCTTGGCCAGCCGCATCGCGACATTGGTGGTGAAATCGCCGTGACGGGGATCGCGCGTCCGCTCGACATGGGGATCGAGCGTCGTCGCGCCATCCGGGGTGCCGGCGAGATCGAGACTGTCGAGGGCGTGGCGAACGAGGTCGGTTACGTGTGACTTCACGGCGAATCGATGGTCCGGGTCAACGGGAGGGCACGCGGCCGGCGCAGCCGGTCGCGAGGCCGCGCATTGTACCGTCCGGCTGGATACTTTGGGAAACGGCGGTCGCCCGAGCCAAGGCCCGGTCCGGGGCGCCGGCCTAGATCAGGTCCGGGGGGTCGACGTCGATCACCCAGCGTACCTGCCTGGCTTCGGGCAAGGCGGCCAGTCGGGCAGGCAGCTGGCCAAGCAGCCGCTGCAACGGCCGGTGATCGGCGGCCAGAAACAGCAGCTGCTGACGGTAACGACCGGCCCGGCGTTCCATGCCGGCGGGCGCCGGTCCGAGGACTTCGGTCCCCGCGATCCCGAAGCTGCGCGCCAGCTCGCGCGCAGCTTCGAGGAACGCCTGGGGTGGGCGCCGCGCCGGTGCCTCCGCGCGCAGCAGGGCCAGGCGCGCATAGGGTGGCCACCCCGCGGCCTCGCGTTCCGCCAGCAGCGCGGCGGCAAAGCCGCGGTAGCCCTCGTCGCACAGCCGCTGGAGCAGGGGATGGGTGGGGAACCGCGTCTGGATCAACACCTCGCCAGGGCGCTCGCCACGACCGCAGCGTCCCGCCACCTGGATGATGGTCTGGGCGAGGCGCTCGCTCGCCCGGTAGTCGCTGGAGAACAAGCCCTGGTCGGCGTCGAGGATGCCGACCAGGCTGATGCCTGGAAAGTCATGGCCCTTGGTCAGCATCTGCGTGCCCACGAGGATGCGGACCTCGCCGCGGCGCACCGCTTCGAGGTGGCGTGCCAGGCTGTCCCGTCGGCGGGTGGTGTCGCGATCGATGCGCACGCCGCGGATGTCTGGGAACAGGCGTGCCAGCGCCTCCTCGATGCGCTCGGTGCCCTGTCCGACCGGCGCAAGCGCGGCGGACCCGCAGGCTTGACAGGCGTCCGGCACAGCCCGCTCGGTGCCGCAGTGATGGCAGCGCAGCCGGCGATCGTGCTGATGGACGGTCATGCGCGCGTCGCACCGTGGACATTCGACCACGTGGCCGCAGTCCGTGCACCACAGCGCCGGCGCAAATCCCCGGCGGTTGAGAAACAGCAGCACCTGCCCATCGGCATCGAGGTGACGGCGCATCGCGGCCAGCAGCGGTGTCGAGAGGCCCTGCTGCTGGCGGTGATGACCCAGATCGATGAGTGACAGTGCCGGTTCTTCGCCACCGCCGATCCGGCGCGGCATTTCGAGCAGCTGGTACCGGCCCTCCCGGGCGTGGCGCAGCGATTCCAGGGAAGGGGTGGCCGAACCCAGCACGAGCGGGACGCCGAGTGCCCGCGCTCTCACCACCGCCAGGTCGCGAGCAGAGTAGCGCACGCCCTCCTGCTGGCGGAACGAGCTGTCATGTTCTTCGTCCAGGATGATCAGTCCAGGTCGGGCAAGTGGCGCGAACAGGGCCGAACGGGTGCCGACGATGATGGCGGCGCGCCCGGAGCGTGCCGCGCGCCAGGCCGCCAGGCGTTCCGCGTCGCCAAGACCGGAGTGCAGGGCGCAGACCGCTGCACCGAACCGCGCCCGCAACTGCGTCAGCAACTGCGGTGTCAGGCCGATCTCCGGCACCAGAATCAGCGATTGCGCACCGGCCCGCAGCCGCTCGGCCATCAGCTGCAGATACACCTCGGTCTTGCCGCTGCCCGTCACGCCCTGCAGCAGATGCACCGCGAAGCCGGCGTCGGGCCGCACGCCCGCGACCGCCGCCGCCTGCTCGGGCGTCAGCGCCAGTCCGGTGTCCGGTGCGGGCCAGTCCGGCGCGGCGGTCGATTCACCGAGTTCGCAGGGCTCGACCCAACCCCGGGCACATAGCGCCGCCGCCGCGCGTCGCGCCGGCGGATCAAGTTCGCCGATCCGCAGCGGGCCGCTGTCCCTCAGCCGGGCCAGCAGTTCGGCCTGGCGCGGTGCCCGTCGGAGCTCATCATGGGCGTGCCCGTGGCCGGCGGGTGTGAGCGCGATACCCCGGGCTGCGGCCGCCGCGGCCGCGCCCTGGCGCAGGCCCGCCGGCAGCATGCTCCAGAACATCTCTCCCGGAGGCTGGCGGTAATAGTCTGCACCCCAACGCAGCAGCGCCAGCAGGTCCGGTGGCAGCACCGGGGTCTGATCGAGCACCCGCAAGGCATGGCGCAGCCGGGCGGCGGGCACCTCGCTGTCGGCGGCAATGCCGACCAGCAGGCCCAGGCGTCGGCCGCGACCAAAGGGCACCTCGATCCGGATTCCCGGTGCCAGGTCGGCCGCCGCTGTTCCGGGCGGTGGCAGGTAATCGAAGTAGCCGTGGATCGGCGCCGGAATGGCCAGACGGAGGATCGGGGCTTCAGCCTCAGCCATGGTGGCCGCTTTCGCCTGACGGTTGTCCACAGAACCTGTGGATAAGTCTGTGGGTGACGCGGGGCAAACCCATGCGCGTTCGGCCCGTCATGCGCTGCGCGTCAAACTGATCATTTTTTGATCGATTCATCAATAGCTATATTTTTCAGAAACTTATGATATTTCACTTCGATGACATCTGAGCAAAGCCGTCTATGACTCTGACGCGCGCATCGGGTGTGTATAAATCGCCTGCCCGCGGCGTTGTCAACCGGTCCTGCGCTCCCTGCGTTATCGCGATGACAGCCGGACTGGAGGGCTGGCGGTGGAGCACTGTCGGAAGTGACTATGATGCACCTTAGCCTGTGCGCGATGCCAAGTGAGGAACGCTCCCTGCAACAGACAGCCGATCTCGATGCGTTTCTGGCGGGCGTTGAACGCTCGGCGTTCAGGATGGCAAGGCATTACACCCACGACGAGGACGAGGCGCTGGACCTCGTGCAGGACGCCATGCTGCGTTTCGTTCAGCGCTACGCCGGTCACCCGAGTGAGCAGTGGCGCCCGCTGTTCTTCAGTGTCCTGCGTAATCGGCTGCACGACTGGCATCGCCGAACCCGTGTGCGGCGCCATGTCCTCGCCTGGTGGCCCGGCGGTGGCGCTGCGGATGAGGGGCCGGCGGTGGAGCTGTTTCCCGGGCCGGCCAGCGAGCAGCCCGACCGGCAGGTGCAGTCGTCCGCCGCACTGACGGCGCTGGAGGCGGCGCTGGAGCGGCTGCCCGCGCGGCAGCGCGAAGTATTCCTGCTGCGCTCGCTGGACGGCATGGATGTGGCCGATACGGCACGGGCGATGGGGGTCAGCGCCGGCAGCGTGAAGACACACTACCATCGCGCCGTGCAGCGGCTGCGGGTGTTGCTTGGAGATCATTGGCATGACTGAACGCGACGACGAGGCGGTGCTTCGGCATGCGCGCCAGCTGTTCCGCGAGCAGGAAGGCACGCTTTCGCCCGAGATCCGCCAGGCGCTGGCAGAGCGCCGGCG
>PWZL01000011.1 GCA_003567475.1 Gammaproteobacteria bacterium | reverse complement strand
CTGGTGGAAGAGGCCGTCTACGAGGAGTTCGAACGGATTTCAGAGCGCGGCGGCGTGCTTGGCGCCATGGATACGATGTACCAGCGTGGCAAGATCCAGGATGAAAGCCTGTTCTATGAGGCGAAAAAGCACGATGGCAGCCTGCCGCTGATCGGCGTCAACACCTATCTGCCCAAGGCGGGACAGGAAGAGCAGGTGAATACGCTGGAGTTGATGCGCTCGACTGAATCAGAAAAGGAAGATCAGATCGTCAATGTCGAGGCCTTCAAGGTGCTGCATGCCGAGGAAGCGGATGCAGCGCTGGCACAGCTGCAGAGTGTCGCCCGCGCCCGGGGCAATGTTTTCGAGAGCCTGATGGAAGCCTCACGCACCTGCACGCTCGGCCAGATGTCGCATGCACTCTACGATGTGGGTGGGGAATACCGCCGCAACATGTAAGCCTCGTCAGAACCGCAAGCCGAAGCCTGCCGCCAGGCCAAACTGGTACATGCTCAGGTCGATGGTCTGACCCGGTCCCAGGGGGTTGGCACCGGTGACGGTCTGCTTCGGCGAGTGGAACAGCGCGGCGGAGACACTGGCCCGCGGGCCCAGGGCGCGGGTGAAGCCACCGCTGACATGCCACACCTGGACCCCGGGGGCGACGATGTTGAACAGCACCTCGCTGTCTGGAATCGGCTGGCGCCCGTAACTCGCGCCGAGTCGCCAGGTGTGGCGAGCATCAGCCTGCCACTGCCAGCCGAGCTTCACGGTGGTCATGTTGCGCCAGCCAAAGCCGGCACCCGCCCGATCCCCCAGGGGGGCGGAGAACAGGTTGGGCAGCAGCGGATTGCCCACGGCCGGGATGCTGGCGTAGCGGGTATGCTGGACGTCGAGCAGCAGCCAGTGGCCCTCGGCGGGTCGCCAGGCGAGGCCGGCGTTGAGCGTGGCCGGAATGTCGAAATCGCCCGAGTCCGCGAACAGCCCGCGATAGCGGTCAAAGCGACTCATGCGCAGGCGGCTGCGCCAGGCGATACCGGCACGCCAGTCGGCTCCGAGCTCGCCCTGCCAGCCGAGGTGGAGGCCGAAGCCGAGGCTCGTGTCGGTGCCCGCGTTGGAGACCGCTTCCGGCGCCTGCGAAAAGCCGGCGAAACTGCCCAGTCCGCGAGCGGAAAACCGTTGATAGGCCAGCACCGGCGCGATGCCGATCGCCTGACCGTCTACCGGCTGCCACGTCCAGGTGGTGCTGACGAACAGCTGCTCGAGGTTCACGCCGGCGCGGCCGGCGCCAAACGGGCCGCCGTCGTCACCCGGATAGTCGGTGTTGATGCCCCCATTGGCGAATACCGTCACGCCCAGCGTCTGGGTATCGGTCAGCGAACGGTTGGCCGCGATATTCGGGATGGCGAACAGTGAGCGTCCGCTGCGGGTCGTGCCTTCAGCGAGGCCGAAGCTGCCGGGTGCCGCGCGGCCACTGACACGATACTCGCGTGTCGGCGCAAACAGCTCCAGTGCCGTGTCGATGCGATCGCCGACGAAGGCCATACCGGCGGGGTTGGTGGCCGCGGCCAGGCTGTCCTGGGACAGCGCGGTGCCGGCACCAGCGAGTCCCTGGTTGACCACACCATAGCCATGCGCGAAATACCCGTTGGTCGCCTGGGCGGTGAGCGGCACGGTCAGTGCTGCGATGAAGAGTGTTGCGCGTGCGCCGGTGTTCATGACTTGCATCCCTGTTGCCGTCGCCGACTGGCGTCAGGGGCGCAAGTAGACAGTCAGGGCCGAGTGAATGGAACGATTCTGTGCGCATATGCCCCTGCGCAACGGGCATATGCCGTACGATGGACGCAGACGGCCGTCAGCTGTCGATGGCGCGGCCTACTGCTGCCCGGTCTCTGCCGTCTCTGCCGTCTCTGCCGTCTCTGCCCAGCGGACTTCCTGCAGGACGCCGAGCCACTCGGTACTGCCACGGCGCTGCTGCTCGATCCGCACCGGCAGAAACTCATGCTCGACCGAGGTCCACAGCCGGGTGTTGCGGCTGGAGTTACGCGACTGGTGATCGAGGCGCAGGGTGTCGAAGGTGTGCTCGCCGATCTCGACGCGCTCGTCGCCCGCGTAGCTGATGTCCATTTCACGAATCTCACCGCGGTCAATGACGGCGTATTCGTCTGGCCGCAGCCCACGCGTGAGGTCGTGCATGAGACGGATCTGCATGGCCAGACGATCGATGACCTCACCATTCATCGGCAGGTCGACCTCGTGCTCGCGGTCGGTGCCATACACGCGGCCGTCGGAATGGGAGAAGATCAGCGAGGCGTTGCGTTCCGGGCCACTGATGCCGTCATCGCGGAAGTATTCCATGGGCTTGATGCCCGTCTCGGTGAAGCGGAAGACGCTGCGTTCCAGCAGTTCGCCGCGCCGGAACAGCCGGGCCACGCCTCGGGTGGTGGCGACCGATGTCAGCACCCAGTCCTCGCCTGTGCGGTGCTCGAGTTCGAGCGTGAGGCTGCCGCTGAGCACCCCGGCGCTGACGCGATAGACGGCCCGAAAGGGACGCAGTGTGAAGATGTCGTCTTCGGCCTGGCCATTGGCCTCGGCGCCGTTTCCCTCGGTCACGCCCGCCGTGAGCTGGCCGCTGACCAGCATCAGCCCCATTGCCGCCACGCCCGCGAGTAGTCTGTTCTGCCAGCTAGCCATGTCCTGAGTCCTCCGACGGGCGAAATGCGTCCCGGTCCCTGACGGCTGAGACCGCGCGGCCGGAGACTCGTTCCAGTGACGGCCGGGCCGTCAGGGTCGCAATCAAGGTAGCATTTGGTGCACTGGCCTGAAAACAAGGGAGTGGACATGCAGCAGAAGCTTTTCGCACTGGACGGGAAACTGGCCCTGGTGACCGGTGCCGGGACGGGGCTTGGCGCACATTTTTCGGGTGTGCTGGCGCAGGCGGGGGCGCGTGTGGTGCTTGCCGCCCGCCGGGAGAACAAGCTGGCGGAAACCGCCGAGCGCATCCGCAGCACAGGCGGCGAGGCCCATTGTCTGCCTGTGGATGTGACCCGTGCCGAGTCGGTGGCCGCACTGTTCGAGCGCTGCACGCGGGAGCTCGGTGTGCCCGGGATCGTGGTCAATAACGCAGGCATCAGCCGCGATGCGCTGCTGCACGAGGCCAGTGAGGACGACTGGGATGCGGTCGTCGATACCAACCTCAAGGGGGTGCACCTGGTCGCCGCCGAGGCGGCGCGACGACTGGCGTCGGCCGGCCTGCCGGGGAGCATCATCAATGTCGCCTCGGTGCTCGGCATCGGTGTGGAGAAGACGCTCGGTGCCTACATGGCCGCCAAGGCCGGCGTCATCCAGCTCACCCGTGCCCAGGCGCTGGAATGGGCCAGGTTCCGCATTCGCGCCAATGCCCTGGCGCCTGGGTATTTCCTGACGGACATCAATCGCGACTTTTTCGCGACGACTGCCGGAGAAGCCATGGTCAAGCGTATCCCGCAGCGGCGGATCGGCGAGTATGACGACCTCACCGGGCCGCTGCTGTTGCTGGCCTCGGAGGCCTCACGCTATATGACCGGCTCGACGCTGGTGGTTGATGGGGGGCACCTGCTGCAGCAGTTGTAAGGGCTCGGCCGCATCGTGGCGGGAGCCTGCCGTTCGCCCGGAGAGACAAACAAACAATCGCTTGGTAAAAAGCAAACGGCGATGCTAGTATCGATCATGGTCTACGGAGGCGTTCGGGAGTTGCGCCACCGCTACACCAACGACGGCGGAATGACTTTTCGAGATCGGTGAATCGCGATCGGGTTCGGAGAAGTGTTCTGCAGCACGCTTAGTCAGGCTTTGGGGGAGAAACCATGTCGGTGATCAATGGCCTTGGGCGGAAAAATGGAGTCGGCGCGGCGGTTGCACTCGCGTTGCTCGGAGGGACGTCTCACGCGCTCGCGCAGCAGGCGGAGCGGGGATTTTCGGGTGTCGAAGAAATCGTCGTCACCGCACGCAAGCGCGAGGAGACCATTCAGAATACTCCCGTCTCGATGACCGCCTTCAGCGGGGAGGGCATAGAGGCGCGGAATATCGACAGTTTCAGTGACCTGTCGAACTTTGCGCCTAACCTCGATATCAGCGGGGGGATTCCGAACGGCGGTGGCAGTGCCACGCAGATCTTCATCCGCGGCGTCGGTCAGGATGACTACTCGTTTCCCAACGAGCCAGGTGTCGGCCTGTACATCGATGGGGTGTACATCTCGCGAAGTGCGGCGGGTGACTTCGGGTTTCTCGACATTGATCGCATCGAGGTACTGCGCGGGCCGCAGGGCACCCTGTACGGACGCAATACCATTGGCGGTGCGGTGAAGGTGATTACTGCCGCCCCCAGTGGCGAGCTCGGTGGTCGCGTCGGCGCGACCGTCGGCAGCTATAACCGGCGTGACATCTTCGGCCACCTGGACTTTCCGATCAGCGATACGGTGTCGGGAAAGATTGGAGGCGCCTTGCGCAAGCGAGACGGGCTCGGAACCAATTTCATCGGCCAGGACCTCGGCAACACGGATGAAATCACGACCCGTGGGGCGCTGCGGTTTCAGCCTTCTGATGATCTCGACATCATCTTCCGAGCCGATTACCTGCGTCAGCGACAGGATGGGCCCGCCGGTTCGATGGTCAGATTCGATCCGAATGATGCCACCGAAGGGCTGATCAATGCGCTGATCGCACCTGCACGCGCCGCGGAGCTGGGGTTGCAACCGCCTTTCGACAGGTACGGCGACGCCTGGGTGCGCACGCTCGCGACCGACGGGCGAGGAGTATACAACTCCGGGGGCACAGTAGAGACCCGCGACTGGGCGGACATCTGGGGCATATCCATGGCCGTCGACTGGGCGATCGGTGACCTCGCACTGAACTCGATCACCGCCTTTCGCGACTACGATATCGACATTCGTCGGGACTCCGAACACACCCCGTTTGACATTGTCCAGGTGGATAATCCGGAAACCTATTGGCAGTTGAGCCAGGAATTCCAGTTGAACGGCCTGTCGATGGATGGACGACTCAACTGGGTTGTTGGTCTCTACGGCCTTCTGGAAGATGGTAAAAGCGAGTTGTTCGCGCCATTGATTTCCGGGCTGTTCGATCTGATCGGCTTCGACAACACCGCACTCATCAACTCGACTTACGAGGCGTATTCCGTCGCTGCCTTTGGCGAGGCCACCTACGCGCTAACCGATCGTGTCGGTATCACCTTCGGCGGTCGCTTGACCCGTGACAGCAAAGAGTACGTGTACGGCCTGGTCCGCCCGGAGTCCGGTCAGGTCCCCTTGCCGCCGGAGACGCTGAACGACAGCTGGAACGAGTTCCTCCCCAAGCTGGGCGTGGAGTACCAGATTACGCCTGACGTACTGCTCTACAGCAATGTTTCGCGAGGCTACAAGGCGGGTGGCTACAATTCTCGAGCCCTGAGTGGCATTCCACCCAAGGCCTTCGACCCCGAGTACATCAATGCATTCGAGGTGGGTTTCAAGTCGGCATGGCTGGATAACACGCTGGTGCTGAACGGCGCTGCATTCCTCAATGACTACAAGGATATCCAGCTGCTTGCGGTGCTTGATCTGGGTGGTGGCAACGTCGAGACGGTCATTGAGAATGCCGGTAAAGGCCGCATCATCGGCGGTGAACTTGAACTGTTCTTCGTGCCCACGGATGCATTGAATCTCGGGCTCGGCGTCGGTGTTCTGGATGCCAAGTACCGGCAGGTCGATGATCTGGCGCAGCAGGCGGGCATTCTGGAGAGCAATGAATTCATCAATGCGCCGGAGCTGAGCATCACTGCCTCCGCCGAATACACCGCTCAGATCGGTGGTGCGGGGTCTTTGACACTGCGGGCGGACGGGATCTACAAATCCGAGCAGTATCGCGACGCCGTCAACACACCAGAACTGCGGGCCAGCGCGTACACGCTGCTCAACAGTCGTGTCACCTATCGGCCGAACAGGGGTAACTGGTCCCTGTCGTTTTTCGTGAATAACATCACCGATAAACTCTACGTGACCAGTGGTGTGGAAGTCCTTGGGCTCGGGTACGTCGAAGCCTACTACAGCCGCCCGCGTGAGTGGGGCGCTGCGTTCGCTCTGGATTTCTGAGCGAACGATGGCTGCCGCCGGGTCGTGGACACATGTTCACGACCCGGCCGGGCGCGGCGGTCGCCGGCGTGAGCGTGTGAGTTCCAGGTGTCGCCGCGAAGAGGCGGTGCCTCCTGCGGGAGACGATCAGCTGCGAGCGCGCGCGGTTGAGATATCGAGGGGGTACCGGTAAAGCTCCACCATGCGTTTGGCGATCGTGGCTGGCGTATTACGGCCCTTCCGATACCAGGTCGTGCTCCAGTTCAGGCTCCCGAGTAACGACAGCCGCAGGTGGCGTTTGCTGATGCCGTCGGGCAGGTCGAGAGCATCGACGAGCTCGACAAACAGTTTCTCATAGCGGTCTCGCTGCGCAATCAGGCTCGAGCGTAAAGGCTCCTCCAGACTGCGAGTGAACTGTGGAGTGACCACCTGGCTGAAACTGTTCTCTCCCAGCAGTGATTCCAGATGCGCGACGCAGGCCGCCTCCAGGCGAGCCCAGGCGTCATCTTCTGGAAGCTTGCCAATCGCTTCCTGAACGGCGCGCAGCACGCTGTTGACACCTTGCTCGTGTACTGCGAGCAACAGGTCTTCCTTTGAAGGGAAGTGGTAGTAGATCGATCCCGGGAGCATTCCGACTGCCGAAGAGATTTCCCGGATTGACGTGCCGTCATAGCCTTTGGTGCCGAACAGACTTGCAGCAGCCTCCAGGAGGGCCTCGCGGCGATTCTCCCCGCGATTGCCTGTACGTGCCTTGTCAGGCCGTGGCTTGCGGCTGGTGGTCACTGATGATCCTTGTGCTGGCGTGCCAATGGCAAGCCGCAATGATGCCACGAAACCCCTGGAGAACCAGCATCTGAAGTGGAGTGGCTGCCACCGTTACCGTCGCAGTGGATCGGGCTCAGCCGTCGTAGTATTGGCGAAAAAAGTCCAGCGTAAGCACAGCCACCACGTTGTCGTCGTCATCAAGAATTTCGAGCATATCCGGGCTGGTGCCCTGGAAGCTCGCATAGACCATCATGCCTTGATCCGTGGAGTAGGGCGTGTGTGCAGAGCCTGGCGGTTCATAGGAGAACGTTCCGGGGAAGTGCAGTTCCTCTCCCTCGCGGTACCCCCAGAGGCCTTCGAGAGTAAACGCGACCGCAGTGCACAGATGCGTATGCCGCGCGAACTCTTTATTCGGATCCTGCTTGAACAGGAAATCTACGCGGTGGTTCTTGTCGTCGATGACCAGCACCTTGATGTAGTTTCCAGGTTGTCCATCGACTTCCTGCCAGTCCAGCAGGCCACTGTTCACGTTTTCGATATCACCGAAACGTGTTCTTCCCACCTTTTCCAGTACACCCATGTCCATCGTTGGCTCCTCCCACACGCTCCCGCGCGTACACAAACGATCGGTTGTTTGGTGATCCTACACGCGTGCGATGGGTGTTCCAAGATGCTTGCGCAGGGTCTTACATGCAGCTTGACAGAACAGCCGGCTTGATGCCCAATACCAAACAAATGTTTGGCAGTCATCGGGCTCGGGGGAGTGCAAATGGTCAATGACGACATTCTGGTGGTGGACGCGGTCGCTCACGCCTACAACTGGACCGAAGCGAACTTCGTGAATCGCTGGTCGCCCGGGTTCAGTGCGGCGGGTTACGGACTGCATTGTCTGGTATCACCCGATGATGACCACCGGCTGACCGAGCAGGAATTCATCGCCGACTGGCAGGCCGATGATCTGGAGGAGATCTTCTTCCTCGAAAGCGATGTAGACGTCATCTCCTACCACTCGACGCCGCTGCACGACTACTACAAAGATGGTCTGGTTTCCCTCGAGAAAGGCCTGCGCATGCGCGAGCGTAATCCGGACAGAGTTGTCGTATACGGCCAGATCAATCCGCTCGACGGGAATCGGGCACTCGAGCTGATGGAGACCTACGTCAAGGAGCAGGGCGTCAATGCACTGAAACTGTATCCGGCTCGTTATTACGAAGGCCGTACCCTGCCCGAGCGCTTTGATGACCCGCAGACCGGGATTCCCCTCATCGAGCGTGCACTGGAACTGGGCATCAAGAGTATTGCGGTGCACAAGGCGATTCCCTTTGGCCCGACCCGCTCCAGCCACTACCGCACCGATGACATCGACGAAGTCGCGGCGATGTTTCCTGAAATGAACTTCGAGGTGGTACACGGCGGCTTCGCTTTCACGGAAGAGGCGGCGTTTCTGCTGGGACGTTTTCCCAACGTCTGGGTGAATCTCGAAGTGACCAACAGCCTGATCATCAATAATCCCCGGCGCTTCGCCGAAGTGCTCGGTACCTTCCTGTATTGGGGAGGTGCGGACCGGTTGATGTTCGCGTCGGGGTGTTCATTCGTGCATCCGCAACCGATCATCGATGCGCTGCTGGCCTTCGAGATGCCAGAGGAGATGAAGGCCGGGTACGACTATCCCGACGTCACCGACGAGATCAAGCGTAAAATTCTCGGCGAGAACTTCTGCCGGTTGCATGGGCTGGATGCCGCCTCGTTGAAGCGGAAACTGGGCGCCGACAAGTGGGCAGAGCGTCAGCGCAAGGAGGGACGGCGTGCGCCGTGGGCGACTATCCGCAGTGGGGCATCGGCATGAGCGCGGTGCTCGAAAGCCAGGTGCGCGAGCGGCTTGCCGAAGTCATGGACCCCTGCAGTGTCTTCAATCGCACGCACCTGTCGATTACGGACATGGGCCTCGTGCGCGACGTCCGAATCGAACAGGGACACGTCCACGTCAGCCTGCTCTTGACCGATCCGTCCTGTCTGTTTTTCTTCCAGATGGGGCAGGATATCGAGGCGCGCCTGCTGGAACTCGACGGAGTGGAGAGCGTCAAGGTGGAGAGCACCTCGGACCGCTGGTGGTCGGAGGATCGCATGACGCCCGAAGCGCGGCAACGGCTGGATGCCGGGCGGGAACGCAAGTGGCAGGTCCTGCGGGATATGCGCAAGGCAATGGAGAGCCCTGCCGGCCACACGGCTGAACGCAGTTGACAGAGAGTTCTTTCGGCGGCTGGCGGCCGGGCGGCCGACTGCCCCCAGCGCCCGGAGCTTCGGACTGATCTCCTAGCGGTCCTTGTGCAGCAGCACGACGGCACAGGCCGCTTCATCGAAACCGATGACACCGCCGCCGTTTTCCGCCAGTGCCCACTCGGCGCCGGCCACCTGGCGTGGCCCGGCCTCCTGGCGGAGTTGTTGCACCAGTTCGGTCATCATCGAGAGCCCGGTGGCGCCTACCGGGTGGCCTTTCGACACCAAACCTCCCGAGGTATTCACCGGCAGCCGACCACCCAGCGTTGTTTTCCCCTCTTCAACCCATCGGCCACCCTGGCCCTCGGGGCAGAATCCGAGCATCTCCAGTTGGTAGAGTTCGCAGAACGAGGTGGCATCGTGGACCTCGGCGACGTCAATGTCGTGTGCTGAAATGCCAGCGCGGCGATACGCCCGTTCTGCCGCCACCCGACTCAGACCGGGTTCGTCCAGTGCGCGATACTTGCCGCTGCTGAGACCGATGGCTGCCACCCGTACCGCTCTGTCTCGGATAGCGGGTGGGAGATCGCCGAGCAGCCGGGCTGAGACCACCAGTGCTGCCGCCGCGCCGTCGCCAATCGGTGCACACATGGCCCGTGTCAACGGCCAGGTGATGGGTTTATCGCTGAGAACTTCCTCGATCGTCATGGCATGACGGTACTGGGCGTTGGGGTTCATCGCGGCGTGCGTGTGGTTCTTGGCTGCCGCAGCGGCGATCTGGCGCTGTGTCGTGCCATAACGCTGCATATGCCAGCAGGCCTGCATCGCATAGGTGTCCATGAAAATCGTTCGATCAGGGCCCGGTTCGAAGGGCTTTCCCGCCGCCTGGCCCGCCTTTCGGTAGTAGTCCTCCCACTGCCAGGGATCATATTGATCAATACCACCATAAAAGAGCTGACTGGTCTTTTCGGGGGCATTCGGATGGAAGGTTTTCTCGACGCCCAGCGCCAGAACCAGGTCGTGTTCGCCGGACTGGATATCGCGACAGGCACCGTGGAGGGCAAGCGAGGCAGTCGCGCACCCAGCTTCCACATTGATGATGGGTATCCGGGCAGGGAATCTGCCGGATTCGATCAGGGGCGTCAGACAAACCTGCCCGCGGATGCTGCCCTGGCCATCCGTCCACATGCCGCAATTGCCAAACCAGGCGGCGTCTATACGATTGGCATCTTCGAGACCGGCATCCTCAAGGACCCCAAGCACGGCATGTTCGGCGAGCGCCTTGATGGTCACATCGGGCTGCTTACCGAAGCGCGTAGTGTAGGCACCGATGATGTAGCAGTCCTGAGGCGGGTTGGTCGTCATGTCCAGTACGGCTCGCGAAGATGGCGCTTCAGGACCTTGCCGAGTGCGTTACGGGGGAACTCGTCCCGGAGCTCCACGCCCGCCAGCCGCTGGGTCTTGGCCAGGCGGGAGTTCGCCCAATCGCGGACCGCTCCAGGGTCCGGTGTGCTGCCTTTCTCGGGGATGATCAGGGCAAGCGGCGCCTCGCCCCATTTGTCATGAGGAATGCCGATGACCGTCACATCTGACACCTCCGGGTGTGCCCCGATGACTTCCTCGATGTCTTTTGGAAAGACATTGAAACCGCCCGAGATGATCATGTCCTTCTTGCGATCCAGGATGTAGAGGAAGCCGTCTTCATCCTGACGTCCGATGTCGCCGCTGCGCAGGAATGTCCGTCCCCGCTCATCGATCCAGACCGCTTCCGCAGTCGCCTCCGGTCGCTTGTAGTACTCCTTCATCAGACCGGCGCCGTAGCCTGCGATTTCCCCGGCCTCGCCGCGCGGCAGCGAGTTGCCCTGGTCATCCAGAATGCGAAGCTGAAAGCCCGTCACGGGCGTCCCCACCGAGCCGCGCTTGTGTATCTGCTCAGGACGGATGATGGTGGCAAAGCCTTCGCTGAACCCGTAAAGCTCGAATAGCCCGGGCCCCATACGCCTGATGATTTCGTCTTTGGTGTCCTGACGCAGCGGGGACCCCGCCGAGAGCATGACCTTGAGAGACGAGAGGTCCCGCTGATCGAAGCTGTCGTCTGCGAGTGTCGTGATGTACTGCGTCGGTACCATGAAAGTATGCGTTACGCCCTCGCGTTCCACAGTCTCGAGAAAAGCCCTGGGCGAGAACTGTTCCATGATGACCATCGTGGCGCCGAGGAACATCGGCGGAAGAACCATGAACCAGGTGCCGTTGGAGTACAGCGAAGTCGTGGCCAGCGCAATCGAATTGGCGTCGAAGCGCAGTTCCAAGGCATTCGAATATGACCAGTGCTGGCGCGCACGATGGGTCTGGACGATGCCCTTCGGGATGCCGGTGGTACCCGACGAATAGATGATGTTGAATTCGTCGCGCAGATCGTATTTCAACGGTGGCTCGCCGCTATCCGCCTCGGCGAATCGGTGCTCGCCGTTTTGCCAGCCCGACTGCTCGAAACCGATCGCGATCTTGCGGCGCAGCCGGCCTGCCTGACAGCGTTCGACGGCCTGGGTTGCGAGGTCGGCGGTGGCTCGCGACGCGACGATCATGCAGGCATCGGAGTCGTCGATGAGCGTGGCGAGCTGGTCGGCTGTCAGCAATGCACTGAGCGGCACCAGGCAGGCCCGGGCCTTCACGATGCCGAACATCACTTCCAGCATCTCGACCGAGTTTGTCATCAGCACGGCGACCTTGTCGCCGGGTTGGACCCCATCGGTGATCAGGCTGTTGGCGACTCGGTTGAAGCCCTCGTTCAGGGCGCGCCAGCTGACCCGCCGGTCGCCACAGATGACTGCGGTCTTGTCAGGGTAGAATTCCGCATGGGTCGCCCAGAGTTCCGGCAGGTACAGCTGAGTGTCGTCCAGTGTGCGCATTGATGCTCCCCCGCAGCTATTCTGCGCCAGTCTACCAAACAATCGCTTGGTATAGTAAGCTGAAGGCATGTCGGCAGCCGGGTCCGACGGCCCGTCCCGCCAGCTCTGAGGAGGCGCTCATGACATCCAGTACGGAGGATCACAAGCTTGCCGCGCCGGTCTACGATCCCAGAGACCAGGCGATCATCGATGATCCTCTACCTGCTCTGCGCGCGCTCCAGGAGAACGACCCGGTGCACTGGTCGGACAAGCTGCGTGGCTGGGTCATCACACGCTACGATGACGTCAGACGTATCCAGTTGAATGAGCATATCTCCGCCGACCGGCTGACACCTTACTACGAGAGCCTGCCGAGCGAGCAGCAGAACCGTATCCGTGAGTTGATTCGTTACCTGAATACCTGGGTGGCGTTCAAGGATCCTCCCGAGCATACCCGGCTGCGTCGCCTCATGAACAAGGTTTTCACCCCCGGGGCTGTCCGCCATCTGCACGGGTCGGTAGAACGCGCGGTCGGTGTTCTGCTGGACGGGCTGGCGGGGCGGGAGCAATTCGATTTCATCGAGGACTTCGCCTATCCCCTGCCGGCGACCGTCATCATGGATATGCTGGGCCTGCCGCACTCGGATATGGAACCGCTGAAGGACTGGTCAAACAAGATGCAGCTTTTCATTGGCAGCGCCACCGCGTCGCCGAACAAGCATGCCCTGGCCCAGGAAGGGGCCGTGGAGATGGCGGCCTATTTCCGTGAGGTGATCCTCGAGCGCGAGCATACTCCGGGCGAAGACATGATCTCGAAACTGCTGGCGATCCGCGACGCGGATGCCACGTTAAGCGAAGACGAGGTCATCGGGACTTCGATTCTTTTCCTGTTTGCCGGTCATGAAACCACCACCAACCTGTTGGGCAACGGGATCCGCGCGTTGCTGCAGCATCCTGAGCAGCTGGAGCGTCTGCGGCGAGAGCCAGCGATGATCAAGTCTGCGGTCGAGGAGATCCTGCGGTTCGATGGCCCGACGGGTGCGTTGGTACGCATCGTCAAGCACGATCATGAGCTGCGCGGACGTCAACTGTCGCAAGGGGACCGAGTGTTTGTCATGGTCAACGCCGCGAACCATGATCCGAGAAAATTTGAGGACCCTGGAAAATTTGATATCAGCCGTGATCCGAACCCGCATCTGACCTTCAACTACGGCCCACACTTCTGCCTCGGCGCCCCGTTGGCCAGAATGGAGGGGGAGGTCGCCATTGGGGAGGTCATCCGGCGGTTTCCGGATCTTCGGCTGACGGCAGATCACTACGAGTACATGGACACGCTGGTCATGCGCGGAGTCCGCAGTATGCCGGTCGCAACCGGCTGAACGGGCGTGTGGGGAACGGTGCCCTAGGGTGTCGGATACTCCACCGCCACGATCTCATACTCCCGGGTGCCACCGGGTGCCTCGACCCTGATGTCATCGCCGGTTCGCCGGCCCATCAACGTACGCCCGAGCGGAGCGTCCATGCTGATGTAGCCCGGTACGTGGTCGAATTCATCGGGGCCGACAACGCGGTGACGATGCTCGTGACCGTCTTCATCCAGCAGCGTGACCCAGGCGCCGAAGAAGACCTTCTTGCGGTCATCCGGTGCGGTGGCGACCACTCGCATGCCTTCGAGGCGTTTACGCAGATGACGGATACGCGCATCGATTTCGCGGAGCTGTTTCTTCCGGTAAATGTATTCGGCATTCTCAGATCGATCGCCCTCAGCCGCCGCGGCCGTGATCGCTGCGGTCACCTCTGGGCGCAGTCGCCGCCACAGGTGGTCGAGCTCCTCGGCCAGGCGGCGGTGACCTTCCGGCGTGATATACCGCGAACCCGCTTGCCGTGGCGGCCGCCAGCGTCCCATGATCTGTCCGGGCGATCCGATGAACAGGGCTGCGCCGGGCGGCTTCAGGCCGCCCGGTCGAACTCGATGTGCAGGGCCTTGAGCCCGCGGAGCAGTACGTTCGGGAAATGCGTCAGGTCGTTTCTGCCCTCGGCCAGGCGGATGTTGTCCAGCCGCCGCAGCAGGTGGGTGAAGGCCACCGTCATCTCCTTCTTGGCGAGCACCGCGCCCACGCACATGTGTGTGCCGCGGCCAAAGGCCAGGTGAATGCCGGCGTTCTTGCGGCCGGGGTCGAACGCCTCGGCATCCGCGAACTTCGTCTCGTCGCGGTTGGCCGCCGCGTAGCGCAGATGCAGCATCGAGCCTGCAGGGATCGGCACGCCGCCGAGCTCGCCAGCTTTTTTGACCACCCGCCACATGCCCGAAGTCGGCGATTCCAGGCGCAGGATTTCCTCCACCATGTTCTTGATCAGGGTGGGGTCCTGGCGCACGCGTGTCATCTGGTCGGGGTTCTGGATCAGCAGCAGCAGCCCGCCGGCCAGCGTATTGGTGGTGGTCTCGTTACCGGCGACCAGCAGCTGTTGCAGGATGCTGAGCAGCTCCGCCTCGTCGAGCGGGCGTTCGTCATCCACCTGGGCGTGTACCAGGTCCGAGAGAATGTCCTGCTTCGGGTCCTTGCGTCGTTCGTTGGCCTTCTCGATCATGTAGTGCTGGAAATCGACGATATGTTGCGCGGCTTCGAGTTCCTCTTCCTTGCTTGCCATGCCGCCGAGCCGGGCGACGAAGGCGTCGGACCAGGTCTTGAACAGGGCCTGGTCGGAGCGGGGGACGCCGAGCTGGTCCGCGATGACGGTGACGGGCAGCTTGACGGCAAAATCCGTGATGAACTCACACTCACCGCGGTCGATGATTCCATCGATCAGTTCGTTTACGAAATCCGCCACGTAGTCTTCCAACCGGTTGACCTTGCCGGGCGTAAACGCGGTGTTCACGAGCTTGCGGAAGCGGGTGTGGGAGGGCGGATCATTGGTCAGCAGGGTATCGACCTGCGGCCAGCCCCTGGAGATCACTTTCTTGACGTCATCGTCGTAGGCCGCGCGGCCCTGCAACGCGGCGCTGAAGTTGTTGGAGAACGTATAAGGGTCTTTCAGTGCCTCGCTGATCAGGTCGAAACTGGTCACCAGGTAGATCGGCGGCTTGGTGCCCGGCAGCAGGTAGACCGGCGCCTGTTCGCGCGCGGCCTGGTAGAACTCGAAGGGATTCTCGATCACGGCCGGGTCGAAGAAATTGTACTCGGCGAGTGGCTTGGTCACGGTCGGTCTCCTGTTCCCCTGGAAAGGTCTGGCCCGTAGGCTGCTGTGCTAGACATGCTGCATTGCGCCGCCATCGGCATAGATGCCATGGCCGGTGACGAAGGCGGCGTCGGCCGAAGCGAGAAACAGCACCACCCTGGCGATGTCCTCGGGCTGGCCCAGCCGGCGCACGGCTGCTTTCTGCGCCCAGTAGTCGCGGAACGCCTGTTCCTGCTGGAAGAGTTCCCGGGTGATGCCGGTGACGATGGAGCCCGGCTGTACATAGCTCACGTTGATGCCCAGCGGGCCGAGTTCGGTGGCCATACTCTTGGTCAGCCCCGCGACGGCATGCTTGGAGGCGGCGTAGGCCGTGAGCGTCTCGCCGCCGAAGTCCGACATCACCGAACCGGTGTTGATGATCCGCGCCTGGTCGCTGAGCTCGAGCAGCGGGATCGCTTCGCGGCTGAGCCGGAACACCGCGGTGACATTGACCTCGAAAGTCCGCCGCCAGATCTCGTCGGTGGTCTCCGTTACCAGCGCCATCGGACAGACGCCGGCATTGTTGAACAGGATGTCCAGGCCGCCCAGGCGCTCACGTGCCGCCGCCATGATGGTAGCCGGTGCGTCCTCGGTGGCAACGTCGCAGGGCAGTGCATGGGCGCCGTCGATGTCGCTCAGCGCGGCCTCCAGGGCGGAACCCGGCAGATCGACGCCGATCACCTGGGCACCTTGCGCACAGAACAGTTTGACTGTGGCCAGACCGATGCCATCGGCAGCCCCCGTCACGATGGCCCTTCTTCCCTGCAGTCTTTGCATGTCTCCGTCCTCTGCTGTGATCAGGCGGCTCGTGCCCAGGTATGGGCCTCGGGACTGGCGGCCCAGGCGATCGCGTTGGCCACGAGTCGCCGGTAGTGTTCATTGGCGTAGGCGCCCGGGGCATCACCGCACTGCAGATAGGCGACGGGGCTGCGGCCGGCGCGGCGCACCCAGCCGATCAGCGGGCTGCCGGGCGGGTGTGGCCAGTCATCGTTGCAGAACATCCGGCCGCGTACCGCGTGGTCGGCGGAATGGAAGTTGTCAGCCACGAAGGCGTAATCACTGGCCAGCAGCGGGATGACGCTGTCCTCGAAGACCTCGGCGAGGTAGAGCTCGTCGGTGATCGTGAAGGCCGCCGGCAGGCCACGGGTGATCGGGTGTACGGGATCGAGCACGCGTATCGTGTGGGTGACGTCATGCCGATAGCCTGAATCGAGACGCTCCTCGCCGCGGACCCTGGCCGGCTGGTAGAGGAAGCGGCCGCCGATCAGCTCGCCGTACTCGGGCCATGCCGGCCAGCCAGCCAGCGCATGGTGTAGAAACACCATGCCCTTGCCCGCGGCAAGCAAGGCAGCGAGGTTCGCGCGCAGCCGGGCAGGCGGTTCCAGCAACGAGGGTGGCTCACCCTCGTGAAAGGTCAGCCCAGGCATGTCGTAGAGAACGAACACATCGTAGTCACGCGCGAGTTCAGGTGCGAAAAACTGCTGTGCGGCAGGGTGCTCCACGTGGGTCCAGTCGATCTCGGGAGTGGCGTCGAACACGGCGAAGAACGCGTTGTAGTCGAAGGGATGGCCCTTCGTGATCAGCAGTACGCGTGTCCGCTCAGCTCCCATGACGTGTCAACCGCGATCGGCCGCCAGGTCGACGATCAGCTTGCCTCTGTTGCTGCCGTCGAAAAGTTTCAGGAAAGTCTGCGGGGCCGCCGCCAGCCCGGGCTCCACATGCTCGCGATGCCGGATCAGGCCCTGCTGCAACCAATCGCCCATCTGCGCGATGCCTTCGGGAAAGCGTTCGACATAGTCGGCGACCAGCAGCCCTTCCATGCGCGCGCGCTTGACCAGCAGTTGCCAGAGGTTGCGCGGCCCGGCCATCGGGGATTCGGCGTTGTAGCCGGAGATCAGCCCGCAGATCAGCACACGGGCCCGCAGCTTCAGGTTCATGAGTGCGGCGTCGAGAATCTCGCCACCGACGTTCTCGAAGACGATATCCACGCCCTCGGGTGCAGCAGCGCGGATCGCTCCGGCCAGGTCCCCCCCGGCCTTGTAGTCGATGGCGTGGTCGTAGCCGAATTCCTCCACAAGCATGCGGCATTTTTCGGGACCACCGGCAATGCCGATGGTCGTACAGCCCTTGATCTTGGCGATCTGGCCGACCAGTGAGCCGACAGCGCCGGCGGCGGCGCTGACCAGTACGCTCTCGCCTGTCTGGGGCCGCCCGACGTCGAGAAAGCCGAAGTAGGCGGTCATCCCCGGAGCGCCAAGAACGCTCAGAAACCAGGTGGCCGGCAGGCCAAGCTCGGCCGGGACTTTTGCGTCGAAGCCCGCCCCTTGACCGATACTGTAATCCTCCCAGCCGTGGAGCCCCACCACCTGGTCGCCCGGCTGGAAGTCCGGATGACGGCTGGTGACCACCTCACCCACCGTCGTGCCACGCATCACCTCGCCCAGACCGATCGGCGGGATGTAGCTTGGGGCGTCGTCCATCCAGCCGCGGATGGCTGGATCGAGGCTGAGATAGCGGTTGCGGATGATGAACTCGCCCTCGCCGGGTTCCGGCACGGGGCCGACGCGCAAGTCGAAGTCGCTGGCGCGGGGCAGGCCCTGCGGGCGAGCCTTCAGCAGGATCTGGCGGTTGATGTCGGCCACGGTGTGCACTCCCTGCAGATCATGGTCACAGGCGGTGGGCTCTCGGCCCGCCGCAAGCGGAAAAAAGACCCCCGCCGTGGCGGGGGTGGATGTCGTCAGGCGTCCGGCGACTCAGTTGCCGCCAAACCGCCACAGCACCTCGGCGCCGTACGTCCGGTCCGGGATGGTTGTGGCGAAGGCGAACAACCCGGCGACCAGCAGCGTGGAGTTCTCGGCGGTGGCGTTGTTGAGATTACGGCCGAAGACCGAGAAGCGCCACTGGTCGAGCTCATAGCTCAGCGAGGCATCCAGAATTCCGTGTGCCTCGGCCAGCCCGCGCGGTGGCTGGTTCTGGAAGGTCGTCCAGTACTTGTCCTTGTAGCGCCAGCTGGCGTTGACCGACGCTGTACCCTGGCCCATCTGCCAGGCGTAGTTGGCGCCCAGCGAGTAGGTGTATTTCGGTGCGCGCCGCAGTTCCAGATCGGAGTTGTCGGTCTCGATGCCATCGCCGTTGAGATCGGCGGTGAACGAATCGAACCGCGCATCCAGCCAGCCGAAGGTGGCGCGCAGCGTCAGGCCATCGACTGGCATGGCGAGCAGTTCGAGCTCAAGACCGTCGTAGATCGCTTCCGAGGCGTTGGCCACAACGGTTTCCTGGTCGCCTGTGGGCGTGCGACGGACCACCTCTTCCTGCTTGTCCTTGTAGTCCATACGAAAGATCGAGGCGTTGAGCTGCAGCATGTTGTCCAGCCAGCGGGTCTTGGCGCCGAGCTCGTAGTTGTCCACGGTCTCAGGGTCGAAGCCGACAAGCGCGGTGCCGAGCGTGCCGGCACGACCGTTATAGCCGCCACTGCGGAAGCCGTTCGAGTAGCTCGCATAGATCATCGCGTCGGGTGTGGCCTGCCAGCTCACACCGATCTTCGGGTTGAACTCCGACCAGCTCTGACTCGGCGGTGCATCGAAGGTCGAGAAGTCCGGCAGCACGATCCCAAGCGGCACCGGATACACCCCACTGCCCTGGATAAACGTGCCCGAGAAGGGCGGGGAGGGAACCAGCCCCTGGGAGACAGCAATGTTCGGAATACCACGCAGGTCAAACGCCTGTGCCCGCGCCATGCGCTTCTTTTCATCCGTATAGCGCCCGCCCAGGGTCAGCGTCCAGTCCGGGGCGAATTCCCAGTCGGCCTGGAAGAATACCGCCCAGGACTCGGTCTTGTGGTCGGTGGCCTGGAGCTGGACGACCGGGTTCTGACCGGGAACGATCTCGGGAAAGACGCCAAGCTGCTGGAGAATGTCAAAGAAATGGAACGTCCGCTGGCCCAGCTGGAAGTCCGCATCCCAGAGGTAGGCACCCGCCACCACGTTGAGCCTGTCGTCGCCATAGGTGACCCGCAGCTCGTGGCTGGTCTGCTGGTAGTCCTGGTCGCGGACAGTCTCGAACAGCGGCAGGGGCGAGGCGTCAAAGTCCTGCGGCATGCTCTCATTGCTGCGCCGATGGCCGAAGATGTAGTCCAGCCGCCAGCGCTCGTCAACCTGCCAGCCGATGTCGAGCACGTGGGCGTCAAGTTCGATGAACGAGTCGAAGCTGCCGTTCTGGTCGACGACCCGTCGGTCACCGGTGGAAGGGATGTTGCCGCCCTGGCCGCACTGGCCGAAGGCGAAACAGAACAGATCACCCGGGCCGGAAACGTTCAGCAGCGGTGCGGCGTCGCTCTTGTCGTCCTCGCGGCTGAAGCTGTAGCGCACCCGCACGTCTTCGTTCGGGGTGTACAGCAGCATCAGGCCGATGTGCTGGTAGTCCAGGCCGCCGCGACGGCGGAAGTCCTCGAAGGCGTTGGTGTACCAGCCGTCATCATCGCGCTTGGTGTAGGTCAGTTTGCCGGCGAGCACATCGTCGATGATCGGGAAATTCACCAGCGCATCAAAATTGCGGGCGCCATAGTTGCCGACGCCGGCGCGGAACTTGCCATCGAACTCGCCGGTGGGGTCGGCGCGGATCAGGTTGACCACGCCACCGATGGTGTTCTTGCCGAACAGCGTGCCCTGCGGGCCACGCAGCACCTCGATGCGCTCGACGTCGAAGATCTGCAGGAACTGCCCGGTGTTGGTGCCCAGGAACACGCCGTCGACCACCACGCCCACAGCCGGGTCGAAGCTCTTCTCGACATCCTGGAAGCTGATGCCACGGATCGACAGGGCGGCCCCCCCGGGCGTGGCCTGCACGCGGTCAATCACGATGTTCGGCGAGATGCCCTCGAGATTCTGGATGTTCTGCGCGAGCGAGCGCGAGAGCTCTTCGGCGCCGATGGCGCTGACCGCGATCGGCACGTTCTGCAGGGTCTGCTCACGGCGCTGGGCGGTGACGGTGATTTCTTCGAGCACCAGGCGCTGGCCGGACGAGTCCTGCGCGCTGGCGATCACGGGTGCAGCCAGGGCTGCAGCGACGGCGGTGCCCACCAGGCTTCGCCGGAGCACGGCGATGGAACGCTTTCCACTCATGTTGATCTCCCCCAGAGATGACTTCAGAGACGGACTGAACTGTGTTGTATTGCGACCTCATCAGCGCGTGTTTCCCCCAGGCGCTGACGCGGACTCTGCAGCTATCTAACCACAACCCCCCCGGTAAACAAATGGCCTCAGGCCGCGCAGTAGCCGCCGTCGACGGGCAGCGAGACCCCGGTAATGAATGCAGCCTCGTCGCTGGCGAGGAACAGGATGGCGGCGGCCACTTCCTCGGGTCTGCCGACGCGCTGCATCGGGTGCACCGCGGCGAAGGCCTGGAGCTGGGCGTCAGGATCCTCGGCGGCCGCGAGATAAGCCTCCATCATCGGCGTACGGATGGCCCCGGGATGCACCGCGTTACAGCGCACGGGATAGCCCTGCTCGGCGCAGTGCAGGGCGATCGAACGGGTGAGGTTGGCCACTGCAGCCTTGCTCGAGGAGTACGCGGCGAGATAGGACGTCGGGCGCAGACCCATGGTCGATGAGACATTGATGATCGCGCCGGCGTCGGAGGTCTCGCGGATCAGGGCAAGGGCATACTTGCACCCGAGGAAGACGCCGTCGGCATTGACGCGATGCAGGTGACGCCAGTGCTCGTAGGTTGCCTCCTCGATGCTGGAAGGCAGGCTGATGCCGGCGGAGTTCACGAGCACGTCGAGTTTGCCGAAGCGCTCGCGGACGGCGGGCATCGCGTCCTGCCAGTCCGCCTCTGCGGTGATGTCATGCCGCAGCCACATCGCCCGGTCGCCCAGTTCTGCAGCCAGCGCCGTGCCGCGCGCGGCGTCGATATCGGCGATCACCACGCCGGCGGCGCCCTCGGCGAGGAATGCCCTCGCCGAGTGCTCGCCGATCCCCGAAGCCCCCCCGGTCACAAAGACCACCTTGCCCTCGACTCTCCCCATGACTCCCCCGGTCATTCGTTGTGGCCTGGCGCGCGGGCTTCCCCCGCGGCGCACCCGGCGCTACTTGTCACGGAAATCCGCCCCCCGGCCCCCGTCCACCGACAAGGCAATGCCGGTGACATGGCGTGACTCGTCGGCCGCCAGGTACACCACTGCATCGGCGATGTGTTCCGGCAGTCCCATCATCTTCAGCGCGTTGTCCTTGGCGAAGTACTGTTGCAGCTCCTCGCTGTCGCCGTAGCTGCCGGTGATCATTTCGGTCAGGATGACGCCGGGGTTGAGCGAGTTGACCCGTACGCGCGCATTGAGCGCTGCAGCCTCGACGGCCGCCGCGCGTGAGAACTGGGTGACGGCAGCCTTGCTGGCGCAGTAGGCCGAAGCCTGGTCCAGCCCGACCTGGCCGGCGAGCGAGGACATGTTGATGATCGAGCCACCCTCGGCCTGCGCGGCCATGACCTGGAGGGCGGCGCGCGTGCCGAGAAACACGCTCTCGACGTTGACGCGCCAGAGCCACTGGAAGTCCTCGAGCGGGGTTTCCTCCAGCGGACGGACGAAGAAGCCGCCGGCATTGTTGACCAGAACATCGATGCGGCCGTAGCGCGTCGTGCAGTGCTCGACCAGTGCCTGCCAGTCGGTCTCGGCGGTGACATCCTGACGCCAGAACTCCGCCTGGCCACCGGTCTCGCTGATCAGCGAGACCGTGCGTGCGCCCTGCTCGGCGTTGCGGCCGGTGCCGACGATGATCGCGCCTTCGCCCGCCATGCGGCGCGCCGCGGCACGTCCAAGACCCGAGGTGGCGCCGGTGACGACGCAGATCTTGTCCGCGAGCCGTCCCGTGCTCATGCCGCGGTCATGCCAGCGTCGACCGGCAGCTCCGTACCGGTGATGAACGCCGACTCCTCGGAGGCGAGGAACACCACCGCGGCGGCCACGTCTTCCGGGGTACACCAGGTGCCCATGGGCACGCGGGCGAAAGTCTCCTGGGGTGCTTCCCAGGCCTCGGCCGGAAACAGTCTCTCGGTCATGGCGGTGCGGGTGATGCCGGGGTGCACCGAGTTGACCCGGATGAATTCCCCGCGGCTGCCGCACTCGACGGCCACCGACTTGGTGAGCACCCGCACGGCACCCTTGGTTGCGCAGTAGGCGCTCGCACGGGCCATGCCGATGTTGCCGAGGTAGGAGGCGATGTTGACGATCGAGCCGCGGGCGGGTTCGCCCTCCCGGGCCGAGCGGCGCATCGCCTCGACCCCGTAGCGACAGCCCAGGAATACCCCGTCGACATTCACGGCGCTCAACGCCCGGAAGTCCGTGAGCGTGGTGGTCGCCAGCGGTTCGAGCAGAAAGCGTCCAGCGTTGTTGACCAGCACGTCGAGCCGGCCCTCGCGGGTCAGGAGCGCATCGATCGCCGCGCGCCAGTGAGCCTCGTTGGCGACGTCGAGTTCGAGTGCGTGGCCACCGGCCTCCGAGGCGACGCTGCGGGCGCGCAGGGCGTCGCTGTCCGACACGTAGACCGTGGCGCCTTCCGCCGCCAGCGCCAGGGCGCTCGCCCGGCCGATGCCGCCAGCGGCGCCGGTGATCAGGCAGATCTTGTTCGCGACTCGGTTCACCGGCCGGAAGCTATCACAGGGTTGAGAAAAAACAAATCAACCTGTTTTTTGTTGCGTCGCAATACCGTGCGCCAGCCGGTGCCGGCCTCAGCGCGTATCACCGCGCTGCCGAAAGCGCTCGACGGCGCTCAGGCCATCGTTGCGCGTGTCGGCAGACAGCAGGATCTCCCGCAGGCGGTCCTTGTGATACCGCAGCACCCGCTCGACGCGTGCCTCCGACTGTTCGGTGAGCGGGTTCACCGCCATGCCTTCGAGCAGGAACTGGGTGAGGTCCATGGCCAGATCGAACAGCCGACGGTCCTTCTGCCACTCGGGGAAGATTTCGCAGGCGGCCCGATACCACTCACGCTCGAACCGGGCGGTGGCGGGGCGCAGCACCTCGTCGAGTTCGGGATTGGTGCGCGCGGCGACCACCAGTTCCTGGAAGGCGGCGAATTGTGGGCCGTTCAGATGGGCCCAGTAGGCGTCGAGGCCACGCTCGGCACGATCGCGCGCATCGCCGATGGCTGAGATGCCTGCGCGGAAACTCTCGATACGCTTGGCACAGAGATGCTCGATGGCCGCCTGCACCAGGCCCTGCTTGGTCGGGAAGTGATGCACCATGGCGCCACGCGAGACGCCGGCGCGTTCGGCGATGCGCTCGGAGGTGGTGCGGGCGTAGCCCAGGGTGACAAAGCACTCGAGCGCGGCATCCAGGATGAGCACGCGTCGCGAGGCGCTCTTGGCGGCCTGCCAGCCGCCACTGCGTCGTCGGCGCGGTGGGCTCGCGGCGGCATCGGCGGTTTTCGTGGGCGGGTCTTCCGGCGTGTTCAGTGTCGTCTCCCCGGTCGCCGTGGGTGGTGAGCGGCGCGTGTGCTCGGTTGGGCGCCGCGTCTGTGGCACGGCTCAGCGACGCCTAAGCTAGCGACTTGTCGCGGGCGGCTCAAGCGCGCGTCATGACTGCGCTGCGGTCAGGGCTCGCGCGTGCGTGCCCTTGCAAACCTGCCGCCGCGGCGTTATGCATGCACTCCGGTGCGGCCAGATGCGCCGCCACAGAGTCTCCGGGGGGACGCGATGGATCTTCAGTTCAGCGCAGAGGAACGCGCATTCCAGCAGGATGTCCGGGAATTTCTGGCCAGCGAGCTCACGCCCGAGCTCAAGCGCGCGGTCAGTCTCACACCGACCGTCTTCGTGGAGAAAGACATCGCCGATGAATGGCATGCGAGGCTGAACCGCCGCGGCTGGCTCGCGCCACTGTGGCCGCGGCAATACGGTGGCGCCGAGTGGACGCCCGTGCAACAGTTCATCTACGAGTCCGAGGCAGCCCGCGCCGGCGCCCCGACCACCATCCCGATGGGGGTGAGAATGGTCGCGCCGGTGATCATCCGGTTCGGCAACGAGGCGCAGAAAGCGTATTACCTGCCGCGTATCCTCTCGGGCGAGGACACCTGGTGCCAGGGCTATTCGGAGCCTGGTTCGGGCTCTGACCTGGCCTCACTCAAGACCCGCGCGGAACCGGACGGCGAAGATTATCGGGTTACCGGCACCAAACTCTGGACGACGCACGCGCACTACGCCAACCGCATCTTCTGCCTGGTGCGCACCAGCAGCGAGGGTCGTCCGCAGGCCGGCATCAGCTTCCTGCTGATCGACATGGACTCGCCGGGCATCAGCGTCACGCCGATCCGCTCGCTCTCCGGTGATCATGAGGTCAACCAGGTGTTCTTCGACAGTGTCCGGGTGCCGCAGGCCAACCGCGTCGGTGACGAAGGTCAGGGCTGGACCTGCGCGAAGTTCCTGCTCGAGCATGAGCGTGGCGGCGTGTTCTCGCATCGGCTGATGGCGATGGTGCAGGAGCTCAGACGCCTGATGGTGGATACGCCAGAGGGTGAGTCGGCGTTGATCGAGGATCCCCGCTGGCGTGAACGCCTGGCGGCACTGGAGGTGCGGGTGCTGTCGCTGGAGGTGACCGAGATGCGGGTGCTCTCCAGGCTGAGGGCGGGTGATCCGCCAGGGGCGGAGTCCTCGATGCTCAAGATCGAATGGTCGGAACTGCAGCAGGCGCTGACGGAACTCGCGATGGACATCGCCGGCCCCTATGCGCAGTTCTTCGAGCCCGGTCGTCCCTTGTACGCGTTGGCCGGTCATACGCTCGGTGACGAGCGTCTCGCCAGGATCCCGCCGGACTATCTGAACACCCGCGCCGCGACCATTTTCGCCGGCACCAACGAGATCCAGCGCAACATCATCGCGCGCATGGTCCTCGGCGCCTGACGGTCACGGGAGGACGACATGGATTTCAGCCTGACGGAAGAACAGCGCCTGCTGCAGGAGAGCGTGCAGCGCTTTGTGCAGGACAGCTACAGCTTCGAGCAGCGCCGCGCGATCATGGCACAGCCGGACGGCTTCAGCCGCGACACCTGGGCGCAGTTCGCCGAGATGGGCTGGCTGGCGCTGCCGTTCGATGAGGCCGACGGCGGGCTCGGCGGCGGGCCGGTCGACACCCTGGTGATGCTCGAGGCGCTCGGCGAGGGACTGGTGGTGGAACCGCTCATGGCCACGGTCCTGCTGGCCGGTCGGGCACTGGCCTGTGGTGGCGACGACGCCCAGAAAGCCGAGTGGCTTACGCCCTTGCTGGAAGGCCGGCTGCTGGCGGCGCTGGCGGCGCACGAGCGCCGCGGTCGGCACGCGCCAGGCTGGGTGGAGACCCGTGCGGCCCGTGTTGGCGAGCATTGGCGGCTGGACGGTGAGAAATCTGCGGTACTGCATGGTGACTGCGCCGACCTGGTGCTGGTCTCGGCACGCACTGCCGGGAGTCCCGAAGAGCCCAAGGGGATTTCGCTGTTCGCCGTGCCGGCCGATAGCGATGGGCTGTCGCGCCAGCGCTGGCAGACGATCGACGGGTTGAGCGCCTGCGAGCTGACGCTGGCAGCGGTCAAGCTGCCGCCGGAGGCGCTGGTTGGCGAGCAGGACGCGGGTCTTGGCCTGATCGAGGCCGTTCTGGACGAGGCCGCTGCCGCGCAGTGCGCCGAGGCGGTGGGTGCGATGGTCGCGCTGACGCGCATCACCGCGGATTATCTGCGCCAGCGCAAGCAGTTCGGCCAGCCGCTGGCCGCCTTTCAGGTGCTCCAGCATCGGCTGGCGGACATGTTCATGGACACCGAGCGCAGCCGCAGTCTTGCCGTCATGGCCGCGCTGCAGGCGCGCGCCGGAGATGTCGTCACCCGGCAGCGTGCCGTGTCGGCAGCGAAGGTCCAGGCAGGCCGCTCGGGCCGGTTCGTCGGCCAGCAGGCCGTGCAGTTGCACGGCGGTATCGGCATCTCGGATGAACTGTCGGTCGGGCACTATTTCAAGCGCCTCACCGCGCTCGATGCGCGCCTGGGCAGTGCCGACTGGCACCTTGCCCGGTTCGCGGCCCAGCCCGCGAGCGGTTGAGGCCCCGCGTCAGCCGAGTACGCGCACCGGATCGCGGCCGTCCCAGTCCACCGAGGCGGCCTTGATCATGGCGAAGCCTTTGTCCAGCGCGGGGCTGACCTCGATCAACTCGACCATGCCGCCCGGGTGGAAGTCGGTGTCCACATAGGCGAAGGCGGTGCCGTTGGCGGCGCGACCCTCCTGCACCGGTGCCACGCCACGGGCGGCCAGCGCGGCCAGATCGGCTTCGAGGTCGCGCGTCAGCACCCCGACATGTTGCAGGCCCTTGAGCCCACGCTCGCGAAAGTCGCGGTAGATCGAGGGGGCATCGTTCAGCGGCTTGATCAGTTCGATCTGCAGGTCGCCCCAATAGCCGATCGCCATGCTCATTTCGATCGGACTGTCTTCGCCACGAAACCGCACGCGCTCGAACTCGACCCCGGGGAACACGAAGAACGGCCCGACCCCGAGTTTCTCTGCCCAGTGCCGGGCGGCGGTCTCGAGGTCGTCGACCACATAGCCGTTCTGCATCACCGGGCCGAGCAGCGCGCTCATGCCGCCTCCCGTTCGTCGAGGCGGGCAGCCCAGCGGATTCCGCGGCGCAGGAGCTCGCGATACTCGGGCGTTTCCCAGGAGCAGCGCTCGATGGCCGGGTATTCCTCGATCAGCGGCTGCATGTCCCACTTGCCGCGGCAATGCCCGAGCGTGAGGTAGAGCACCTCGCCCTGGCCGGTGCGCTTGAGGTACATCACCGGGCGCGGCTCGTCGGAGAACCACTCTTCTTCGACGAAGCCCTGCTGGGCCTTGCCGTTGTAATGGCAGTGCAGCAGCACCTCGTCGGGATCATGCAGCTCCGAGAGGTAGAGTTCATCAGAGGTCCTGAACGCATCGATGCCCTGGACCAGCGGATGGTCGGCGGCCGAGGGCTTGACCTCGAACTCCATGATTGGCGGATGGGCGATGAACTGGCTGCCGAGCAGGCGCATGAAGTCCGGCGCACTGCGCGGTGCGTCCACCTTGCCCTCCGGCGTCCACTCGATGATGGAATTGGTGCCGTGGAGCGCGAACCAGCGCCCGCCGTCGGCGACATAGTCGCGCAACAGGGCCTGCTGCTCCGGTGTCGGCAGCACGTCCACGGTGAACGTCACCAGGAAGTCGGACTTGCCGATGGTGTCGGTATCGCTGTAATCCTCGCCGACCCGGATGCGCAGCCGCTCATCCTCATTCAGCAGCTTCAGCAGTTCCAGACGCGCGAAGTCGAGATCGTGATAAAGCCCGCCGACGACCAGGTAGCCGTCGACCCGCTGTCCCTTGCCAGCCATGGTCCTCTCCTCCCGCGCCCGCTCAGAGCTGCACGCGCTTGGTGAAGCCGCCGTCGGCCACCAGGTTTACCCCGGTGATCAGGCTCGCGGCCGGGCTGGCCAGGAAGGCCACCGTACGTGCGATTTCCTCCGGCGTGCCCATACGGCCCATCGGGCACTGCGCCAGTGTCCCCTCGTAGACTTGCGGCATGTGCTTCTCGATCATCTCCCAGGCGCCGCCGGCGAAGTAGATGGGCCCGGGGGAGACGGCGTTGACCCGGATGCCCTTGGGGGCGACGAACTGGCTGAGCTGTTTGGTGTAGACCACCAGCCCGCCCTTGAGCGCGTTGTAGGCCATCGGGCCCATGAAGGTCTCCACCGCGCCGGTGGTGGCGATGACCACGATGGCCGGCGCGTCGGATTTCTCGAGAAACGGGATGGCCGCCTCGCAGCCGCGCACCGTGCCGAGGACGTCGACCTCGAAGTTGTTCCACCAGTTCTGCTCGCCGTCCATGCCGCCGCCGGCGCTGACGTTGGGCACGAAAATGTCGAGGCCGCCGAGCGCCTCGGCGCTCTGGCGGATCCACGCCGTGTAGCTCGGGCCGTCCTTGACGTCGACCACCTCGCCGATGGCCTTCACGCCGCGCGACTCGAGCGCCGCCACCGTCTCCTTGACCTCTTCGGCCTTGCGGGCGCACAGCGCGATGTCCACGCCCTCGTCGGCGAGCTGTTCGACGATTCGCCGGCCGATGCCACGTGTGGCGCCGGTGACGAGTGCTTTCCTGCCTTTGAGTCCGAGATCCATGTGTCCTCTCCCCCTGTTGGTGCTGGTCGATGGTCGGCTGGTGGGATGACGCGGGCGCGCGGGTCCGGTGAGCCGATGAGCGTGGCAACATAGCATAGCCGCCAACCTGGAGAAGTCCGATGGCCTGTGAGGCGCTTGTCGTGACCCATGGCGGAGGGATCACGACGCTGTCACTGAATCGCCCGGAGGCGCTCAATCCCCCGACCTTGCGGATGCTCGACGCCTTGGCCGGGGGGCTGGCCTGGGAATCCGGCACACGTGATGCGATCGGCGACAGCGCCGAGCGACTGGCGGAATTCCTCGCGCGCTAGAGCGTGCCTTCGAGTTTTGCGTCTTTCAGCCGGTAGAGGATGCCGAACTCGGAGGACTCGAAAATCTCCAGCGTGCCCGAGAGGATCACCGGGTCATAACTGAAGCGTACACCTTCCGGCGCCAGGATCTCGGCGACGCTGGCCGGGCCGCCCATGAAGTGGAAAAAGCAATGAGCAGGTTGCGAGGAGATCACGAAATGGCGCTGGCGCTCGCTGTTTTCCAGCGGCGTCATGAAGCCGGCCATGCGAACCTGCTGGCCGTGAAGCTTGCGGATTTTTTCCGGAAAACTGGCCGTGAGGGCGTAATCGCGATACTCGACCTGGACGTTCGTGAGATCGCCCCATGAGACCACGCCCTCGAGTTCCGGTACCGCCATGCTGGCCGCGTACGCCTCGAAATCATCGATCGGCGGCTCGGCGACGCTGAAGCTGGTGCTCTGGCTCACGCCGGCCCCCGAGACGGCGATCACGTCATCGCCGAGCTGCTCGGCGATGACCATCACCTCGGTCATGCCGTCGGCGCCGGTGATCGGCTCGGGTTCGATCAGCATGTTGCCCGCCGCCGAGGAGACCTGCAGGCGCTCATTGGCCAGCGGCTGGCCGTCGAGATCGGTCAGCTGCACGCTGATGTACACCAGGTCGCCCTGGTAGGCCTGGCCCGGCTCGGTCGCGCCGAAGCCGACGGCGAACTGCCAATCCAGCTGCAGATTGACCTGCGGGCCGTCCGCGGCAGCGGCCAGCGGCAGGCACAGCAGTGCCGCCGCGGCCAGGGCCGCCTGGCGGGCGGAGCGAAACGCGTGTCGCGTGGCTTGGAACATCAGCGGCTCCTGGACAACGTCCTGGCAATATCCGTGCGGTAGGCTGTCCATGCCGGGATCAGCGCGGCGAGCGTGCCGACCCCGAGCATCAGGGCGAACAGCCACAACTCCTCAGTATAGAACACCCGTCCGGTGATCCCCATCTCGCCGGCCTCGCGCAGCGACTGGCCGAGGAACTCGGCGACGCCGTGGCCGAGCGCAAGCCCGAGCAGTGCCCCGGCGGCGGCCAGCAGCAGCCCTTCCAGCAGCACATGGCTCATCACCCGCGTGCGCGAGGCGCCGAGGCTGCGCATCACCGCGAGATCCCACTGGCGGGTTTTCAGCGCGGTGTAGAGCGCGATGAACAGGCCGAGCCCGGCGGTGACGATCAGCAGCACCCCGAAGCCGCGCACGGTATTCAGGCCGATGCCGATGAAGCCCAGCAGGCGGGTCGTCTCCACCGCCGGGGCCGCCGCCGTGAGGTCGGGCCCGGAGTTGATGAGGCGGGGAAGGGTGACCGCGGCCAGCGGACTGCGGAAGCGGATGAGCATGGCCGTGATCTCGCGATCATCGAGATCGCTGTCGTGATCGTGCCCGTGATCGTGCCCGTGATCGTGCCCGTGATCGTGCCCGTGATCGTGCCCGTGATCGTGCCCGTGATCGTGCCCGTGATCGTGCCCGTGAT
>PWZL01000015.1 GCA_003567475.1 Gammaproteobacteria bacterium | reverse complement strand
GAGCCGACCTCCACGCACCAGCATGCGCTTGCCTGTGCCCAGATGGACGGCGTCCTTGTCCAACCGCTTGAGCCAGGCGTGCTGGTGCCGGTCGGCAAAATAGAAAAACAGGCGCTTCACCTTGATGCTGGCGCAATCGGAAAGGAGCTCCTGCAGGCGTCGGGGGCTGAAGTTTGACGCCGCCTGCATCAGCATGTCGGCCTGATGGAAAGTCTCGTAGCGTGGTAGCTGGTCCAGCAGCTCGAGGTAAGCACGTTCCGGCACAGAAAGCGTGAGCGGCCAGTCCCACTGCCCCCAGCTCAGACTGGTCAAGCCTTTCGTGGCCGTATCGTCCGGAAACAGCGTTGCGCTGTTGTGGTAAACGAAGGTCTGGGGCAACTCGAGCTTGCCGAGCCAGCCCGGGGGCTTGTGTCGCCCATAGAGGTGCACGCTGCGCTGCGCGAAGGCCAGGTAATGCGCGAAACCCTGGAGCTCGAGTGCCGTACGTCCGCCCACATACAAGGGCTGTTCCAGCAGGGTCTGCACGGAGATGACGACCTGCTGCCAGCCCAGGGTTCCCCGGGCCCGGCGGTACACCCCGCGCACGGGCTGCTCCAGCCAGCCATTCTTGACGTAGTAGGCGCGGAGGTTACTCGCGATACCGCGCTTCTCGAGCCAGGCGGCATCAACGACGAGACCCTCCGGCAAGTCACGCTCGAGCAGGTTTAGCTTTGAGACTTTTTGCTCAGCCATAGTGAGCAAATTAACTGGAGTTCAAACTGACTGCAAGTTTGCGTTTAGCCCCTGAGACTCAGCGATGCTGAGTCTTTCCGATCCGGCTAAATCACTGCTTCCAGCCCTTGGTGCTCGATCAGGTTCAGAAGCTTCAGAGACGGACCGCTCGGCTTCTTGTCCCCCACTTCCCATTTCTTCACCGTATAAACGCTGGTATTCAGCACCGCGGCAAATACCGCCTGGCTCACGTGGGCCTGTTCACGCAACGCGTTTATCTCGTGCGGCAGCATCTCTTGAACCTCAAGATGGCTCAGCGCCTCGAACTCGCCCATGCGACGCTTGGTGATCAAGCCGGCGCCTTGCAGCCCGCGCGCAGTATCCAGCATCTCCTCGATGATCCTGCTATCACGCTTCTTCGTTGCCATTACGCACCTCCAGAATCTCACCGGCCGCCAGCGCGATGCGCTTTTCTACAAGCGTACTGCCCCCCCAGATTAGGGCGCAGCCGCTCGGATGGCGAGGAGACTCATACATCGGTTGGTCGCAGGTTCAAGTCCTGCAGGGCCCACCAACTTCCACTGCTGCCGCCGATACTGGTCAAGAACCGGCATCCAGGTCCTTTGGCACGGTGATCAGATAGACCGGTTCGAGCCGACTTCCGCGCATGCTTTGCCCAGGAACACCCCGGGAACAGGTCGCTTGACAGGTGCTATTGTATCCACTGTCTACAGACCTCCGGATGTCGCCATGAAAACCAGGTTCTCAGAGGATGTGATTCCGCTGACCGATTTGAAGATCAATCCCGGCCGGGTCGTCAAACACGCAACAGACGTGCGGCGGCCTGTGCTTCTCACCAGTCGCGGGCGCGGCGTGGCGGTGGTGCAGTCTGTGCGAGACTACGAAACAGCCGAGGAGGGACGCGCGTTCATGCGGGCGGTCGTTTTCGGGCTCGCCGACATTGAGGCCGGCCGAGAGTTGACACTTGGGCAGGCCAAGGCCCGGCTGGGCCTGAAGTAGATACATGGCGAAGATCGCCATCCGGTTCGCCGATCATCCAGACACGGGGCGTGTCGTCCCCGAATTTGATCAGCCGTCTTTACGCGAGTTGATCCGGCCGCCGTTTCGCCTTGTCTATCGACGAGATACGAAGCACGTGCGAGTCGTTCGAGTCTGGCGCAGTGAGCGGCTGATCGCCGTTTCAGACAAAGAATTTAAATGAAGATCGACGTTTCTGCGCCTGCGCGAGGTCATAGGTCGTCTGCAGGTTCATCCAGAGGCGTGGCGACCGAGTGGAGCACTTCTCCGCACGCTTACCGTTTTTCGATTCGGGCAAGTCGCTCGCATGGCGCGAGCCCCGGCCACACCCTGTTCCAGCAGATCGGCGATCAGATGCCGGATCAGGATGGTCCTCCCGACGCGGCGCCGCCCGAACAACACCACGGGTTGAGACGCTTAAGATGCTCCGTAAGCTGCTGCCTCAAAGCGTGTTTCAAGGAAAATCCCGATTAAGCACACCACTCTGTGCTTAATCATATGCGTCGTTCTTCACGCGCGCTCCCCAGTTGGAACATCATCCAACACATAGCTCGTACTACGCCCTCCCGCAGCCGATTTCCGGAGGACACCCCGTGCAAGCAGATCGTTGATGTCACGCAGGGCTGTGTCGGGCGAGCACTTGGCAATGGCCGCCCACCTGCTGCTGGTAAGCTTGCCTTCGAAGCCATCGAGCAGCCTGTTCAGCAACTTCACCTGTCGCTCGTTCAGTGGTGTGGTTGCCCAGTGCTGCCAAAATCGCGCTTTGGTCAGGACCGCGTCAAGTAGGTGCTGCGCCTGATCAACGGCGCGATGGAGCGTGTCGAGGAACCAGACGAGCCACTCGGTGACGTCCATCGACCGCTTCTGCGTCCGCTCCAGGATGTCGTAATAGGCCTTGCGCTCGCGCCGGATCTGCGCCGAGAGGCTGTAGAAGCGTTGTGGACTGCCGTCGGCACGAGCCAGCAGCAGATCGCCGATGGCCCGTGCGATACGGCCATTGCCGTCGTCGAACGGGTGCAGCGTGACGAACCACAGATGGCCAAGCCCCGCTTTGATCAGTGGCGGCTCGTTTGATGCACCATTGAGCCAGTCCAGGAAGCCGCTGGTTTCCGCCTCCAGACGCTCGGCGGGGGGCGCCTCGAAATGCACACGCTGGCGGCCGATGGGGCCTGAGACAACCTGCATCGGCCCGCTGGCATCGTCGCGCCAGCCGCCGACCCTGATCCTGGAAAGGCCGGAGTAGCCGGTGGGAAACAGTGCGGCATGCCAGCCGAACAGACGCTCCCGCGTGACCGGTGCCTGGCAGTTGGCCGTGGCATCCAGCACCATCTCGACGACGCCCTCAACGTGCCGATCGACCGGCGCAAGCGCGCCGATTTCCACGCCCAGCCTGCGCGCGATGGACGAACGCACGGATTCGACGTTGAGCTGCTCGCCCTCGATCTCGCTGGTCTTGACCACGTCCTCGGTCAGCGCTGCAAGGCTCGCCTGATCGCGCAGCGCCATCCCTACGTCGGCCAGACGGCCCATTAGGAGCCCTTGAGCGCGACTGACCTCAGCCATAGGCCCAGCCAGTGCCGCCAGGTCGAAGTGCCAGTTCGGCCAGTCGTTGGATTGCCAGATGTAGTTGCAATCACCGCTATTCATGCGGAGATTATGAGCCGCAATCTCCGCATGGGCAAGTTATTCGCCGCAGGTAATGCGGTGATAGAGGGCGCGGTTCGTCGCAAAGGCTCCGGGAGACATCGCTCGCGCCAAAGGCGGACAGCACTGGGGCTGCAATTCAGCGTCAAACCGGCCGCATGACGCGGCGAGCTGACTCACGAGCAGGCGCGACTATCCCGCCGGCTAGCGATCTCCTTTCGGATGGTCGCCGTCCGTAAGCACAAGAAAAGACTCAAGAAATTCTTCCCGCCTTCCCATGACCGGTGCAATACCGGTGTGAGCCTTTTCCGTTCCCGCACAAACACTTAGCCCAAACGGGGGTTTTTGCGTGCTGCTGCTCTGTCTGCTGGCGGCCTCGGCCGTCGCCTACACCCATCCCACCACCCGGATTTACGGCGTGGTCGGGTTCGCCCTCGCCGCCCTTTAACTGGTCACGGCCTGGGGTCTTGCAGAAAATGCAGTCTTGCGGACCTGCATCTGCTCACGTAGAGCGCCGCCCAAGCTTGCCAAGCGTATCTTTTAGGATACTATTTAGGCGTGAAGAAAATTAAGGCCACATCCCAGTTCGCGGCGTGGCTTGACAGCTTGAAGGACATCACGGGCCGCGCCCGCATCCAGGCCCGTATTCAACGCCTGGCGTCGGGCAATCCCGGCTTGCACCGAACCCTGAAGCACGGAGTGTCCGAACTCAAGATAGATGCGGGCCCAGGCTATCGCGTCTATTTCACGGAAAGAAACAAGGTTCTCATCATTCTTCTATGCGGCGGCGACAAGTCGAGCCAGAGCAGGGACATCAAGTTGGCTTATGCGCTGGCAAATGACCCGGAGATTGGAAGTGTCCACGAAACTCACTGACTACGACGTGTCGGAGCACCTGCGGACTACGGAGGAAATGGCTGCGTATCTCGAAGCCTGCATCATCGAGAGTGACGGGGATGCCGCGTTCGTCGCAAAGGCTCTGGGAGACATCGCTCGCGCCAAAGGCATGACAGCACTGGCGCAGGAAACCGGCCTCGGCCGGGAGAGTCTATACAAGGCCTTGTCGGCCGATGGCAACCCGCAGCTCAGCACCGTGCTCAAAGTGGCGAAAGCACTTGGGCTGCAATTCAGCGTCAAACCGGCCGCATGACGCGGTGAACTGACTCACGAGCAGGCGCGACTATCCCGCCGGCTAGATCTCCCAGTCCGGTTCGAACTGCGCGACCATGACCTTCGCTTGCACGAGCTCCTCCGGGCGCAGGCGGCTCTCCAGCCAGACGAGGATCTCGCAGGCGTCGATTGCCGGGTGCCTCGCCGCAAGCGCGGTCCACTTGTAGGCGAGTATCAGATTGGCCGGTACGTCGATGCCCTGCTCGTAGATCGCCCCGAGCCGCGCCTGGGCAAGCGCGTGATTCTGTCTCGCGGCCCGTCGGAACCAGTGCAGGGACTCCTGCCCGTCCCGCGGCACGCCCTGACCGTTGGCGTAGAGTTCGGCCAGCGCCAACTGAGCATCGGGTATCCCCTGCTCAGCCGCTGCCCTGTACCACCGTGCTGCCTTGGCATGATCCTGTGGAACACCACGCCCTTCCGCGTAGATCTGGGCGAGCTGATACTCACCGAACCAGTGCCCTGATTCCGCGATGGCCTGATACAAACGATACGCCTCGGGATAGTTTCTGGGGATGCGCTGCCCCGAGGTATACCACTCTGCCAGCATGACCTGAGCGCCCAAATGACCCTGGTCAGCGGCCAAACTTACCCAGCGCGCAGCCTCGCTGTCATTCCGCAACCCGACGAGGCCGGCGGCATACCCCATCCCGACGGCGTACTGGGCATCCGCCTGCCCTTGCTCGGCGGCCAGCCGATACCATCGGTAGGCTTCATCATTGTCTCGTGAGACCCAGATGCCAACGGCATAGGTATTCCCGAGCTACCACTGGGCTTCCGGATCTCCCGCCGCCGCGGCGACTCGCCACTCCAGCAAGGTGCTGGCGAATGCTTCGCGCTCCGCCTCGCTCGGTGTGGACACGAAGTCCGCGTGGCCACCGGTGGGTACGCTCGTCAACACGCCCAACAGACAGAGGAGCTGACAGATCCCGGCTGCTCTCATGAGGAACTTCCTCCGACTGGCAACGCCCAATGGCGAATATGTTTCGTTTGGAAGAGCGGCGATGCGACTGATGTCGAGATCGTCGACTACCACTGACAAGGTGTTTCATGGCCAAGAGAGACTTCCCACCCGTAACCCCGGGAGAAATCCTGCTCGAGGAATTCCTGGAGCCCATGGGTATTTCCCAGTACCGCCTCGCGAAGTCGATCAGCGTACCGCAGCGGCGGATCAGCGAGATCGTGCAGGGCAAGCGGGCGATCACCGCCGACACCGCGTTACGGCTGGGCCGCTATTTCGGCATGGAGGCACAGTTCTGGCTCAATCTGCAGACCCGCTACGACCTTCTGCGTGCAGAGGAAGAACTCGACGCCCGGCTTGACGAGGAAGTCACACCGCATGCGGCGTAGCGGGCCTGCTTACGCATGAATCATGCCGCCTGTCGACGTTTCTCCGCCTGGGCGAGATCGTAGGTCGTCTGCAGGTTCATCCAGAAGCGTGGCGAAGTATTCAGCACCTTCGCGAGATCCAGCGCCGCCTCCGCAGTGATACCGCGCTTGCCTTTGATCAACTCGTTCAACCTCGACTTGGTCCAGCCGATCGTACGCGAAAAAGCGGCCTGCGAAATTCCTGCCGGCTCAAGAAATTCCTCCAGCAGAATTTCGCCCGGATGAAACGGGTTGACTGGCTGCTTGTATTCCGCGTTGTTCATGTCCTTTCGACTCCTAGTGGTAATCGACCACCGCCACGTCACTTGCTCGCCCGGAGTTCCATTTGAAGACGACTCGCCATTGATCGTTGATACGGATGGAATGGTAGCCGCGCCACTTGCCACGCAATGACTCGAGCCGGTTGCCCGGAGGAGCCATCAGGTCCGACAGTTCGGCTGCATCATGCACAATCAGGATCTTTCGGCGCGCGGCGCGAACGAGCTCCTTTGGAAACGATCTCCTTGCCTTGGATTGCCGGTCGTAGAAGAGATCTTCCGCGAGACGGTTTCCAAATGACTGGATCATGTTTCTACGTTATCGGAACTCGATAACCTTTTCAAGCTTCTGTTCCGAACGTAAGGACATGGCCGGAAAGATCGTAACCCTGGAAAATTGGGTGCCCATGGGCGCAGTAATGGGCGCCCCTCTCATAATGGGTGTAAATGGGTGCAGTATTGGGACATGAGGAGGCGAATTACCTGGCGTTGCGGCAGACACAGGGCACGATCCGCACGGAGGCACCGAACTGGCAACCGTGGCTGATGTTCTTCCTGCGCTCATTGGCAGAGCAGGTGCGGCGTCTGGAGCAGAAGGTCCAGCGCGAGAAGCTCGTACTGGCAGCGATGCCCGAACTGCAACTGCAGATCGTGGAGTTCGCCCGTGAGCACGGCACGCTTGATCAACACGGCAGTGGCCGTGGGGTTTGGTACAGCCTGCGCTGAGGGCACTACATGGTCATCGAAGCCGAGCTCACCTGGCCTCACGCAGGAATCCCGAGAACCTGCCGGCCGAGCGTTTCGGTTTGGGGAGCTTCGGCCAGGCAGTCCATGAAGGTCTGAAACACCCCGGCATGGCGCTCGTTATGCGCGTTGCGCCCGGTTTCGCTGCGATAGCTCTCGACCAGCAGATACTCGTGCGGTGTGCCGGTTTCCCAGACGGCGTAAATGGTGCAATCCGGCTCGTCCGCGGCGACGATCTCGGCGACCTCGCGGAAGATGGTCAGGAACTTGTCTTCGTGTTCTGGCTTCACCCTGAGTCGTACGATGACTGTGCTCATGCCCCTCCTCCATGCCTGGTCGGCGCCATGCCCAGCACTCCGGAGTGTGAGACACCTCGGTCGCACTCCGCAACGGCCACTATCTGGAGAGGGTGCGGATCGAAGCTGAGGGCGTATGAGGGAACCCTGCGTAATTACCGCGACAGGAGCTCGATGTAGGGCTGGTAGCTGTAGCAGCGATTCTTCTTCTGGCCGGTCATTTCCGTCACGATGCCCAGATCTTCCAGCACCTTGACGGCCGCAGTGGCGGTCGGAAAGGTGGTTTCCAGTGTTTGCCGCACCCGCTCGATGGTGAAGCGCGGCATCATCGGCAGCAGCTCGAACAGCCGGTAGCTGGCGGGGCTGGCCTTGCGGGCTGCGAGCAGGCGACGCCGATCTGCCGCGATCAGGCTGGCGATGGCGATGATGCTGCGCTCGGCATCACTGGCGGCCATCGCCACGCCTTCGAGGAAGAACGCAACCCACGACTCCCAGTCGCCTTCGCTGCGGATGATCGACAGGCGCCGGTAGTACTCGGCCTGATGCTGCTTCAGGTAGCCGCTGAGATACATGAGCGGCTCCGCCAGCAACCCACAGTGTTCAAGAAGCGCCGCGATCAGCAGGCGGCCGATGCGACCGTTGCCATCGAGGAAGGGGTGGATGGTTTCGAACTGGGCGTGCGCCAGCGCGATCCTGACCAGCGGCGGCAGCGTGCCCGCCTCATCGTGAATAAACCGTTCCAGATCGCCCAGCAGATCCGCCACCCGGTCGGCCGGCGGCGGCACGAAAGCAGCGTTGCCCGGACGGGTGCCGCCGATCCAGTTCTGAGAGCGACGCAGTTCCCCCGGCTGCTTCCCAGCGCCTCGTACCCCATCCATCAGGACACGGTGGGCCTCACACAGGAGGCGCACGCTGAGGGGTAGCCCGTCGGGATCGCGCAGGTTGTCCTGCACCAGTCGAAAGGCGCGCAGATAGTTGGTGACTTCCTCGACATCGTCCGTGTTGCTGACCTTGAGGCCTGCTTCCTCGTCGAACAGGTCGGTCAATGTCGCCTGGGTGCCTTCGATTTGCGAGGTGAGCAGGGCCTCCTTGCGGATCGCGCTGTACAGCAGCCAGTCCACCGACGACACCAGCCCGGACACCCCGGACAGGCGGGCAAGCGCCAGCTCCGCCTGATGATTCAGGTCGGCATACGCTTCCGGGGCCAGCTCAGGATGGCTGGGCGGCAAGGGATGCGGCACGAAGGCTCGAACCGGTTCGCCCAGCGTGGTCCCAATGGCGTAAGT
>PWZL01000010.1 GCA_003567475.1 Gammaproteobacteria bacterium | reverse complement strand
GGGCGCGCGCGCCGCTTCGGCGTGGGCGACGGCGGCACGCACGTCCTTGACCCCGGCCATCACCGCCGACAGGGCGATGAACTCCGCCTCGCAGGTGGCCGCCACCAGCCGCGCGAGCGTGGTCTTGCCGGTCCCCGGTGGGCCCCAGAGGATCACCGAGTGCAGGCTTCGCCCCTCGGCCATCCGCCTGAGCGCGCCGCCAGGTCCCAGCAGATGGCTCTGGCCGACCATCTCTGCCAGCCGACGCGGGCGCATACGCTCGGCCAGCGGCCGGGCGTCGGCCACCGCTGCATCAGGCATGCTGGAGGCCCAGACGCCGTTCCACCCAGTGGCACCAGCGCCCGAAGCCGAGCCGTGCGAGCAGCAGACCGGTGGCGATACCCGCGGTGTTGGCGAGCATGTCGCCGAAATCTGCACTGCGATGGGCCAGGCTGCCCTGCGCGAGTTCCATCAGCAATCCCAGGAGGAACAGATACTGGGCCACCAGCAGATCATGCTCGCGCCGATGCGCCCCAGCGAACCACACCATCAGCGCACAGTACGCGAGAAAGTGCCCGAGCTTATCGTTATAAGGGATTGGAAAAATCCAGGATTGATCTACAGCAGACGTCGGTCCGAGGCTGAGATACACGGCGATGCCCAGCAGCAGCCAGCCGGCCGCACGCCAATACGGCGCCAGTCGCAAACTCGGCATGCTCAGCGTCCGTCCGGTCCGATGACGTCCACGCCGGCCGGGGCGGTAAACACGAATCGCTCCGCAGGAAGCTCGACACCGCGCTCGATATCGGCGAATACCACGACCGTACGCTGGCCGAGGGCATCGGTCAGTTCCATGCGTCGGATCAGCGTCCCGTCGTGGCCCAGCGCAATCCGGCGGAAGTCGCTGTCGCGCTGCCGCGGTACCAGCACCACCCACTCGAGCCCCTCGTCCGCCCAGGCATCGACAAGCTCGAAGCCCTCAGCCAGCCGTCCACCGCCCAGCAGCATCGCCGGAGAACCGGCGATGGCCTGCTCCACCCGACTGACACTGACCTGCTCGAGATCGACGTCATACATCCAGACCTGTGCACCATCGGTGACCAGCACCTGTTCGTAGGGTGCCGCATAAACCCAGCGGAAACGGCCCGGACGCGCGATCTCCACCTCGCCGCGGGCCTCGTCGAGCACCCGGCCGGTGCTGTCATACACCCGTTGCTCGAAGCGCGCCCGCAGCGTCTCCGTGGCCTCAAGGAGGCTGTCCAGCCGCTCGGCGGCGCCCGCCAGACGCCTGGCCTCGGCGGTCTCGCCAGGACTCAGCGCCGTGCCGTCACCGCCCGGCGGCGGCTCACCCGCACCCCAGGCTGGGGACAGGGCCAGCGCCATCACCGCTGACCACAGGACTACGCTCTGCACATTCACTCCTCCGGCGGCTCCGGCGCCAGCACCTCGCGACTCCCGTTCGACTGCAGGGGTCCGACGATGCCGGCCGCCTCCATGGTCTCGACCATGCGGGCCGCCCGGTTATAGCCAATTTTCAGACGCCGCTGGACGCTCGAGATCGAGGCCTTGCGGCTCTCGGTGACGATGCGCACAGCTTCGTCGTAAAGCGGGTCCTGTTCACCATCGGCGCCCGCATCGCCACTGTCGGACAGTCCAGGGATTGGACCGCGCGGACCCTCGATGATTTCATCGAGATAGCGGGGCTCGCTGCCACCCTTCTTCAGGCTGGCCACCACCTTGTGGACTTCTTCGTCCGAAACGAAGGCCCCATGGACCCGGGTGGGCAAGGCTGTGCCCGGCGGCAGATACAGCATGTCCCCGTGTCCGAGCAGGTTCTCGGCGCCGATCTGGTCAAGAATCGTGCGCGAGTCCACGCGGGCAGAGACCTGGAAGGCGATCCGCGTCGGGATGTTCGCCTTGATCAGGCCTGTGATCACATCCACCGACGGCCGCTGCGTGGCAATGATCATGTGGACCCCCGACGCACGGGCCTTTTGTGCAAGCCGGGCAATGAGTTCCTCGACCTTCTTGCCAACGACCATCATCATGTCAGCGAGTTCGTCGATGATCACCACAAGCATCGGGAGCGGCTCCAGGGCCGGCCTCGGCGGGGGATCGTCGGGGTCGGCCGTCGGCGGCAGCTGCCACAGCGGGTCGGGAATCTCCTCACCCCGCGCAGCCGCCTCGGCGAGCTTGCGGTTGTAGCCGCCGATATTGCGCACGCCCAGCGCCGCCATCAGTCGATAACGACGCTCCATCTCGGCCACACACCAGCGCAGCGCGTTGGCCGCGTCGTTCATATCGGTGACCACCGGGGCGAGCAGGTGCGGGATGCCCTCATACACCGACAGCTCGAGCATCTTGGGATCGATCATGATCATCCGTACCTGCTCGGCCGTCGCCTTGTAGAGCAACGACAGCACCATGGCGTTGATGGCCACCGACTTTCCCGAGCCGGTGGTGCCGGCGATGAGCAGATGGGGCATGCGCTGGAGGTCCGCGACGATGGGTGCGCCGCCGATATCCTTGCCGAGTGCCAGCGCCAGCGGCGAGCGCATGTCGTCGTAGGCCCGGGACTTCAGGATTTCGCCGAGGGTGACCAGCTCGCGGGTCTCGTTCGGAATTTCCAGGCCGACCACGCTCTTGCCCGGAATAATCTCGACCACGCGCACGCTGATCGCCGACAACGCTCTCGCAAGATCCTTGGACAGGTTACTGATCTGACTGACTTTCACCCCAGCTGCCGGCTGCAGCTCAAAGCGTGTGACCACCGGTCCCGGGTGGACTGACACCACCTCGACCTCGACCCCGAAGTCCTTCAGCTTCAGTTCGACCACGCGCGACATCGCGGCCAGCGACTCGTCCGAATACCCGGCCTTGCGCTCCGGGGGATCGTCGAGCAGGGACAACGCCGGGACCCCTTGCGCGGGCGGGGGGTCGAACAGCGGAACCTGGCGCTCCTTCTCCACCCGCACGCTCGGCTCGACCCGCTTGACCACAGGCTCGATCCGCGGCGGCGCGCGCTTGATCTGCTTGGCGGTCGACTCGCGGACGACCTCCGCGCGGGCCTGCCGGGCGCGCCGCCCCTCTAGCCAGCGCCCTGCGCGGGCTATCGATTCGCGGATCCAGTCGACCAGCCACAGGGCCGCCCGACCGGTGCGGTCCATCACGGCCAGCCAGGACACGCCGGTGAACAGCGATACGCCCGCCAGCCAAAGCGCCAGCAACAGCAGCGTCGCCCCGAGCAGCCCCATGATCGCCTGCAGCCCCTGCGGACCGACCAACTGGCCGACGATCCCGCCCGCGGTCTCGGGCAACAGCGCCTCGGCAAAATGCAGCGTCGCCAGACCGCAGCTGGTCGCCAGCGTGAGGACGAAGCCGCCGAAGCGGGCGGCCAGCAGGCGCCGGTCGAGCGGGCCGGGGTTGCGCCGCTCACGGAAAACCAGCCACCCCGCGAGCATCACCATCACCGGGAACAGGAACGCCGGGCGACCGAACAGCATGAACGAGAGATCGGCAAACCAGGCGCCGGCGCTGCCGATGCGATTGTTGACCTGGCCGCCCGCGCCGGTCGAGCTGAAGCCGGGATCCCCGGGGTTGTAGGTCACCAGCGCCAACAACACGATGACCGCCAGGGCACCGAACACCCACAGCGCGGCCTCGCGCAGCACCCGCACCACCGGTGTGCCCAGGATGGCGGGCGGCGAATCGGATCTCGCTTTAGTCACGAATTACCCTGGAATGCCGCCGATAGCGCGGGAACTTGAAACCTACCGAACATTTCCCTGAGTATACAGGAGCTGTCGGGGGGCCTGAGCAGGATGCCCGGCGGCGCACTGACAGGGTCATGGAGCAGACGTCGCAATGCCAGCACAACACCATCGATTGATCATCCTGGGCTCAGGCCCTGCCGGGTACTCAGCGGCGGTCTACGCCGCGCGCGCCAACCTGGAACCGGTCCTCATCACCGGCGTCGAGCAGGGTGGGCAACTCATGACCACCACCGACGTGGATAACTGGCCCGGTGACGTCGAGGGCCTGCAGGGGCCGGACCTGATGGAGCGGATGCGCCAGCACGCCGAACGCTTCGACACCCGCGTGATCCTCGACCACATCAACCAGGCCGATCTCGGCGCCCGTCCCTTCCGCCTGACCGGCGACCAGGGCGAATACACCTGCGACGCGCTGATCATTGCCACCGGGGCAACCGCCAAATACCTCGGCCTGCCCTCCGAGGAGGCGTTCAAGGGCCGTGGCGTGTCGGCCTGCGCCACCTGTGACGGTTTCTTTTTCCGCAACCAGCGGGTCGCAGTCATCGGCGGGGGCAACACGGCCGTCGAAGAGGCGCTGTATCTCGCCAACATCGCCGAACACGTCACCCTGGTCCACCGGCGCGACAGTCTGCGCGCGGAGAAGATTCTTCAAGACAAGCTGTTCGAGCGGGTGCGGGCCGGCAAGGCGGATATCGTCTGGGATCACGTCCTCACCGAGGTGCTCGGCGACGACCAGGGCGTGACCGGTGTGCGGATCGGCGAACGGGATGCAGCGGACCGGTCCCGGGACATCGACGTCACCGGGGTGTTCATCGCCATCGGGCACCAACCGAACACCTCGCTGTTCGAAGGCCAGCTGGAGATGGTCAACGGGTATATCACCGTGCGCTCAGGACTGCAGGGCAACGCGACGGCCACCAGCCTCCCCGGCGTGTTCGCCGCGGGCGACGTGGCCGACCAGGTTTACCGCCAGGCCGTGACCTCTGCTGGCGCAGGCTGCATGGCGGCGCTCGATGCCGAGAAATACCTGGATGAACTCGGGCTCGGTGGCGAGATCAAGGCGGCCTGAACAGGCGCCGGCCACTGCCCTGAGTCACTGCTATCCGCCAACGCGGCGGCACCAGCCCACAGCTGCACGACAGGGGGTTCGGCATGGACGTCGAGATCGCCACGTCGCTTGAAGCAGTGACGCCAGCGGCCTGGAACGCGCTGGTGCCTGCCGGCGATCCGTTCCTGCGCCATGAGTTTCTTGTGGCCGCGGAGCGGCACGGCTGCGTCACCGCGGAGACCGGTTGGACCCCCCGGCACCTGCTGCTGCGGAAGGATGGACACCTCATCGGTGCCATGCCGCTGTATCTGCGCACCGACTCCTGGGGCGAATTCGTGTTCGATTGGAGCTGGGCACAGGCCTGGCAGCGCCTGGGACTGCCCTACTACCCCAAGCTGACCTCTGCGGTACCGTTCACCCCGGCGACGGGTGCCCGGCTGCTGGTCCACCCGCAGGCGGCGGACCGTGCCTGCTGCCGGGCGGCACTGCTGGAGGCCGCGCTGACGCAGGCGCGCACCCTCGGGGTGTCGTCACTGCATGTCCTGTTTCCGTCCGAGGACGAGCTGTCGCTGGCGCGCGACCAGGGGCTGCTGTTGCGCCAGGACACGCAGTTCCACTGGCAGCATGCCGGCGAGGAGAACTTCGACGGTTACCTTGCGAGGTTCAGCTCAGCCAAGCGCAAGAAGATCCGCCGGGAGCGCCGACGCGTCCAGGAACAGGGCATCCGCCATGTGGTGCGCGATGGTCGTGCGATGACCGACGAGCTCTGGGAAGTGGCCTGGGGCTTTTCCGCACGCACGTTCCTGCGCCGCGGCCGCCCGCCCTATCTGAGCCTGGAGTTCTTTCGGGAGATTGGTCGGAGCATGGGCGAACAGGTGGTGGTGATCCTCGCCGAGGTCCAGGACACACCGATCGCCGGCGCGATCTTCTTCCGCAGCGACGATACGCTGTACGGGCGCTACTGGGGTGCGCTGGACGACTTCCACAGTCTGCACTTCGAAACCTGTTACTACCAGGGCATCGAGTACTGCCTGGCCGAAGGTCTGCGGCGTTTTGAACCCGGGACACAGGGGGAACACAAGGTCGCCCGGGGTTTTCTGCCCGTGGCCACCGGCTCGGCCCACTGGATCGCCGATCCCCGCCTGCGGGCGGCCGTGGCAGACTACCTGGAACGCGAGCGCAGCCACGTACAGCACTATATGGACGAGGTCGAAGCACACAGCCCCTATCGCCGTGAATCGGCACCCGCGCCATGACCCGGCTGGCCTGGCTGTCGGCCCGCGACCGCCCGGCCGCGTTCCCGGACCCCGAAACCGCCCTGGCCGAACCCAACGGGCTGCTGGCTGCCGGCGGGGATCTGTCCCCCGAGCGGCTTCTGTATGCGTATCGTCACGGCATTTTTCCCTGGTACGAGGCCGGCCAGCCGATCCTGTGGTGGAGTCCTCATCCGCGCGCGGTCCTGCGTCCGGAGGCATTGAAGATATCGCGCAGCCTGCGCCGCAGCCTGCGCCACGCCGGCTTCGAGTACACGGCAGACCGCGCATTCGCCGAGGTGCTGGCCGGCTGCGCGGCGCCGCGTCAGTACACCAGCGGCACCTGGATCACCGCGGAGATGCGCGCCGCCTATCAGCACCTGCACGCGCTCGGTTGGGCCCATTCGATCGAGGTCTGGAAAGACGCTCGGCTGGTCGGGGGGCTGTACGGCCTCTATATCGGTGAGGTGTTTTTCGGCGAGTCGATGTTCTCGCGGGTGACCGACGCCTCGAAGGCCGCGCTGGTGCAACTGGTGCGGCATCTTGCCGGGCGCCTCGCCCTCATCGATTGCCAGCAGTCGACCTCGCACCTGACCCGGCTGGGGGCTGAGACCGTCCCCCGTCGCGAGTTTCTCGCGATGCTCCGCACGGCCTGCGACCCCCCAGGTCAGCCGCAGCAGTGGACGCTTGGCGCGGGGTAAATTGCCTCCCCCGCGTCACTGTGCAAGAATCCGCGTCCTTCCGGGTACCGCCCCGTCAGCACACTCGAGGTTTCATGTCCAAGGAAGACGCCATTCAGATGGAGGGAGTTGTCGTCGAGACACTCCCCAACACGACGTTCCGCGTCGAGTTGACGAACGGCCACGTGGTCATCGCGCACATCTCAGGGAAAATGCGCAAGAACTACATCCGCATCCTCACCGGTGACAAGGTGACGGTCGAGTTGACCCCGTATGACCTGAGCAAGGGCCGCATCGTCTACCGCGGTCGCTGAGCCGGCGCCGTGGCCGCGGCCACCGACGGCCTCATTCCGGCAGGTGGGCCAGTTCCCGTACTGCCGGCTCTACCCGCAACGCCAGCTCCCCATCCGCGCCGACACCGACGCGCACATGCCCACCCTGCTCGGCCAGTTGGCCAAACAGCAGCTCCTCGGCCAGGGGCCGTTTGAGGTGGTGCTGGATGATCCGCGCCATCGGCCGCGCACCCATCTTCGGATCATAGCCCTTGGTGGCGATCCAGCTGCGGGCCGCGTCGTCAAGCTCCAGGGTGACGTTCTTCTCCTCCAGCTGACCCTCGAGTTCGACGATCAGCTTGTCGACCACCCGCTGCACTGACAGCTCATCGAGGCCGTTGAACTGGATAATGGCATCCAGTCGGTTGCGGAACTCCGGCGTGAACATGCGCCGGATCGCCTCCATCCCATCCGTGCCGTGATCCTGAGAGGTGAACCCGATCGATGCCCGGCTCATCTCCTGGGCCCCGGCATTGGTGGTCATGACGATGATCACGTTACGGAAGTCGGCCTTGCGGCCGTTGTTGTCCGTCAGCGTGCCGTGGTCCATCACCTGGAGCAGCAGATTGAACACCTCAGGATGCGCTTTCTCGATTTCATCGAGCAGCAGGACACAATGCGGGTTCTTGGAAATCGCCTCGGTGAGCAGGCCGCCCTGGTCGAAGCCGACGTAACCCGGCGGCGCACCGATGAGTCGGGACACCGTGTGGCGTTCCATGTATTCGGACATGTCGAAACGGATCAGCTCGACGCCCAGAATCAGCGCCAGCTGACGGGTGACTTCGGTTTTCCCCACGCCGGTCGGCCCGGCAAACAGGAACGAACCCACGGGCTTTTGTTCGTCACCAAGCCCGGAGCGCGACATCTTGATGGAGGCCGACAGTGCCGTGACGGCCTCGTCCTGGCCATAGATCACCAGGCGCAAATCGCGCTCGATGTTACGGAGCACGTCGCGATCGGAGGCGGAGACGCTTTTTGGCGGGATCCGCGCCATCTTGGCCACCACCGATTGCACCAGCTCCACGTCGACCGACGCCGGCCGCTCGTGTTCGGGCATCAGCCGCACCCTCGCGCCAGCCTCGTCGATGACGTCGATGGCCTTGTCGGGCAGGTGACGGTCGTTGATATGCTTGGCCGCGAGCTCGGCCGCCGCGCGCAAGGCCGCATCGTCATAGCGCAGCTCGTGGTGCTCCTCGAAGCGGCTCTTCAGACCCTTGAGAATCTCGTAGGTCTCCTCGACGCTGGGCTCCGGCACCTCGATTTTCTGGAACCGCCGCGCGAGCGCGCGATCTTTCTCGAAGATTCCGCGATATTCCGTGTAAGTTGTTGATCCAATGCACCTCAGCTCACCATTTGCGAGCTGGGGCTTGATCAGGTTCGAGGCGTCCATCACGCCACCCGAGGCCGCCCCTGCACCGATCACGGTGTGGATCTCGTCAATGAACAGAATGGCCCCCTCGCGCTTGCGCACCTCGGCGAGCACGCCCTTGAGGCGCTTTTCGAAATCGCCGCGATACTTGGTCCCCGCGACCAGTGAACCCATGTCCAGGGCGTAGATGGTCGCCCCCCGCAGCACCGCCGGCACCTTCTCCTCAACGATGAGGCGGGCAAGTCCTTCGGCGATCGCCGTCTTGCCCACCCCCGCCTCGCCGACGAACAGCGGATTGTTCTTGCGACGACGGCAGAGAATCTGGATGGTCCGTTCGACTTCGAGGTCCCGGCCGATCAGCGGATCGATTCGACCCTCCTCGGCGAGACGATTGAGGTTGGTGGCATAGCGCTCCAGCGCATCGCCCCCCTCCGCCTCTTTTTCGCCGCCTGCCGCATCCTGCTCTTCGGCCGCCGGCTCGCCCGGCGCCTCGCCATGCTTGCCAATGCCATGGGAGAGATAGTTGACGACATCGAGCCGGCTGACGTCCTGCAGCGCCAGCAGATAGGTGGCTTGTGACTGTTTCTCGCCGAAAATCGCCACCAGCACGTTGGCGGCGGTGACTTCTTTCTTGCCACTGGACTGCACGTGGAACACGGCCCGCTGCAACACCCGCTGGAACCCCAGCGTCGGCTGCACATCCGTGTCTTCCTCACCCTGCGCCAGCCGGGGGGTGGACTCGTCGATGAAGGCCTGCAGGTCATGACGCAGGCGCTCGGTGTCGGCGCCGCAGGCTCGCAGGATGTCCGCCACCCGCGGTACATCAACAAGGGCCAGCAGGAGGTGTTCCACGGTCATGAACTCGTGGCGCTTCTCCCGCGCATTCTGGAATGCCTCGTTAAGGCAATATTCAAGCTCGCTGCTGAGCATTTAGACCTCTTCCATGGTGCACAGCAGCGGGTGCTGCTGCTGTCGTGCCTGAGCCGTGACCTGGGCCACCTTGGTCTCCGCGATCTCGAAAGTGTAGACCCCGCAGACGCCTTTACCCTTCGTATGCACCTCCAGCATGACCCGTGTGGCCTTCTGGCGATCCATCGTAAACACCTCCTGCAACACCTGAACGACGAATTCCATCGGCGTGTAATCGTCGTTGAGCAGGAGAACCTGATAGCGCGGTGGTTGCTTGAGCTTGGGTTTGGCCTCTTCCAACGCCAAGCCCCGATCGTCACCGCCGTGATGGTGTTCGTGGTCCGAACCGGACATCCCTCGCTTACTCCATCGCCCGCCTCAGCGGCAGGCCGTTACCCGTGACCCTGAAGTTTTCGGCACCGTACGACGCTTTGCAAGCGCGGACGTCAGCGCTGTGACCTGCATCATACTGCCGCAGCGGGCGTTCACCGGCATGCCTCCTTAACGCCATTGTCAGGGAATACGTGCAAGTCCCCTGACTGGATGACAATTTTTCCGGCGACCAGCGCTTGTTGCGCGCGTGGCGGCACGGGTATAGTCGTACGCCAATCTGACCTTCGTGGACAGCCAAGGTTCGGCGACACGACCACCGGTACCCTCAACCCAACCATGCAACTGGCCACCACACTCGGACGACTGGATCCCCAGGCCTCGCTGATCTGGGCCAGCCGGCGTTTGCCGCCCTGGGTGGTCGCGCTGCTGGTCGCCCTGATCGCCATCCAGCTGGCCCGACTGACCTGGCTGGTGCTCACACCAGCCGCGAATCCCGACGCCCTGCCCGCAGTGCCGGCGACGGTGCCCGCGCCGAGCGGTGCCACGGCAGCCGGTATCGACGCCCAGCGTATCGTCGAGGCTGCACTGTTCGGCCGGGTCACTGACGACCCTCAGCCGGTGGTCGAGCAGCCGCAGCCGCTCGAGGTCCCGGAAACACGCCTGAATCTGCAGCTGCGTGGTGTGGTCGCCGATGATGACCCGGAGCGGGGGGTGGCGATCATTGCCGACAACCGTGGGCGTGACCAGGTCTATCGGGTCGGCGCCCAGCTTCCCGGAGGCGTCCGTCTGCATGCCGTGCACGCCGATCAGGTCGTGCTCAACCGTGCAGGCACCCTCGAAAGGCTGATGCTGCCGCGGGAGTTTCCGGCAGGCGGCGCGGCCGCCGCCCGGCAGACCGCGGCGAGGCCGGGCGGGATCGTGCGCTCACAACGGTCGGCCACCAGCTCGGTACGGGAGGTGATCTCGGACAATGCTGCGCGAATCACCGAAATCCTGCGCGTGCAGCCGTACCTCGAGGGCGGCAGTATGCGCGGCTACCGGGTCTACCCTGGGCGCAACCGTCAGCAATTCAGCGCGCTGGGCCTGCAGCCGGGCGACCTGGTGGTGGAGATCAATGGCCAACCGCTCAGCGACCCCAGTCGTGGACTGGAGATTTTCGCTGAACTCGGGGATGCCACCTCGGTCAGCCTTACCTTGGAACGCGACGGTGTGACGGAGACAATGATGCTGGATACCAGCCAGCTCGCCGGGGCCACGGGGGCGCTGCAGTAATGCGGGCGCTCATCGTCCTGAGCTGGGCCCTGGCCGCACTGCTGACGGCGTTTCCGGCGCAGTCGCAGTCGATCAAGCCCAACTATCGCGAAGCCGATATCCGCCAGATCGCCGAAGCGGTCAGCGAGATCAGCGGCCGCAATTTCATTCTCGACCCGCGCGTCAACGCCAAGGTGACGATGCTCTCGGCCACACCGATGACTCCCGAGGCCTTCTATCAGACCTTTCTGTCGATCCTGCAGGTCTACGGCTTCGTGGCCATCGACACCGGCGACGTGGTCAGGATCGTGCCGGACGCGAATGCCCGGCAATTTCCGGATGCCGAGCGAGGCGTCGGCGATGAATTCATCACCCGGGTGATGCAACTCGAGAATGTGGGCGCCGCCCAGCTGGTCGCCATCCTCAGACCGCTGATCCCGCAGTACGGTCACCTGGCGGCCCATCCACAATCCAACATCCTGATCGTCTCGGACCGCGCCGCCAACGTGGCGCGGATGGATCGGATCATCCGGCGGATCGACCGGGCGGCCGAAGAAGACATCGAAGTCATCCCACTGCAACACGCAAGCGCGGGCGATCTCGCCAACATGCTGCGCACGCTGGTGCAGAACACCCAGGCGGCCCAGGGGGGCACGCCCACCCCCCAGCTGCTCGCCGATACCCGCACGAACAGCCTGCTGTTGAGCGGTCCGCCGGCCGGGCGCCTGCGCCTGCGGGCACTGATCGCGCACCTGGATACGCCGGTGGAAGCCGGTGGCGATACCCAGGTCCGCTATCTCGCCTATTCCGACGCCGAAGACCTCGCCGGCCGCCTGCAGCAACGCTTCGCCGAAGGGGGCTCGCGACGCGAGGACGGTGAGCCGGTCAGCATCTGGGCCGATCAGCAGACCAACGCACTGATCGTCAGCGCCCCTCCCGCGGACATGCGCGCGATCATGAGCATCGTCGATCGTCTGGACATTCGTCGGGCGCAGGTCATGGTCGAGGCGATTATCGTCGAGATCTCCTCCGACAGGGCGGCCGAGCTCGGGGTCACCTGGGCCATCGACGGTTCGCGCGACTCCAACGCCATCGGCGTGACCAACTTCCCGGGGGCCGGACCGGGCGTGGTGCAGCTGGCCGGGGCTGTCGCCGGCGACGTGCCCAACCTAGGGGCCATCCCGCCAGGGATCACCATAGGCGTCGGACGGATCAGTGGCAGCGGCACCAACTTCGCAGCGATCCTGCGTGCGTTGCAGGGCGATGCGAACACCAACATCATTTCCACGCCTTCGATCGTCACCCTCGATAACGAGGAAGCCGAGATCAAGGTCGGCCAACGCGTGCCTTTCCTCACCGGCCAGTTCTCCACGGTCGGCACTGGTGGCGGTGCGCAGCCCGTCAACCCCTTCCAGACGATCCAGCGCGAAGATGTCGGCACGCTGCTCAAGATCACGCCGCAGATCAACCGCGCCGATTCCGTCATCCTGCGGATCCGCCAGGAAATCTCCAGTATCAGCGCAGGCACGGGCGGCGCGGTGGACCTCATCACCAACAACCGCGAAATCAGCACTTCGGTGATTGTCGAGGACGGCGACATCCTCGTCCTCGGCGGGCTGATTGACGATACGCTGCGTGAGAGCGAGCAGCGCGTTCCGGTGCTCGGCAGCATTCCGGTCCTGGGTCATCTCTTCCGCTCGCGCAGCACCCAGACGGTCAAGACCAATCTGATGGTGTTCATCCGGCCGGTCATCCTGCGCGATGGCCTGAGCGCGACGCTGGCGACGGATGGCAAGTACAACATGATCCGCGACATGCAACTCGGGGACGGCCGGCGCGTGCCTCTGCTGCCAGATACCGAACGCCCCCGGCTGCCCATACTCGACCTGCGTGAGCGTCCGGAACCGGATGAAGACGACCCCGCTGACGCCACTTCAGACCCCGATGGCAACGACTGACCCGCTGGCGCAAAGCGGGGCGACGGAGACCGCGCCGCCAGAGGCGGAGGCCCTGGAGCTGGCTCCGCGCCGCCTCCCCTTCACGTTCGCCAAGCGCCATGGGGTCCTGCTGCGCGAGGTCACCCACGAGGACCGCGTCGAGATCATCCATCGCCCGGGCGTGCAGCTGCTGACCCTGGCCGAGGTCCGACGGGTCTGCGGGCGCCCCCTGTCGCTGCTTGAAGTGAGTACCGAGCGGTTCGACGAGCTGCTGCGCGAGGCCTATGAAGGCGGTTCGGGCAGCGCGACCCAGATGGTCGATGGCCTGGAAGAGGATATGGACCTTTTCGAGGTGGCGCAGGCGCTGCCTGAGCCCTCGGACCTGCTCGAGAGCGAGGACGATGCGCCCATCATCCGCCTCATCAACGCCGTCCTCACCCAGGCGATCAAGGACGAGGCCTCGGACATTCACATCGAGCCTTTCGAGAACCGCCTGGTCGTGCGCTTCCGCATCGATGGCGTGATGCGCGAGGTGCTGACGTCGCGGCGCGCGGTCGCACCTCTGGTGGTGTCACGCATCAAGGTCATGTCCAAGCTCGACATCGCCGAGAAACGGCTCCCGCAGGATGGCCGCATCAGCCTCAGAATCGCTGGCCGTGCCGTCGACGTGCGCGTCTCGACGATGCCCTCGGGACACGGCGAACGGGTCGTGCTGCGGCTTCTGGACAAGCAGGCGGGTCGGCTGGATCTCACCCATCTTGGCATGGATCCGCAAACCCAGACGTCCATGGACACGCTCATCCATCGGCCATACGGCATCATTCTGGTCACGGGCCCCACCGGTTCGGGGAAAACCACGACACTGTACGCCGCGCTCGAGCGCATCAACGACAATTCGCGCAACATCATGACGGTCGAGGACCCCATCGAGTATTACATCGACGGGATCGGCCAGACCCAGGTGAACACCAAGGTCGAGATGACCTTCGCGCGGGGCCTGCGCGCCATCCTGCGTCAGGACCCGGATGTGGTGATGGTCGGCGAGATCCGTGATCTCGAGACCGCGGAGATTGCCGTGCAGGCGAGCCTGACCGGTCACCTCGTACTCTCCACGCTGCACACCAACACCGCGGTCGGCGCCATCACCCGGCTCCGTGACATCGGCGTCGAGCCGTATCTGCTCTCCTCCAGCCTCATTGGGGTGATGGCGCAGCGGCTGGTGCGGGTGCTGGACCCAGACGCCTGCGAGAGCTACCGCGCCGTCGAATACGAATGCCGGGCACTGAACGTCGATCCTGTCGACCCACCGCTGTTGCAGCGGCCACGCGCCGGCATGGAGAACCAGGCTTACCGCGGGCGCACCGGCATCTACGAACTCATCATGGTCGACGATGCCATGCGCACCATGATCCATGACGGCGCGAGCGAGCAGGAACTCGAGCGCTACGCCCGCACGCAGGGCCCGAGCATCCGCGACGATGGCCGTCGCCGGGTCCTTGCAGGCACCACCACCATGGACGAGGTGGTTCGCGTCACCCGCGACGACTGATCGCGGACGACGCCTGCCTGCGCTGCCATGGGTGCCTTCGAGTACGTCGCCGTCGATCCGCGGGGCCGCGAACGCAAGGGTGTGCTCGAGGGGGACACCGCGCGCCATGTCCGCCAGCTGCTGCGCGAGCGGGAGCTCATCCCGCTGGAGGTCTCGGAGGTCTCGCGCCGTGCGGACGCCCGGCGCGGGCGCGCGCCCCGGATGCGTCGTGGCATGGGTGCGGCGGATCTCTCGCTGTTCACCCGGCAGCTGGCCACGCTGGTGCGTGCCGGCTTACCCCTGGAGGAGGCGCTCTCGGCCGTCGCCGAGCAGACCGAGAAGCCCCGTGTGCAGGGCGTGGTGGTCGGCGTACGCGCGAAGGTGATGGAGGGCCACGCCCTCGCCGAGGGTCTCGGTGACTTTCCGCAGGCCTTCCCTGAGCTCTACCGCGCGACCGTGGCCGCCGGCGAGCAGTCCGGCCACCTCGACGGGGTGCTCGAGCGGCTGGCCGACTACACCGAAAGTCGCCAGCGGCTGCGCCAGCAGGTTGCCGGAGCGCTGGGTTATCCCGCGGTGCTGGTGCTGCTGTCGCTGCTGATCGTCGCCTTGATGATGACGTACGTGGTGCCGCGGGTGGTCACGGTATTCGAAACCTCCGGACAGACATTGCCACCGCTGACGATAGCCCTGATGGCAGTCAGCGAGTTCATGGCAAATCACGGTCTGCTGCTCCTCGGGGGGGTCGTCGCCGCGGTCTTCGTGTTCCGGCGGCTGCTGCGCAACGAAAGCATGCGGCTGCGCTGGGACCGCTTCAAACTTCGCCTGCCAGTGTTCGGACGGCTGTCGCGGGCGCTGAACACCGCGCGCTTCACGCGAACGCTGGCGATCCTGGCCGGCAGTGGTGTGCCCGTACTCGATGCGCTGCGCATCGCAGGCCAGGTGGTGGAGAATCTGCCGATGCGCCGGGCGGTGGAGGATGCGGCAGCGCGCGTGCGCGAGGGCGCGAGTATTGCGCGTTCGCTCGGCGCGAGCCGACTGTTCCCGCCGATGATGGTGCACCTGATCGCCAGCGGGGAAACCAGTGGCCGACTGGAGGAGCTGCTGGGGCGCACCGCCGATCACCAGGAAAACGAGATTGCCGCCATTCTGGGCAACGTGCTGAGCCTGCTTGCCCCGCTGGTCATCGTGCTGATGGGCGTGATCGTCCTGATCATCGTGCTGGCTATTCTGCTGCCCATCATCAACATGAACCAACTGGTCATGTAGCCCCCCGACACACGATCGATACATGCGGCAGTCGACTATTGCGCGGCCGCGTTTTCCCGTTTATAAGTCGCCCCAAGGTGGCCTGCTGAAAGGTCATCCAGACAGGGTTTCGGCAGAGTACAGGGCACGGCACCGAGGAACTCGACGTGGCGCAGAAAGGCGACGCCGACGTGACGGAGACCAACGGCGACGAGGCCGAGGAGATCGACGTGGAAGACCTGGGCAACGAGTTCGACAGTGACACCGCCCCTGTGCCCGCCAGGGACATGTCAGCGCGCCGACGCCTTGAGGAACTGCTCGAAGCCCGGCGGGCCGCGCGCGATCTGGAAGACTTCGACGACTACGACGTCTGAGCCCGCGGGCTCAGTGAAAATCCCGCGAGCGTGTCACCAGCGCGCCCAGCCAGTCACTGCGATCCACCAGGCTGCGCGCGATCACGTGCGTGACGCCGTCCTGGCGCTGCAGCCTGCCGCCCACCCGCAGCAGGCGGGACTGCAGCAGCGCGCGGCGCTCTCGCTCGGCAAGTGCCTGCCAGACCACGATGTTCACGCTCCCGGTCTCGTCCTCGAGAGTCACGAATGTCACTCCTCCGGCCGAGCCCGGTCGCTGTCGAGTGATCACCAGCCCCGCCACCTGGACACGCATACCGTCAGCCAGCGTGCCAAGCGCCTCGGCGGTGACACTGCCCTCCTCCGCCAGCCGCTCGCGCAGCAGAGCGAGCGGATGGCGCCCCAGGCTGACGCCGGTGTGGCGATAATCGGCGACGATATCCTGGCCCTCGCTCGGCGCGCGCAGCAGGGGCTCGGCCTCACGGAACTCGGGCACCGGCAGCAACGGTGAGGGGGGTTCCACCCCGGCCACCACCCAACGCGCCCGGTGACGATGACCAGCGATGCCGGCGAGTGCGTCGGCCGACGCCAGCGCACCAAGATCACCACGGTTGAGCCGCGCCCTGCTGGCGAGATCCTGGGCATTTTCAAAGGGCTGTTCAGCCCGGGCGGCCAGCAGCCGCGCGCTGCCGAGCGTCGAAAGCCCCCGCACCAAAGACAGACCGAGCCGCAGTGCCGGCGTACCGTCTTCGCGACGCTCCAGGGTGCATTCGGCGGCGCTGTAACGCACATCGATCGGGCGCAGCTCCACGCCGTGCTGGTCACGGGCGCAGCGCAGCAGTTGCGCCGGCGCGTAGAACCCCATGGGCTGACTGTTCAGCAGCGCGCAGAAAAATGCCGCCGGTTCGTGACATTTCAGCCAGGCGGAAACGTAGACCAGCAGGGCGAAACTGGCCGAGTGAGACTCCGGGAAACCGTACTCACCGAAGCCCAGAATCTGGCGGAAAATCTGTTCGGCAAAGGCCTGCGAGTAACCGCGCCGGCGCATGCCCTCGATCAGGCGATGCTCGAAGGGACCCAACCCGCCCTGCTTTTTCCAGGCCGCCATCGCCCGGCGCAGGGCGTCGGCTTCCCCACCGGAGAACCCGGCGGCGACAATGGCGAGCTGCATGACCTGTTCCTGGAAGATGGGCACCCCCAGGGTTCGCTGCAGCACCGACTCGACTTCAGCGCTGGGATAGCTGACCGGCTCGAGACCGTTGCGTCGGCGCAGGTAGGGATGGACCATATCGCCCTGGATCGGTCCCGGGCGGATGATCGCCACCTCGATCACCAGGTCGTAGTAGCAGCGCGGCTTCAAGCGCGGCAGCATGGCCATCTGCGCACGTGATTCGATCTGGAACACCCCCATGGTCTCGGCCCGGCAGATCATGTCGTAGACGGCCGGATCCTCGGCCGGCACGCTGGCCAGCGTGAGGCTGCGCCCGTGAAAGCCCTCGATGAGTTCGAAGCTGCGCCGGATGGCGGTCAGCATGCCCAGCCCCAGCACATCGACCTTGAGCAACCCCAACGCCTCCAGGTCATCCTTGTCCCACTGAATGACTGTGCGTTCCGGCATGGCGGCATTCTCGATCGGGACCAACGTCTCCAGCGGACCGGCCGAGATCACGAAGCCGCCGACATGCTGGGACAGGTGCCGCGGAAAGCCCAGCAACTCCTGTACCAGCCACAGCAGCTGCCGCATCAGCGGATCCTCCGGGTCTTCGCCGGCCTCACGCAGGCGCTCGGGCGCGACCGTGCGCCCGTCCCACCACTGAATCGCCCCGGCCAGGCGATCAAGCCGGTCGGTTTCCAGACCAAGCGCACGACCAATATCTCGCACCGCACTGCGTGGCCGATAGCGAATCACGGTGGCCGCGAGTGCGGCGCGTTCGCGGCCATATTTTCCGTAGATGTACTGAATCACCTCCTCTCGACGCTGGTGCTCGAAGTCGACGTCGATGTCCGGCGGTTCATCGCGCTCGCGGGAGATGAAGCGCTCCATCAGCACCGACATGCGTGAGGGATCGACCTCGGTAATCCCGAGACAGAAACACACGGCAGAGTTGGCCGCCGACCCCCGGCCCTGACAGAGAATGCCGCGGCCGCGGGCGAAGGCGACGATGTCATGGACGGTGAGGAAATAGGGCTCGTAGGCGAGCTCGGCGATGAGCGCGAGCTCATGCTCGAGCAGCGCCTGTACCTTCTCGGGAACGCCTTGGGGCCAGCGACGCGCAGCACCGGCTGCGGTGAGCTCGCGGAGCCGTGCGGCGGGTGTCATGCCCGGCGGAATCAGTTCAGAGGGATAGTCGTAACGCAGTTCATCGAGTGAGAAGCCGCAGCGCGCAGCGATGGTCACCGTCTCGGCAAGCAGCGCCGAGGGGTAGCGGCGCGCGAGCTGGTCACGTCGGCGCAGATGACGCTCGCCGCTGGCGAACAGCGCAAACCCGGCGCGACTCACAGGCACACCCTTGCCAATCGCCACCAGCACGTCCTGGAGGGCCCGGCGGCGGCGCAGATGCATGTGCACGTCGCCGCTGGCCACGCAGGGGATGGCCAGTTGCCGGCCCATGGCCTGCAGGCTGGTCAGGCGTGCCGCATCATCACCCTCTGCCAGCAGCTCCACCGCAAGCCAGAGCCGCCCGGCGAAACGCTCGGCCAGCCAGCGGCCGTCAGCCAGCCGCTGCGCTCCAGAGTCACCACCTGCCGCCCAGCCTGCATCAGGCAGCCACAGCGCCAGGCAGCCGGGCACACCGCCAGCCAGATCATCGCGCTGCAGCCGGTAGCCCCCCTTGGGGCTGCGTCGGCGGGCGCGGGTGATCAGCGCGCCAAGCTCACCGTAGCCCTTGCGATCCCTCGCCAGCAGCACCAGTTTCAGCCCATCTTCACAACGCAATTCGCTGCCGATGAGCAGCGCGAGCCCCAGGCTGCGCGCTGCGACATGCGCGCGTACCACTCCGGCAAGCGAGCACTCGTCGGTGATCGCCAGGGCACGATAGCCCAAGGCCGCAGCGCGCTCGACCAGTTCCTCGGGATGCGAGGCGCCGCGCTGGAAACTGAAATTGCTGAGACAGTGCAGCTCAGCGTAATCCGGCAGGTGCACCTCGCTCATCCGAACACGCCGTGCAGCCACCAGCGCCGCGCACCCAGACGTTCACGGTAAATCCACAGGCGCACGCCGGCGGTATCACGCGCGACATAGTAATCCCGCGCAATGTCACACCCATCCCACCAACCGGTCTCGATGCGTTCCGGTCCCTGTTCGATCGCCAGCCTGCCGTGGTACCAGGGGTGTCCGGTACGACTCTCCAGCACGACCGGCTCGGCCAGCATCCACACAGGTCGACGCCCAGCCGCCGCCGGCAGCGACACATCGCGCACCCCCTGGCCCGGAGCCACCACCGGCTGCCAGGCCGCCTCCGGCCGATGTTCCGGCACCAGGCACAAGCCATGCACGGCAGAGACACCCAGCCGCGCGCGCAGACGCTCGACCAGCTGCGGTACGCCCTCGCAGGCGGCCGTTCCCGACCCGGGCGTGAACAGTCCTGCAGCTGCCGGCGTGATGTCATGCTCCAGGCGCGGCGCCGCCAGTGCGAGTGCGATCACCGGGGCAGGCAGCGTGGTCTGCTCGAGACGACGGGCATAGAGCTCATGCAGGTGCGCGGCATCACGGGTCGGCTGGAGCAGCTCGAGCACCACCCCGGTGGCCGGCCGCGCCAGGTGAAACAGTTCGAGCCGCAGGCGCTGCACGGCCGCATCACGGGTCCGCAGCGCCTGCGTCAGACGATCGAGCAGACCGGCCAGAGCCTCGAGCAGCTGTGCATGCAGCTCGGTCTCGGCCGGCAGCTCGCAGGTCTCGCGCCAGCCCCGTCGCGGCACCCAGGCTGCCCGTGGATCAGGGTGTTGTCCGAGCGCCTGCGCCAGCGCCCTCACCAGCGCAACACCGCAACGACGCGCCAGGGCATCGCGCGGCAGCCGCAGGCAGTCGGCCAACCGCCTGAGGCCCAGTTCCCGGAGCATGCCCAGGCTCGCCGGGCTCCCACGCCACACCGTCACGGGCAACTGACCCAGCCGCCCGGCCAGCTGGCCAGGCGCCAGCACATCGTCACCACCGGCCCGCGCCAGCCAGGTCGCAGCCAGTGGTGTCGGCGCGCAGGCCAACCGCACTGTCTCACCGGTCTCCGCCAGCGCCGCCGCGCAAGCCTCTCGCAGTGCGGCATGACCGCCGAACAGGCGCAGGCTGGCGCCGATCTCGAGCACCAGGCCATCGGGCTCGACAAGGCTGATCCGTGGCGAGAAGGCGCCGAGTCGGGTGGCCAGGCGCTCGAGTACCGGCGGCCGGTCGTTCGCCGGAGCAGCGTGCGACAGCGCGGACAGATGAACAGCCAGCCAAAGCGTCGTCGGTGAAGCCAGCGGCGCCGGCACGATGTCAGTGCTGGCCGGGTGTCCGACAGCCTGTACAGGCCGGCGGGAGGCATTGCCGAACTCTGCCGGGGCGTCAGGGGGCGGGAGACTCTCCTCCGGAAACAGAGGCAGTGTGCGTGGTGCGCGGCGCATGGCACCTCACCCTGAACGCGCCGGGCAGCCCCCCGGCCAGGCGTCCTCCAGGGGCAACGACAGCCGTGCGGGACGCACCCCGCGGCACTTGAGGATCTCCAGACCGTCGGCATCCAGCGCCAGACGCAGCGTAGCCGGGCTCGGCTGGCGCCGCGCCGCGGCTGGACGAAACAGCACCGCCCAGGCATCGCTGGCCTCGGCGGCCAGTTGCAGCCGCCGCAGGTGGCGGTCGCCTGCCGTGTCCGCCCAGGCAAGTACCGCACAGCATTGTCCGGAGCGCAGCGCCTGCTCTGCAGCCCATAACGGTTCGCCGCGCGTGGCCTGACCTGGCGGATGCACCACCAGCATGTATTCCGGGGGCAGGCCGCGAGCGGCCAGCGCGGGGGCATAAGGCATGAACGGCGGTGCCACCCAACAGACCCAGCGCGGCTGGGCGCCGCCGGCCGCCGCCATGCAGAGCCTGATCAGGGCAGGCAGCACCAAGGCCAGCTCACCACGACCATGGGTGTCGAGCAACAGCTCGGTCAACGCTGCCCGTGGCCAGCCAGCACTGGGGAGACAGGCATCCAGCGCGGCGAAACCGCTGGGGATTCCCCGCGCTTCCGTCAACGGCCCTCGGCCAGCCTGCCACACCCGCCCCTGCCGCAGCAGCTTGTCGAGCCCTCCGTCCACGCCGGGCGCGTCAGCCAGGCAGGCGATCGCGAAGCACGCCGACGACGACCCCCTCGATGACCATGGACTGGACTTCGAGGTCAACTTCAATCGGTTCGAATTCAGGATTCTCCGGCAACAGCCACACCGTACGGCCCTGCTGGCGGTAGCGCTTCACGGTGACTTCGTCCTCCAGACGCGCGACGATGATCTGGCGATTGCGCACCTCCGGGGTGCGGTGCACGGCGACCAGGTCACCATCGAGGATGCCGGCATCGCGCATGCTCATGCCGCTGACACGCAACAGATAGTGCGGCCGACGGGCGAACAGCGCCGGATCGATGCGATAGCGCGCTTCGATATGTTCCTCAGCCAATATGGGGCTGCCGGCAGCGACGCGGCCGACCAGTGGCAGGCCAAGCTGCTCGCGCAGGGAGTCGCGCAGCTGGATGCCGCGGGAGGCGCCGGGCAGCAATGTGAGCACGCCCTTGCGCTCGAGGGCGCGCAGGTGTTCTTCCGCCGCATTGGCCGAACGGAAATTCAGCGCCCGGGCAATCTCGGCGCGCGTGGGTGGCATGCCGGTTTCCTCCAGGGTGTCGCGGATCAGCGCCAGGACCTGGTGCTGGCGGGGGGTGAGTTCAGCGGACATCTCGGCACCTGTATGGATAAACAGTCACTGTGAGTATATACAGTGACCTTCCTTCCAGTGCAAGCCCCCTCTGACGGCGCGATCGCATCCCCCCCGGTGCGCTCGCACAGCCCGAAAAACCTGCAGAACACGTTGCAGTACTGCGTTCTTTCGCGCATTATCTGCGCAGCGGTAAGCAGGGCAGACATGGTGTCTGTCGACAACAATTGCGCTCGCGCGCAGCGTTTATCGCGAATCCGGATCACACACAGGGGACATCCAGATGAGAACCACTTTCCAGACCGCCCTGAAGGTTGGGGCGCTGACCGTTGCCGGCGTGCTGGCTGCAGGTTGTGCCAACATGGAGGCCATCGAGGCCGCTCAGGCCACGGCCGAGCGTGCCGCCCGCGATGCCGCTGCCGCACAGACCACAGCTGCCGAAGCCCAGCGTACCGCCAACGAGGCGCGTCAGCTGGCTTCCGGTGCCCAGAGCACGGCCAACCAGGCATTGTCGGCCGCCAACGCCGCCCAGGCCTGCTGCGACGCCACCAATGAAAAGGTGGATCGCATGTTCCGGGATCGGATGTCCAAGTAAGCCTCCAGGCCAGCTACCCTGGCCTGTCTGAACGGTTTACCGGAGACAAAAAAGCCGCGACCTGTCGGGTCGCGGCTTTTTTTATTGCCCTCGACATGGCAAACCTGACCAGCGAAGTGTCTCGATCACTCTTCGTCGAGCAGCAGCACTGACGCGCTGTCAAGTGCCACCTGCGCTGCGGCACTGGCCTCTTCTTCCAGCACCTCAGGCACCTCTTCGCCGGCCGGCGGCACACTGACAGGATCGAGGCTCGCCATCACCGCAGGCACCCCGCGGGCCTGGCCGGCAATGATCTCCGCGCCTTCCCAGTCGACGACCGCCGCGAGTTCCTGCGTGCCGCGCACCACCATCTCGGTCAGCACGGTCAGACTACGCTCCGCGAACTCTTCAGCGTATTCCTCCAACGGCGGATGCGCCTCGAGGTACATGACCTCACCGTTCCAGCCGACCTTGAAAGGCTGATTGATGATGCGCACATCGGTCCCGACGTTCACCAGTTCGTACAGCGACTCGACATCTTCGGGATACATGCGGATGCAGCCGTGCGTCACCCGCATGCCAACGCCCTCAGGACGATTGGTCCCGTGGATGAGATAAGACGGCAGGGTCAGGCGCAGCGCCCGGCTCCCCAAGGGGTTGTCCGGCCCGGGCGGCACCACTGCCGGCAGCTGACGGCCATCACGCGCCGCCTCGGCCCGCACCGAGGCTGGCGGCCGCCAGCTTGGATTACGACGCATCTCGGTAATGCGGTGCAGGCCGATCGGCGTGTCCCAGTCCATGCGCCCGATACTCACCGGGTGCGTAATCACCCGTTGGGGCTCACCGGCTGCGCGTTCGGGAAAATAGTACAGTCGGTATTCAGGCAGATTAATCACGATGCCTCGCCGGGGGACATCCGGCAGCACGAATCGCGTCGGCACGAGAATCTCGGTGCCCTCACCGGGCACCCATGCATCGACACCAGGATTGGCGCGGCGAATTTCCTCGTAGCCGATCCCGTGGCGCCGGGCGATGTCCAGCAGTGTGTCTTCCCAGCGCGAATGGACGATCTGTACCTGCCCGACCACACTCTGGCGCTCATCCTCGAGGATGAACTCGGCAGTCCATGCCGGGCGCCCGAGCAGCAGACCCAACACCAGCACCACACCCATCAAGCCTGCATGCATGCGCATCGATCCCTCACCCGAAAACACTGGCCTCATGCCGTGGAGTATACTGCCGACTCAGTAGCGCACCAGCGCCGAGCCCCAGGTCAGCCCGCCCCCGAAGGCCTCGAGCAACAGCAGCTGACCCCGCTGGATGCGCCCGTCGCGTACCGCCACGTCGAGTGCCATCGGCACAGAGGCGGCGGAGGTGTTGCCGTGGTCCTGCACGGTCAGCACCACGCGCTCCATGGGAATCTCAAGGCGTTTCGCAGTGGCCTGGATGATCCGGATATTTGCCTGGTGGGGGACCAGCCAGTCGACTTCCGTCTTGTCGATGCCTGCCTTGGCGAGCACCTCCTCGGCCACACCTCCCAGGGTGCGCACGGCGACCTTGAAGACTTCATTACCCCGCATGTGGATGAAGCCGTCTTCGCGGCTGGGCGTGACCGGGCGCCGGGACGGGCCCGTCGGCACGTACAGCAGATCCTTGTAGTGCCCGTCGGCGCCCAGGTGGGTGGCGAGGATCCCCGGCGTCTCCGAGGCCTCGAGCACCACGGCACCAGCTCCGTCGCCGAACAGCACGCAGGTGTCGCGGGACGTCCAGTCGGTGATGCGTGACAGCGTCTCGGCACCGATCACCAGGGCATAACGCGCCTCGCCCGCACGCATGAACTTGTCGGCCACCGACAGCCCGTACATAAACCCGCTGCAGGCTGCTTCGAGCGCGATGGCCGGGGTGCCATGCACGCCAAGACGGTCCTGCAGCAGACAGGCAATGTTCGGGAATATCTGATCCGGCGTGGTGGTGCCGGTGACGATCAGGTCGAGGTCCGCGGGGGTGATCCCGGCCGCCTCGATCGCCTGCAGGGCGGCGCGCCAGGCGAGATCGCTGGTGGTCTCGCCCTCGGCGGCGATATGTCGTCGCTCGATCCCCGTGCGCGAGCGGATCCATTCATCCGAGGTCTCCACCATCTGCTCGAGTTCGGCATTGGTGAGGATGCGGTCGGGCAGACAGCGGCCGGTGCCGGCTATACGTGAGTACATGACGTTTTCTGATTCTCGAGCATGCGACTGATGTGGACAGGTACACCCTTGCGGGCCTCCTCCAGCGCCACGCGAATGGCATTGGCGAAAGCGGTGGCGTCAGCCGAGCCGTGGCTCTTGACCACGATGCCGTTCAGGCCGACCAGACTGGCACCATTGTAGCGCCGTGGGTCGAGACGTTGGCGCAGTGCCCTGAGCGCCGGCAGCGCAGCGAGCGCCTGTAGCCGCCGCAGGCCAGTGCAGGAAAACTCCTCACGCAGCTGCCCGGCAATCATCCGTGCCAGACCCTCCATGGTTTTCAGCGCAATATTGCCGGTAAACCCATCGGTGACCACCACATCCACCTCACCACCGAAAATGTCGTTACCCTCGACGAAACCGATGTAGTTCAGTCCGGAGGCACCGATCAGCCGGGCGGCTTCACGCACCGTGTCGTTACCCTTGATATCCTCTTCCCCGACATTCAACAGACCGACGCGCGGCGCCTCGATCCCGCCGAGGTCGGCGGCGACGACGCTGCCCATGGCGGCAAACTGCAGCAGGTTCTCGGCATCGCAGGTCACGTTGGCCCCGAGATCCAGCATCCACGTGAAGCCGGTGACGGTGGGCACCGGTGCGAGGATGGCCGGGCGGTCGACACCCGGCAGGGTCTTCAGCACGAATTTGGCGGTGGCCATCAGCGCGCCGGTATTTCCGGCGCTCACACAGGCCGCCGCCTCGCCGCGCTTCACCAGATCGACCGCGACGCGCAGCGAAGAGTCCTTCTTGCGTCGGAGGGCCTCGCGCGGGGATTCGTCCATGGCCACCACTTCGCTGGCGGCCACGAAACCCAGCCGGTCGCCGAAGCGCCCGGCATGGCGCTCGCGCGCCCCCGACAGGACCTCTTCACGGCCAACCAGCAGCAGCCTGGCGTGCGGATCGCGCTCGAGCGTGGCCACAGCCGCCCCCAGCACCGCTTCGGGCCCGAGGTCGCCGCCCATGGCGTCCAGCGCGATCGTCAGGGCATCAGTCATGCGCGGCCTCACAAACAAACAGGCGCCCGGCCAATGCACAGGCGCCTGTCATACGGCGCTTCCACGACCCGCGAAGCGCGTGGGGTGCGGCGTTATGCCTGATCGTCGCGGACGTCGATCACCTTGCGTCCCCGATAGAAACCATCAGGGCTGATATGGTGACGACGGTGCGTCTCGCCGGTGGTCGGCTCGATCGAGAGCGTCGGGGGGGTCAGTGCGTCGTGCGAGCGGCGCATGCCGCGCTTGGACGCAGTTTTTCTGTTCTTTTGAACGGCCATGTCAATCTCACTCCATCAGTTCATCTTGGGCCGCCGCCAGCAGGCGCCGTGCCGTTTCTTCGCAGTCCGCCGGATCCGGATGGACCGGCACCAGCGGCAGACTCATCATCAGTTCATCCTCGAGCAGGTCCAGCGGGCGAATACGATCGCCGATGACTTCATGCTCGAACGCCCCGGGCAGATGGGGAATCAGTGCCTCGTCGCTCACCAGCAGCAGACCGACCCGACTTTCAACCGCTTGCCTGTATCGGCCGAGACACCGCTGGCACACCAACACCACCGCGCCCTCGACCCTGCCCTCGACCCGCACCCGCCCGACACCGTCAGCCGCAAAGGCCAAGCGAGCGTCAATGTCGCCCTCGACCGCCGCAAGCAGTTCGGCAAAACGCGGAAAAACCGACACCGGCAGACGGCCTTCGAACACACGCTTGCGGGCCGCGAGGTCGAATGCATCCTGCCAGGCCAGCCAGCCACGCTGCCCGCGGGGAAGCGCTACCTGACGATCCATAATCGATCTATGATAGTTTCCCGTAAATTCCTTGTCAAAAGAAACGGATAAGCATGTCGACCGCGCCCCTGATCCTCGCGTCCTCGTCGCGACACCGCCGCGCCCTGCTTGCGCGTCTCGGGCTCGAGTTCAGTTGTCAGTCGCCGGCTATCGATGAAACGCCCCAGGGCGGGGAAAGCCCGGCCACGCTGGCCGAACGGCTGGCGGCTGCCAAGGCCGCCCGGATCGCCAGCGCGGCGCCCGGGGCGCTGATCATCGGTTCGGACCAGGTCGCCACGCTCGACGATCAGGCCCTCGGCAAGCCAGGCGATGCGGCGCGCGCGCGCGCCCAGCTGGCCGCCTGTGCGGGGCGCGAAGTGGTGTTTCATACCGCCGTGTGTGTCCGCCACCCGGGCGGGCTGATCGACACGCATCGCGACGTCACCACTGTCGTGTTCCGACCACTCTCGGCGGCAGAGATCGCGCGGTATGTGGAGATCGACCACCCCCTCGACAGTGCTGGGGCGTTCCGGTGCGAGACGCTCGGCATCAGCCTGTTCGAGCGCATCGACAACACAGACCCGACGGCGCTGATCGGCCTGCCGCTGATCTGGCTGAGTGGCGCCCTGCGCCGGGCGGGCCTGGCGGTGCCGTGACGTCCATCCGGCCGGCTCAAGATCCCGTGGCACCGGCCGACATGGAAGCAAGTCCTCCCCTGCACCCTACCCCGGAGCCTGTCGCCCATGCCCCAAGACGCGCCCGCCCCCGGCACGCAGCTTCACGATACCAGCGAAGCCTTCCAGCTGGTCCAGGATCTTGCCAGTCAGCTCTCGAGCGGCGAGCTGCGCCTGCCCTCCTTGCCGGAAGTGGTCATTCGGATTCGCAAGACCCTGCAGAACCCGGACTTCGATGCTGATGAGCTCGGCCGTCAGCTGGGCAGCGAGCCCGTACTCGCCGGTAGCGTATTGAAGCTCGCCAATTCCGTCACCTACCGCCGCAACGCCGCCGAAACCGCCAGCCTCACCGCCGCGATTGCCCGGATTGGTGCCAGCATGGTGCGCAGCGCCAGCATGAACTTCGCGATGCAGCAACTGCAGGCCGCCAAGCAGTTCCGACATCTGGAGCCCTTACTGAAACCCGAGTGGCGTCGCAGCAAGCTGGTCGCAGGCCTGTGCCATGCGCTGGCGCGGCGCACGCGCCGCGCCAACCCCGACGAGATGCTGATGATCGGCCTGGTTCACAACGTCGGGCGAATCTTCATCCTCAGTCATGCCGAGCACTATCCCATCACGTTCTCCAACCCCGCGGTGCTGGAAGATCTGATGTCACACTGGCATCCGACCATCGGCGGCGCCATTGCCGAATCCTGGGGGCTGCCCGAGGCAGGCATGCAGGCGATCGCACAGCAGTGCACCCCGGACGACCAGCAGGACCACCGCCATCCGGTCACCGATATCCTGCAGATCGCCGTGGGGCTGGCGGACTGCCCCGCCGAGGATGCGGCCGCCCTGGACGGGCTGGCTGCCACGCCCGGACCGCGTCGTCTGGGCCTGGATGCGGCGGCGCTGGTCGAGACGCAGGGCGACGGCGCCGAGTGGGTCGATCTGCTGTCCTGAGGGCCCGGGTCAGCGTCCCGGGCCGCGGCGGCGGCGACCCAGTCGTTCCAGTACAGCGGCCAGTGCCGGCGGCAGCGGGGCACTCAGCGCGCAGGGCTCGCCGCTGGTAGGGTGCGTGAAACTCACGGCATGGGCATGCAGGAACAGGCGATCGAGACCCAGCATCGCCATGTCTTCGTTGAAGTCCGGATCGCCGTAGCGCTCGTCGCCGGCCACCGGATGCCCGACCGCCTGGGCATGCACCCGGATCTGATGGGTCCGCCCGGTATGCGGCATGACCTCGAGCAGACTGGCCTGCCCGAAGTCTTCCACCAGCCGAAACTGCGTTCGCGCCGGCTTGCCGCTGTCGGCGACCACGACGTGACGCTCTCCACCGGCGCGATGCCGCACGTCCAGCGGCAGATCCACGGTATCGCGGCCCCGCTGCCACCGTCCCTTGACCAGCGTGAGGTAGCGCTTCTCGACGGTATTGTCACGAAACTGGGCATGCAGGGCCTTGAGCATGCCGCGTTTGCGGGCCACCAGCAGGCAGCCGCTGGTCTCGCGGTCAAGGCGATGGACAAGTTCCAGGCGCTCGTCCTCGGGGTACGCCGCGCGCAGCCCCTCGATGACCCCGAAGCTCACTCCACTGCCCCCATGCACCGCCAGCCCGGCAGGCTTGTCCAGCACGATGAGTTCCGGGGACTGTTCGATAACCGCAGCGGCCAGCTGCGCGCGCAGCGACGCCGGGACGGCCGGACGTCCTGCGGGCGGGTCTGCGGCCGCCTGCGGGGGCAGCCGCACGCGATCGCCCGCGCGGAGGCGATAATCCGGCCGCCGGCGCCCACTGTTGACCCGAACCTGACCTGAGCGCAGCAGCCGGTAGACCTGGCTGCGGGGCCAGCCCTTGAGCTCACGCAGCAGCCAGTTGTCGATACGCTGGCCAGCCGCCGCCTCTTCGATGAGGTGGACCACCGCGGCCCGCCGGAGGTCATCGCTCATCGGCAGCCCCTGTCGCTGCCGGCGCACGCGACGGCGCGAAGTGATAACAAATGAATGATTCCCATGGTGATTTCCTGACGGATGTCGCATCGAGGCAACGACAGACTTCCAATTGCCGGTAACATGACGCATTGTTATATTACGGAACGTGGCGGACCCGACGTGCAAGCAGCGTCGACTTTCGCCCGACGGTTTCCTGCGCTGGCCGGACAGACCGGGCAGCGCGGAATTGCAGGTTAGATTTCCTTACACGTTTTCCCGGGAGTTCCGCGGGGCATTGCACCAGGCCGCTGTTCAGACAGCCTCCTGGCGTTCCCCGGGGAGCCGGTCGGCGGTAACGCACCGCTGGCCACCACAGCGACTGGACAGGCTGAGTATTGCACATGCTGCTGGTTGTTCTCGCCATGCTGTCCCATCCGGCTGCGGCGCCTTTGCGTCTGCAGTTGGTCGCGGCCACTCCCGTGGAACCCAACGAAGCAGGTTCCAATGAAAAGAATGCTGGTAAATGCAACTCAGCAGGAAGAGTTGCGCGTGGCCATGGTAGATGGCCAGAAACTCTACGACCTCGACATCGAGATCCCGGCGCGGGAGCAGAAAAAGGCCAATATCTACAAGGGCCGAATCACGCGCGTTGAGCCCAGTCTCGAGGCGGCGTTCATCGACTATGGCGCGGAGCGCCATGGGTTTCTGCCGCTGAAGGAGATTTCTCCTGAATACTATGTCCGCGAGCCGGAGGATGGTGAGCGGGTGCAGATTCGCGATGTCCTTCGCGAAGGTCAGGACATCGTCGTCCAGGTGGAGAAGGAAGAACGCGGCAACAAAGGCGCGGCGCTGACCACCTACGTCAGCCTCGCTGGCCGCTTTCTGGTGCTGATGCCGAACAACCCCAAGGCGGGCGGCGTGTCGCGGCGAATCACCGGTGAGGACCGGGACATTGTCCGCGAATCGATGGCCCAACTCGCCGTGCCGGAGGGGATGGGTGCGATCGTGCGCACCGCGGGCGTCGGGCGGAGCGCGGAGGAGTTGCAGTGGGATCTCGACTACCTGCTCTCCGTCTGGGAAGCGATCAAGCAGGTCGTCGTCTCACGGCCGTCGCCATTTCTCATCTACCAGGAAAGCAAGGCGATCGTTCGTGCGCTGCGCGATTACCTGAGCAACGATGTCGGCGAGATTCTCGTGGACGACCCGTCGGTCTACAACGAGGCGCGGGAGTTCATGGAGCGGGTCATGCCGCACAACCTGCGCAAGCTCAAGTTCTATGACGACGAGACGGTCCCGCTGTTCACGCGCTACCAGATCGAAAGCCAGATCGAGTCGGCCTTCTCACATACGGTCACCCTGCCCTCCGGCGGCGCGATCGTGATCGACCACACCGAAGCCCTGGTCTCGATCGATATCAACTCGGCGCGCGCCACCAAGGGTGGCGACATCGAAGCCACGGCGTTCAACACCAACCTCGAAGCC
>PWZL01000099.1 GCA_003567475.1 Gammaproteobacteria bacterium | reverse complement strand
GGCTGTCATGGCGTCGACACGTTCCGGTGATGTAGTGTCGTGCCATGTGCCATCGAGAGCAAGGAGGACAGCATGGCCATGGTCTATCGTGCGAATTCCGCCGTGCTTCTGCTCGGGGTGCTGGCGATGGCGCTGCCGTTGTCGCCGCGGGCGGAGCAGACATCAGCGCGTGCCGCTGCAAAAGACGCCGCCCCGGCGGCGCCGCTGGTGATCGCGCATCGTGGCGCGTCCGGCTATCTGCCGGAGCACTCCCTCGCGGCCTATGCGTTCGCCTACGCGCAGGGTGCCGACTATCTCGAGCCTGATGTCGTCATTACGCATGATGGCCACGCGATCGCGCTGCACGACCTCACGCTGGACGCCACCACAAATGTGCGTGAAGTGTTTCCCGACCGGGCACGCGAGGACGGCCTGAACTACGTCGTCGATTTCACGCTGGAGGAGATCCGCCAGCTGCGGATGTTCGAGCGTATCGAGCCCGACAGCGGCGAACAGCGCTACCCCGCGCGTTTCCCTGCGGAACTGGGGGATTTCCGGGTGGTGACGCTGGCCGAGCTGATCGAGCTGACCCAGGGGCTGAACGCCAGCACCGGCCGGGACGTCGGCATCTATCCCGAGACAAAATTTCCGGCCTTCCATGCAGAGCATGGCCACGACATCGCGGCGATCATCGTCGAGGTGCTGGAGCGCTATGGATACCGGGAAGCGGAAGACCGCGCCATCATCCAGTCGTTCGAACCCGAGCCGCTGGAGCGTCTGCGCGAGCAGGGCGTGCGTCTTCGGCTGGTGCAGCTGCTGGGCGAGAACGACTGGGGCATGAACGAGGTGGACTACGAACCGATGTACACCGCCGAGGGCCTGGCAGCCATCGCGCGCTACGCCGACGGCATCGGCCCGCCCATCAGCAGAATCATCGTCGGCGTGGACGGCAATGGCGCGCCGCGGTTCAGCACCCTGGTGGCCGATGCCCACGCCGCAGGACTGCTGGTACATCCCTACACGCTGCGCACCGACGCGTTGCCTGAGGGCATCTCTGCAGACGAACTGCTGTACCTGCTGCTCGAAGTCCAGCGGGTCGATGGCCTGTTCATCGATCAGCCGGATGCCATGGTCGAATTCCTGCGCCTGCTCAGCTCACCGCAACGCGCAACCTGGCCGAGGTAGGGGCTCTACGCTACCGGCGCCGCAGGGGGTTGTCCGGACATTCCCGGCGATCGGCGGCGCGTGACATGGGTCACCCTGACGCCGTACTAGGCCATGTATGGTTCAGCTGAGGTTCAGTGCGCTCGGAGATACTGTTCGTACGTCATGCCCTGCGGGGTACGCCTGCTGGTCCCGAGGAGCTCCAGCCGTGACCGACGGATTGATGACATCGGGTCGACTTCGTACAGCAGCCCGTGGGCGCGCGGGTCTCGTCGCGCTGCTTGCGGGACTCATGCTGTCCGCCTGCGGCGGCGGCTCCAGCGATGGTGCCGGCGCCGGGACAGGTGGCGGCACCGTGACGCCACCGCCGCCGCCGCCGGTCTCCCAGGCGGACGCCTTCCGTTTCCTGAACCAGGCGACCTTCGGCGCCACCGAAGCCGATGCCGAACGCGTGCGCACGCTGGGCCTTGAGGGCTGGATCGATCAACAGATCGCCGAGCCTGTCTCGCTGCAGCTCCCGCATGTGCGAGAAGTGGCAACAGACAACCCGCTGCTCGGCTTCCTTCACCAGGGCGACCGCGTCGACATCTGGTTTCGCAACTCGGTGAATGGGCCCGACCAGCTGCGCCAGCGCGTGGCGTTCGCGTTGTCGCAGATCATGGTGGTGTCGCAGCAGGGTGTGCTGGTGATCGCGCCCTGGTCGCTCGCCGACTATTACGACACCCTCGCGGTGCATGCCTTCGGTAACTTCCGCGAACTGATGGAGGCGGTCACGCTGCACCCTGCGATGGGCACCTACCTCAGCATGCGCGGCAACAGGCGGCCGGATCCGGAGCGAAACATCCGGCCTGACGAGAACTTCGCCCGCGAGCTGATGCAGCTGTTCACCATCGGGCTGGTCGAACTCGAGCCGGACGGCACCGTACGGAGCGACTCCGCGGGCCAACCCGTCCCCACCTACGACCAGGCGGTGGTGGAGGGCTTTGCCCATGTGTTTACGGGCTGGAATCTCGCAGGGCTCCGGGACTACGAGGTCGCCTTTCCGACGATCGACAACCAGACCCGGCCGATGGAGCATTACCCAGAATTCCACGACACCGGCGCCAAGCAGCTGCTGAACGGCGTGGTGCTGCCCGCAGGCCAGAGTGGCGAGCAGGATCTGGCCGACGCGCTGGACAACATCTTCGAGCATCCAAATGTGGGCCCGTTCATCGCCCGTGCGCTGATCCAGCGGCTGGTTACCAGCAATCCGTCACCAGCCTACATCCGCCGCGTGGCCGAAGCCTTCGACGACAACGGCAGCGGGGAGCGTGGTGACCTGGCCGCGGTGATCCGCGCGATCCTGCTCGATAGCGAAGCACGCCCGGCCGTCCCCAGCGACACCACCGGCAAGCTCAAGGAGCCGTTGCTGAGGGTCACGCAGCTCTGGCGCGCGTACGAGGGCGCCTCGGCCAGCGGCCGCTTCCCGATGGAATTCTCGTCGATCATGTTCGGCCAGGGTCCGCTGCAGTCGCCCTCGGTGTTCAATTTCTTCAGCCCGGACTACGCGCCGCCGGGCGAGATCGCCACCCGCGGGCTGGTGGCCCCGGAGCTGCAGATCGCCACGGAGTTCCAGAACACCTTCATCACCAACATCATGGCGTCCTATACCTTCGTCCAGAATTCGGCGAATCCCGAACTCGAGCCTGACCAGGTGGCGATCGACATCACCGAGGAACTGGGGCTCGCCGATGACATCGACGCGCTGATCGATCGGGCGACCGACAAGCTGCTCGGCGGCGAGATATCACCCACCCTGCGGACCGAGATCGCCGGCATGCTCCAGCGCATCCCGGCATCGGAGCCGGTGGCCCGGGTGGCGGAGACGCTCTACTTCATCGTCACCTCGCCCGAGTACGCCTACCAGCGTTGAGCGGAGAGCCCGCATGACCACGATTCGCCGACCCTCACGACTGAACCTCAATCGCCGGCAGCTGCTTGCCTGCAGCGGTGCGGCGCTGCTCGGCGCGGGCTGCCCCGCGCTGCGCGCCGTGGCCTCGCCCGGGCCCTTCAACGATTACCGGGCGCTCGTCTGCGTGTTCCTGTTCGGCGGCAACGACGCCTGGAACACACTGGTGCCGCGCAGCGCGGCCGAACATGCGGTCTACACCGATTCCAGGCAGAACCTGGCGCTCGAACGCGAGGTGTTGCTGCCGATCACGCCGCTGGACGGCGATGGTGTGGACTACGGGCTGCACCCGGAGATGTCCGGGCTGCAGGGCCTGTTCGAGCAGGGCCGGCTGGCCTTCGTCAACGACGTGGGCCCGCTGGTGCAACCGATCTCGCTGGAGGAGTACTTCAGCGGGGGCGCACCGCTGCCACCGCAGCTGTTCTCGCACAACGACCAGCAGGACCAGTGGCACACGCTGAAGGGTCGCGAGCAGCTCGCCACCGGCTGGGCCGGGCGCATGGCCGACCTGATCCGGACGCAGGTGGCCGGCCAGCGGCTGGCGACCAACATCTCGCTGTTCGGCAACTCGCTGTTCCAGGCGGCCGAGGATACGGTCGCCTACGTCATGGGCGCCGGCGGGCCGCTTGAGTTCATAGGCTTTGACGATTCAGGCTTCGGGCTCGAGCAGCGCCGGGCCTTCGAGCGGGTTGTCGATGCCGAGTACGGCTCGATCTACGAACGGGCTTTCGCCGCGGTGCAGCGGCGGGCGATCTCGACGGTGGACGTCGTGACCGACGCACTGGCCCGCGCACCGGCGGTTTCCACGCCGTTTCCCTTTTCGCAGCTCGGCCAGCAGATGGAGACCGTGGCGCGCGTGATCGCGGCGCGCGAAGAGCTGGAGGTCCATCGCCAGGTGTTCTTCGTCGCGATTGGCGGCTTCGATACCCACGACGACCAGAACGAGCTGCAGCCCGGGCTACTTGGCGATGTCAGCGAGGCGATTACGGCCTTCTACGCGGCCACCGAGGAGCTCGGCGTCGCCGAGCAGGTCACCACCTTCACGCAGTCCGACTTCGGTCGCACGCTGACCTCCAACGGGACGGGCACCGACCACGCCTGGAGCTCGGTGCAGATGGTCCTGGGGGGTGCGGTGCTCGGGCAGCGGTTCTACGGAAACTACCCTCTGCTGGCGCTCGGTGGCCCGGGGGATGTCGGCGGCGGTCGCTTCATCCCGAGTCTCTCCTCGGATCAGTATGCTGCCACCCTGGCCCGCTGGTTCGGTATCGAGGACGCCGCGCTCTCTCAGGTGGCACCGAATATCGACAACTTCGCGCTGCGGGACCTGGGGTTTCTTGGCAGCTAGCCTGGCAGCCAGCCTGGCGACGTACTGGGGCCACGAGCACCGGGCCTGATGGCTACCAAGCCAGCGGAAAGGCCAGCTCGGCGTAACCGATATAGAACTCGCTGAAGCCATCGATCTCGGCCATGTACCAGATACGAATGCGGTCATCCTCGATCAGTACCGCCGGCGCCAGCACCCCTGAGGGCTCCCAGGACTCCGTGGCGAACAGCACCCGCTCCGGATGGACCTCCCATGGCCCCAGCGGACTGCCTGCGCGGGCCACGCCGATGGCGGAGTCGCCGGAGGCATCATCGCTGGTGAAAAACAGATAGAACATGCCGTCCGGACCCGCGACGAGTTCCGACTCCCGCGGATTGTCCGTCGACCACGAAACCTCCTCCTCGGTGATCAGCAGCGTGTCGTTCTTCTGCCAGTTCACGCCGTCTGCGGAGACCGCGCCGAACAGTCCGTAGCCATGGCGCGCGAGCGCCCAGCCGGTGTAGATCATGTAGAACATGCCGTTGTGGAACACGACGGTCGGGCTGAACAGGGCATCGGCATCCTGCTCGGCATCGTTGACGAGGATGGGTGAGGGCGGGTCGGTCAGGCGGGAGAACACCATGCCGTCACCGGAGCTGGCCAGGCCGATACGGCCCTCGGCCACGGTGGTCTCGACGCCGTCCGCACCGGACTCGTAGCCGGTGTAGTACATCAGCCACTCACCCCCATGCTCGAGAACGAATGCCGTCTCGAGCACCCGATCCCAGGACTCGGGCGCGTTCAGTAGCGCTGCGCTGCCGTCGGCGTCGGGATTGGCGAAAGCCCAGCGGATGCCGTCGGTGGATTCCGCCACGCCGATGTACACCTGCAGGTTGTCCGGATTGTCGCCATCGCCATCACCCGTGATCAGCAGGTCGGTGTAGTACATCAGGAGGCGGTCGCCCTGCCGGATCACGGTCGGATCGCCGGCCAGAAGGTTTCCACGCCAGACGGGCTCGGGGTGTTTGCTGAAGGCAGGCGGTGGCTCGCCACTCCCGTTCCCCGGTGGCGGTGGGCCGGGGTCGTCGCCGTCGCTACCGCACGCCATCACGAATGTAAGTGCGGCCAGCGCGCTGATGCGTTGGATTGAACCCCCCACGATACACCTCCAAAGATGACCGGGCGCCGCAGCGCCGGCAGACTCTTACAGGATGTAGGGTGTCAGCGTCACCTGAACAAAGGCTGAACGGCTTGCGCAGAGCACGCAAGTCTGTGTTCAGGTCACCGCGGCTCGTAACCTGGCCGATATCCACTCGCTGATCAGCACGGTGCCGAGAATCAGCAGGAACAGCGTGGCCACCCGTCCCCAGGCGAGCGTGTTGACCGAGGCGATGAGTTCGAGCCCCAGCCCCCCGGCACCGACCAGCCCGAGGATGGTCGCCTCGCGGATGTTGATGTCCCAGCGATAGACACTGATGCCGGCGAAGGCGGGCATCACCTGCGGCACCACGCCGTAGACCCGAAGCTGCGCCGCGGTGGCGCCCGTGGCGGTGATCGCCTCGACCGGACGGCGGTCGATTTCCTCGATGGCTTCGTAGAGCAGCTTGCCGATGAAGCCGACCGAGCGGAGCGCGATGGCGATCACGCCCGCGAGCACACCGGGCCCCAGGATCAGCACCAGCAGCAGCGCCCAGATCAGCGAGTTGATCGAGCGCGAGGTGACGATGATCAGCAGCGCCAGTGGACGCACCAGCGGGAAGCGTGGCGTGGTGTTGCGGGCCGCGAGGAAGGCCAGCGGGACGGCCAGGGCGATGGCGATCAGCGTGCCCAGCGTGGCCATGTTGATCGTGTCCCACAGCGGCCGCCACAGCGCGTTCACGTAGGCGAAATCCGGCGGGAACATGCGCGAGACCAGATCCGCGCCCTGCGCCGGCGCGTCGAGCACGAAGTCCCAGATAGTCCGCTCGGAGATGACCTGCCAGCTCGCCAGCAGCACGACCGCGAAGCCGAACATCCACGCCCAGTGGATCAGCGCACTGCGGCGGTCGCGTCGCTGCCAGATCAGCTGCTCACCCTCCTGCCGGACCGGCATCAGCGCAGCCGTCCGCGCAGCCAGCCGGAGGTGTATTCCGCCGCCAGCACGATCACGATGATGACCAGCAGGATGGCCGCGGCGGTCTCGAACTCGTAGCGGTCGAAGGCGGTGTTGAGCGTGGCGCCGATGCCGCCGGCGCCGACGATGCCGATGATCGCCGACTCGCGGAAGTTGATGTCCAGCCGGTAGAGCGTGATGCCGGCCACCCGCGGCAGCACCTGCGGCTGTACCGCCCACTGCACCCGCTGCAGCCAGCTGCCGCCGGTGGCGCGGATGGCCTCCAGCGGCCGGGGGTTCATGGCCTCGATCTCCTCGGCGGCGAGCTTGGCGATGAAGCCGATGCTGGCGAAGGCGAGCGTGGCGACACCGGCCAGCGGGCCGAAGCCCAGCATGGCGACAAACAGGATGGCGATGATGATTTCCTGGAAGCTGCGCGAAATGGCGATGATCGCGCGGCAGGTGAGATACACGGGCACCGGCGCGAGGTTGCGGGCTGCGCCGAGGGCCACCGGCACGGAGAGCAGGAATCCCAGGAAGGTCGACACCAGGGTCATGGTGAGGCTTTCGAGCACGCCGTCGATGATCTGGTCGGCCCTGGAGACGAAATCCGGCGAGGCCAGCGCGGCCAGGAACTCGAGCGCCCGCGGCATGCCGGCCATGACCCGCGCCCAGTTGATCTCCAGCGTTCCCAGCGCGACGAACAGATAAAGCGGCACGCCGATGAACAGCCCGCGCCGCAACCAGGGGTTGGCAATCACTGGGGGCCGGCGCCAGGTCATACCAGCCGCGGCAGTCGCCCGGTTCACGGTAGACCTGCTTTTGGCGGTACAGTCCCGGCCTGATCCGCGGTCGATCGAGTCGCCTCGCCGGGCTCGTCCGGGGGCTCGTCTTCGCGCGCCGCTTCCGCCATCTTCTCCCAGTCCTCGCCGCCGTAGATGCGCGTGAGTACCTCGGCATCGAGCGCGCTGGAAGGCCCATCGTAGACCACCCGGCCGGCAGTCAGGCCCACCACCCGCGGGCAGAACTGCCGCGCGAGCGGCACGTCGTGCAGGTTGATGATCGCCGGGAGGCCGCGCTCGCGGCAGAGCTCGTCGATGAGCCGCATGATCTGGCGCGCGGTGCGCGGGTCCAGACTGGCGGTGGGCTCGTCCACCAGCAGCAGGTCGGGTGCCTGCATCAGCGCCCGTGCGATGCCCACGCGCTGGCGCTGGCCGCCGGAGAGGGCATCGGCGCGCCGGTCGGCAAACCCTGCCAGTCCGACGCGTTCCAGCAACTGGAAGGCCATGTCGATGTCGCTCTGCGGGAAGCGGCGCAGCGCCGAGCGCCAGAAGCCGACGTAGCCGAGGCGCCCGGAGAGCAGGTTCTCCATCACGCTCAGGCGGTCGACCAGCGCGAACTCCTGGAAGACCATGCCGATGCGCCGGCGCGCCTGGCGGAGCTGGCGCGCGCCAAGACCGGTGAGTTCCTGGTTCCCGAGCATGACCCGGCCCTCGGTCGGCTCGACCAGGCGGTTGATGCAGCGGATCAGCGTGCTCTTGCCAGCCCCGGAGGGGCCGATCAGCGCGACAATGTCGCCCGCGCCGACTTCGAGATCGACATCGCTGAGCGCGGCGGTCTGACTGCCCGGGTAGCGCTTGCCCAGGCCTTCCAGGCGCAACATCTCAGCGGCAGTCGTAGCGCGTGCCGCTCAGGCGGTCGACATCGCGGATGACGGCCCAGTGCTCGCGGTAGGTGATGGGGATGAACTGCGCCTCGCCCGACTCGCGGAACTCCGCCGCCAGCGCCGAGCCCTCCCAGTCGTAACTGAAGAAGGCCTTGCGAATGCGCTCGACCAGCGCCGGCTCGAGGTTGTGCGCGTGGCCGTAGGCTGTGGTCGGAAAGGTTTCCGATCGGTAGATCGAGACGATCTGATCATCCCGCACCACGCCACGGGCGAGCATGCGCCGGAGTACCGAGTTGGCCACCGCGGCCGCCTCGTAGTCGCCATTGACCACGCCCAGCACCGAGTTGTCGTGCTTGCCCGAGAAGACCGCCTGGAAGTCCCGTCCCTCGATCAGGTCCGCCTCGCGCTCGAGCAGCACGCTCGGGGCCTTGTAGCCGGAATTCGAAGTCGGCTGGGTGAAGGCCAGCGTGCGACCGCGCAGGTCCTCGAGCCGCTCGATGCCGCTGCCGGGCCGGGTGATGATCTCCATCTCGTAACCGAAGCTGTCGTCCTCGCGCGCCATCATGGCGAAGGGCACGAAGCCCGCGCAGTT